>JAJFLV010000153.1 GCA_021772535.1 Opitutales bacterium | reverse complement strand
GGCAGCCGGGCTGCCAGCCCGGCAAGCCCCGTCGCGCCTTGCTCAAAATGCATAATTGCTCTCTGCATCAACATCATCGAATTTGAGATAGGTTCTAGAACAATGATTGAGAGAATCCGGCTTTCAAATTATTCCTTTTGGGGTTTAGAAGAATATGGCAGTAGATGGTTTTCATGCCTGTCGGCCTATGGCCGAAAAGGGATTTTTCTTGTTTTGGGTTGGTTAAATCTTCAGCTTTGTTAGCCCATGCTTGATGCGATGAATTTTTTTCCGTCCAGAGACGAATTTATGGAACTTGCCAGCCAAGGCAACTTGGTACCGGTCTGCGCAGACTTGATGGCGGATTTTGAAACGCCGGTCTCGGTTTACTCGAAACTGAACCGGAATGGACCCGCCTATCTGCTGGAATCGATCGAGGGCGGGGCCAACCTCTATCGGTATTCCTTCATCGGCTGCCAGCCGAGAAAGACATTCAGCGTGTTTTGGGACAAAACGATTGTTACGGAGCGAAATGGCGAGACCCAGGTTGTGCCCACCCCGGCCGATCCGCTGGATATTATCGAAGAGGAAATGTCGCGCTACCATCCGGTGCGGCTGCCGGGGATGCCGAGGTTTATCGGCGGCGCGGTCGGATTTTTGAGCTATGAATACATCCACGCGGTGGAACCCTCCGTGCCCCTGGCTCAAAAAGACCCCATCCAGGTGCCGGTCATGCACTTCATCATCACCGACACGATCGTGATTTTTGATCGGGCCCGGCAGACTTTGCGACTGCTGCGCAATGCGCATATTGAAGAGGACCGGGACGCGACCCACGCCTACGATGAGGCTGTTAATGATATCGAAGCCCTTTACAATTGCTTGCAGGAAGAACGTTCCCTGACTCCCATACCACTGCAGAGTTCGGGAGAATTGACCCTCCCGCCGGGCAACATGAGCAAAGACCATTTTGAGAAAATGGTGGCGCGGACAAAGGAATACATTCGTGCCGGGGATGCTTTTCAGGTGGTTGGTTCCCAGCGGTTTGAACAGGAATTCAAGCAGCCTCCGCTCGATCTCTACAGGGCGCTGCGCACGGTCAACCCCTCTCCCTACATGTTTCTCTATGAAACGGCAGATTTCTCGCTGGTAGGAGCTTCACCGGAAGTGCATGTGCGCCTGACCGACGGGCTGGCCGAAACCCGGCCCATTGCGGGAACCCGGCCCCGGGGCAATACGGTGGAAGAAGACCTCGCCCACGAACGCGATTTGCTGGCCGATAAAAAGGAGTGCGCAGAGCACTTGATGCTGGTCGATTTGTCACGAAACGACCTGGGGCGTGTTTGTGAGTATGGAAGCGTTACGGTGCCGGAATTCATGGTCATCGAGCGGTACAGCCATGTCATGCACATCGTTTCCCAGGTCGAAGGAAAACTGCAGGAGGATAAAAACGCCTACGATCTGATGCGGGCCACTTTTCCGGCCGGGACGGTGAGCGGGGCCCCAAAAATTCGCGCCATGCAGATTATTGAAGAGTTGGAGGGGGAGCAAAGAGGACCCTACGCCGGGGCAATGGTTTATTTCAGTTACGATGGCAATCTCGACTCCTGCATCGCCATTCGCACGGCTTTGATTAAGAACGAGAGGCTATTTATCCAGTCGGGAGGCGGCTGGGTGGCGGATTCACAGCCCGAAACCGAATACCAGGAAACAATCAACAAGGCAAAGGGGATGCTCAAGGCAGTGGCTCTGGCGGAAAATATACGCCCAGCCAACGCCTATTGCTGAATCTCACTTCCTTCGTTAAATCTTTGCCAAACGTTCACAGACCTATTTACTTTGACCCAATATTTTTATTGGAAAATCAATCCCTTGAGCAAAACAGACCAAATTTTGATTTAGAGACTGCTTGATGAGCGCAGCAAAAAAAACAAAACAACCCGATAATTCCAATCCCACTTCGAAGGTCGAAGAAAAGATTCAGGTTTCCCGGCAAAATTCGACGGCATCCGCGAAAAACAATGAATCCTCAAGCCTGCTCAGCTCCGATAAAAGCGCCATCAGGCTATACCTGGGAGAAATCGGCCGCACGTCTCTTCTAAAGCCGGCAGAAGAAGCGCAATTAGCCCACCTCATCATGCGGGGAGATGAAGAGGCGCGGATTAAAATGATCAAGGCCAATCTGCGACTGGTAGTAAAAATTGCCCACGATTATTCCAATTTTGGCCTGCCGCTGCTCGACCTCATCAGCGAAGGCAATATCGGGCTGATAAAAGCGGTGGAAAGGTTTGATCCGGACAAAGGCGGCAAATTGAGCACTTACGCAGCCTGGTGGATTAAGCAGAGCATCAAAAGGGCACTGGCCAACCAGAGTAAAACAATTCGGCTTCCCGTCCATCTGGTGGACAAAATCGCCAAAATGCGAAAAGTCACGCTACTGCTTTCGGAAGAGCTGGGACGGGAACCAAACAATGATGAGATCGCCTTTGAAATGGGAATGCCGACCAATAAAATCGCTCATCTGAAGAGTGTCAGTGTGCGGCCAACTTCACTCGATGCGCCGATTGGCGATGGAGACAATACCGAATTTGGAGACCTTGTGGGCGATGAAAATGCCCCCAATCCATTCGACAACCTGCGCAGCAAAACGCTCCTCGGCGATATCAAGGCAATGGTGGAACATTTATCGCCACGGGAAGGAGAGATTATACGCCTGCGATTCGGGTTGGACGGGGATAAACCGAGAACCCTTGAAGAAGTCGGTTATATTTTCAACATTACCCGGGAAAGGGTTCGCCAATTGCAAAACATGGCCCTTTCCAAGATGCGGAAAATCCTGGCCAAAAAAGAGCGCCAGAGATCGGCCGGTGAAATCCGTGAGGAACAGCTTCAGCAGGAGCGAATGAAGGTCCTAAAAGAGTTCTATCACTCAAAAGCGAACAATTAAGCAGGCTCTCCGCTCCATGGCATCTCCGGTTGCCCGGAGATTGTCAGTGAACAGAGGAGGGAAAGAGAGAGGTAGGAGTAACGCTCTATTTCTATTTTGTGGCCTCGTCGAGGATATCGCCCAGGCTGGTCAGTTCGTCACGTTCCACCTGTTCATAGGCAGCCGTTTCCATGGCAAATTGCTCGGAATCGTAATGGGCCGCCTTGATGCTCAGGCCGATTCTCCTGTCATCCCGGTCGATCTTGATGACACGGGCGGTAACTTCCTGCCCGGCCTCAAGCACATCCTTGATTTTTTCAACCCGTTCCTCGCTGATTTGGCTGATGTGGACCAGCCCGTCGATCCCGTGCTCCAGTTCGATAAAGGCGCCGTAGCTGGTCAGTTTGCTGATCTTGCCGGTGACCACATTGCCAATCTTGTAATGGGAATCGATCTCGCTCCACGGATCGGTCAAAAGCTGTTTCATGCCCAATGAAATGCGCTGGTTGTCCGGCACCACATCGAGAACGATCGTATCGACCTCTTCTCCCTTGGTCAAAACTTCGCTCGGGTGGTTCACTTTGCGGGTCCAGGACATGTCGGAAACGTGAATCATGCCGTCGATGCCGGCCTCAAGTTCGACAAAAGCGCCGTAGCTGGTGAGATTGCGGACTTGGCCGCGCACCCTCGCGCCGATTGGGTAGTTGTGCTTAACCATATCCCAAGGATTGGGATCGAGTTGACGAACACTGAGGGAAATTTTCTGATCGTCTTTCTGCACCCCCAGAACCACCGCATCGATCTCCTCGCCCACATTGAGCATATCGCCGGGTTTATTGACACGCTTGATCCAGGATAATTCGGTAACATGGACGAGCCCTTCAACGCCCTCCTCGAGTTCGACAAAGGCGCCATAGGGAACAAGATTGACCACTTTTCCACGCACTTGGCCACCAACCGGGTAGCGTTTGTCGATGCCCTCCCACGGGTTCGGTGTAGTCTGCTTGAGGCCGAGGGAAACGCGTTCCCGGTCGCGATCCACCTCGATAATCATGATACTGATTTCCTCTCCCACCTTGACCATTTCGTTCGGATGGGCAATGCGGCCCCAACTCATATCGGTGATATGAAGCAAGCCGTCCAGCCCATCCAGATCGATAAAAGCGCCGTAATCGGTGATGTTCTTGACCACCCCGCGGCGAATATCGCCCGGTTTGACTTCCTCCAGCAATTTGCGGCGTTTGGAAATGCGTTGCTCCTCGATCAACTCGCGGCGCGAAACAACGATGTTGCGGCGGTCCTGATTGATTTTCAGAACCTTGAAATCATAAGTCTGCCCAACGTATTGATCGAGGTTTTTGGGCGGCTGGACATCGATCTGGGAGGCGGGCAGAAAAGAATCCACCCCGATATTGACGATGAGTCCCCCTTTGACTTTGGATTTAACGCGGCCCGAAACAATGGTGCCTTCCTCGCATTTGCTGAGGATCTTTTCCCAGTTTTTCTTCTGTTCGGCCTTGTCGTAGGAGAGAATCGGACTTCCATCCCGATCTTCCAGTTTTTCCAGGTAAATTTCGATTTCCGAGCCGATCTGCAGCTCCCCGACATCGATAAACTCGGAAGCTGCGACGGCTCCCTCGGCCTTTGCGCCGATATCAATAATGACTGCGTTATCGCGAATTTCAGTGATTGTGCCTGCCAGGACAGTGCCTTCGATTAATTTGTCAAAGCTGCTCTCGGCGAGCAGTTCTTCCATAATAGAGGAACTCATAAGTTGTTAATTGTTTAAAAATTCCAGATGAGCTCGGGGGGTTCCCCGGCGTCTGGAAATACATGGTTGAAGGTTAATATTTGATTTCAAGGCAGTAAAATCGCCGACAGCAATCCCCCTACCCAACAAGAACAAAACCCTTTAGTAAAAGGGCGAAGCGATTAAAAATGAACCTCTCACCGTCTGCGCGCAAGTTAAAAAACGAGACTTTTTTGCTGCTTCTTTTGATGTTCCTGCAACCACTCCCCTTTCCCTTTTCTACAAGCGGCTAGTGCATCGTCCTGAAAGTTTCGCAAATACACGAAAGTTGCCTACATGCGAACTCTCTTGCTTTACCAGCGGTTTCCGAGTCGATATTTATCGGCATTAATATTAACAGAACTTATGAGATGATGTACTAGTTGCTTTCTAAAACTCGGATATCCAGAGGTCGAATCCTTTAGGGGTTTTGCCAAGGCAGGTGAAACCGGCTCTCTCGAATTCACGGCGCATCCCCCGGTCCATAAGCTTTCTATTTTCCGTTACGATGGCCATGCCCTGGGGTTTGTCTTCGACCTTGAGACCACGGAGATAATCGCGAGTTCTCAAGGTCATGAACCGCATCATGCCGGAGACGCGATCTGTCGGCTGGATAAACATTCTGTAGAAATAATAACGCTGGTTCCGATTTAACATGGAGATGTAAACCGTTGATACACCGGCCAGCCGCCCAGCCGAATTTCTGGCGATCAGGGCAACTTGTGGAACGCGAGCTTTGGCCCTTTGAGGGTTCTGTATGGCCTTATTGTCTATCCAGAAGTCAACAAGTTCCCTGGCGAGTCCAGAATCGACTTTGCCGTAAACGCAGAAAATCCGATAGCCGCTGAATGTATATTCCACGCCGGTAATTCTTAGGTGGACCGGCACTGCTTTCAATTACAAATTAAATGGCGGGAATTACAGAAGAGAAATGGAAATAAAAGAAGACGACAATTGATGCTGTACTGGATGTAAGGTGGGCGTCGCTGTCCCTAGCGGCGCTTGGGAGTGATACTGCGTTTAACTAAACGTGCTGGGGACAGCCCGTTCCACCTTTCCTCTTCCTGAAACTCGATAGCTGACAAGTGCTTCAGACTAGGCTTGCAGGAGGGGTTCGGGGCGATTCATTTTCCAGGCGGCAGCGCCAGCCAGAAGGGTCATCAGGACGATGAGGCCCCATTCGTTCAGGGTCGGGATAACGATCACAGTCGTAGAGGTCGCTCCCGCCAGGATTGGAATTTCCGGGATGTTTTCCCAGGCCCAGTCGACAATGGTAAGCGAGGCATTATTGGCGGCGACGTTGACCTGGACCCAGCCATAATGCGATTGTTCGGTGCCGTCATTCGTGAACCTGACGCCAAGGTACTTATTTCCCTGCCCGGGAAATTGGCCATAATTATTGTAGCCAAGCAGATTCGGATATTTGATCCAGGAACCATTCCCGGCAAGGGCATCGGATGAGGCAATATTGTAATTTGGGGTCAAGGCATTGGCAATGGGAATGGGAAAATCTTCATTGAATGTATATAAACCCGAGTAAATGACGCTGGCGCCATTCAGCGGATAGAGGAACGCAATACTATTGGTGAGTGTGGTCTGAGCGTCATCTGTGGTGGTGAGGGTGGTGGCTGGGTAGTGGATTAGAACTAGGTCATTATTACCATCATTGTCCACATCGATTTCAATGTAGCCGCTCGTCACGGAGATATTCTGAGGGCCGCTGTATTGAATGACGGCTTCGGCGGCAGGGGCGACGGCGAGGGCGGCGCCACCGGCGGCGGCGCTGGCCCAGGCGAGATTTCCGGGCTTTGTCCAGCCAGGCGGTTTCCCTACAGCGATAGCCGATGCCCGGTAGGCTTCGAGCTTGTCCTTAAAATCAACAACGGTTTTACGCGCAACCGCCTTTTTCCCCTTCTTCATTGATCCCCCCCGGAGTTCAAGTTAATGGACAACGTTTTTCGCTATCTTGCATCAGAAATAGCTTTCGGCCAAAAAAAGTCAATACGGTTGTATCCGATTATGAATTGAAGACAACCGTTCTCACAGCTCCGATTCCTCCACGGCGTCTCGGAGTTCCATTCACTTCCGATGGTGGGCGTCGCTGTCCCTAGCGGCGCTTAGCGCTTCGGAATAGTCTAGCGGTCAAAATATAAAAGAATAAACGTGCTGGGGACAGACCATTCCACCTTTTCTAGGCTTGCAGGAAGGGTTCGGGGCGGTTCATTTTCCAGGCGGCGGCGCCAGCCAGGAGGGTCATCAGGACGATGAGACCCCATTCGTTCAGCGTTGGAACGACCGCAGGCGCGCTGCTGGTCGCTCCGGCCAGGATGGGGGTGTCGGCCACGTCTTCATAGGCCCAATCCAGGATGGTGACCGAGGAGCTATCTGCCGCAACGCTGACCTGGATCCAGCCGAAGTGCTCGCCGGTGGCATTGGTAAACCTGACACCGACGTATTTGTTTCCTGGACCTTGGAAAGGGACACTGTAAGAACTGCCAAGTTGAGCTCCGGATGTTCTCCAGTTTCCAGACGAAGGCCCGGTAAGGTTGTTGGCAATATTGTAATTTGGTGTGCTTATGGGCAAAGCAAAACGTCCAGAACTCGAAGCAATAATGCCTGCCGGTACCGGAGGTCCAGTGGTGGCAAAATATTTCTGTGCATAGATACCAGCTCTATTGGTTGTGGTGGTGGAAATAGGTATGGAAGAGATAGTGAATGTGTAGGAGGAACGGGATTGGTATATTTTAAAGTCAGTTTTGCCATCACCGTCCATATCGATGTTCGCGCTCACGCGTGTGGACGTGGTGGTGGTCAAATTAATAGGCAGCGGCGTGCCCGGCGGGGGGCCCTGTATGACGGCTTCGGCCGCCGGGGTGATGGCGAGGGCGGCGCCACCGGCGGCGGCGCTGGCCAGGGCGAGATGTCCGGGCCGTGACGGGCTCTTGCCTCTGCTTTTTCCCGCCGCGATAGCCGATGCCCGGTAGGCATCGAGCTTGTCCTTTAAATCAATGGTTTTTTTAACTGCTACTTGATCTTTCCTCTTTCCCATCATTCATCCTCCTAAAGTTCGTTCATAAAAAATGTAATGTTTTACCTGTACATTATGGATACTAATAGAGTCAATAAGTTTTGTTTGCGGTTATGAATTGAAAACAACCGTTCTCAAAGCGTCGCTTCCTCGACAGCGCTTCGGAAAAATACTGCGATCAACTAAACGAAAGGTGGGCGTCGCTGTCACTAGCGACGCTTAGGGCTTCGGAGTAGCCTGGCCGATCAAAATTATAAACTAAACGTGCTGGGGACAGCCCGTTCCACCTTTTTGGGTTTCTGAAACTCTCAAACTGACACCAAAACAGAGGAAGAGGAAGATTTTATGCTTATGTTAGAGCCAATCAGGTCGGGTTTATTTTGCCTTTTACCCGGTGCAGTGAGGGTTCCACCGCGGCGGCCATGGCTTTTTCGTCGAGGCCACCACCCATGAATCGATTTACCATCCGGGCGACGGCTGTTGGATTGTCGGTGGCATCAGCGTAGGCAACGGTCAGGACCGGAACCTTGCGGGCGACGAGCCAACTCCAAACGCCCCGGACGTGGCCGGAAAAGGTGTCGGCCAAACGGCCAGAATCTTTGAGAGCAGGAGTCTTGTCCAGGCGCTCAAGCATGAGCATTTGGGAACGGACGATATCGGCCAGGTCACGGTCCATGAAGATAACACGATAGCGGTGGTCCTTGGGCGGCGGGAGCGCAGGCAAAAGCTGCGCCACGATCTTGACGGTGTGCCCCTTCGCATCGGGGACCCATTTGTTGTCCTTTCGCAGGGTACGAACCTTTTCGTACTCGAAGTAGCCTTTGGGGTTGCTCTCGTCGGCAGCGCGAACCTCATCGGTGAGCACGGGGATGCCGCCGGCCTGGAGCATTTGCATCATCATGGAGGTGCCGGAACGGGGAAGACCGGTGACAATGAGGACGGTTTCGGGCAGCTCTTCCGGTTTGGCCGGCTCACCCACCATTTCCGGCCGCCCGACCTGATCGGAGGTCTTTGCGAGTTTTGCGAAAGCGGCTTTGTCGGCTGACCTGGCCGGGTCTCGTGTTTTCAATTCGCGAATGCGTTGCCTGGCGGTTTTGGCCAGATCGCGGTATTTCTCCGCTTCCTTCGGTTTGCGCATGCGTTTCCGGTAAATGTAAGCCAGGCGTATATAGGCCTCGGGGAAATTCGGATTCTGCGCCACCGCAAGTTCCAAAGCCTCGACGGCCGGAAGCAACTGGTTGAGGCGATGCAGGGCGACTCCCAGTATGTAATGCGCCATGGGGTTGTGAAAACGGAGCCCGACCGCCGCCATGGCGCTCTCGGCAGCCTTGAGGTTCTGCCGCTGCCGCAGGTAAACACGGCAGAGGCCCAGATGGGCGTCATGAAATTCCACATCGATGTCCAGCGCTTTGTGGTAGGCCGCCTCGGCCTTGGCGAACTCTTTCAAAGCCAGGAGGGTGTCTCCGAGTTTGACGAAGACATGCGGGCGCGTCTTGTCGCGCTTGATGACTTTCTGGAACTGCTGCAGCGCGGCATTATGCCGACCTTCGCCAAGATTGACGGTTCCCAGCAAATAATCGATGGATAGCCGGTCGACAGTGGCCCGTGAGCGCAGATTCCGCCATTGGCGCTGTTCCTTCTCATCGAGTTTCGAGAGGTCGAAATCCTTGCCTTTTTCTTCCCTCAATTTAGCCAGTTCCTTACGCGCTTCGATGGCGTCCGCCCCAGCGGCGGCTACGGCTTTCTCGAGGACCTGGCGCGCTTCCGGAAGCCGCCCGACAGCTTGCAGGCAGGTGGCCAATTGAACGCCGAATCGGGCCTGATCGGGCCAGCCAGCAGCGAGTTTTTCAAAAACAGGAATGGCTTCGGCGTGCAGGCTGGCATCCATGTAAGAGCGGGCCAGGTTGTACTCGAGTTCCCGCACGGCATTGGCCACCGCCTTATCGCGGTCGTTGTCAATGGGATCGATGTAGCCGAGATCGACAAGCTGCTGGAGGGCCTCGCGAGAGGCCACCGGGTCTAGACGGGTCTCCGCGCTGTGGGCGCCATCCGGGCCGCCCGAAACATCCTCCCAAGTCGGAATGGTGAGCACATCCGTGGGCGATGTGAACACGTTGACCAGTGGTTTGCCGTCCATATCCGCGCCTGCGGGCAGTCCATAGATGGAAAGGATGGTAGGGCAGATATCGAGCAGGCTGGCGCCGTAGATACGCTCATCCGCCTTGATATTGGGGCCGCTAAGAACAAATATGCCATAGGGGCGATGCTGGACGGCGGGACCGGCCGGCTCGTTGGGCACACTGCGCGGGCGGAGGTGATCCGAATGAAACCCGTGATCGGAAATCAGCATGACGTAACCGTCCTCCGGCACCTGCTGCATGAGCATACCCAAATGGACGTCGTGCAGCCGGTAGGCGGCTTCAATAACATTGTGATAAAGTTTGTAATCCTCTTCCGGCACCCAGTCCATACGCGGCGGATGGTAACGCATGAAGGCGTGACAAAAATGATCGATGGCGTCGAAATAAACGGCGGCAAAATGCCAGGGCTCGTGGTGCATGACGGCGCAGGTGGCATCCCGGATGGTAATGGACTCGGCCATGGTCTTGGCCAGCGACTCGATGCGGTGGTCCTTCTCCTGATCGATTTCGAAGACGTCAGGCACGAAAAGCTGGACCAGCCCAGGGTCGAGGTCCTGCGGATGGGTACGCAATTTTTCGAGGTTGCGGATGATGCGTTGCGGATGCACAGCTCCTGGCGGAATGGGCCAGGGTTCACCATGCGGCGCTCGTGCACTGTGGAACTGGTTTGAAATCATGACGCCGCTGATGGGCTCCACCGGGTGCGAGGGCCACCAGCCTACCACATGGCAGCGCAGTCCACAGAGGGTCAGCATGTTCCAGAGAGCGCGGCACTTGCGGGCAAGATTTGTCACCGGGCGGATGCTGTCACCCCCCGGGGTGGGCTCGGTAAAGCCAAGGATACCATGCTTGAATGGCCGCTTGCCGGTGGCGATGGAGGTCCACAGCATGGGCGATAAATCGGGGCGCAGGGTAGCCAGATTACCAATGACCCCGCCGGAGACGAGCTTCTCCAGGTTCGGCATCTTTCCGGCATCGAGGAGCGGATTAATGATTTTCCAGTCGGCCGCATCCCATCCAACAAGGAGGACTTTGCGGGTGAGTTTAGAGGTATCCGGTTGGGGCATGGCAGGTGACATTTGTTTGTATCTTCAAACAAAGAAAGCGAGAAAATTGAAACACAAGGGCAAACAAAAAGGAATTCAGGATTGAGGAGAGGAAAGATGCCTGATTAACGAATTCCCGTTCCGGGCTCTAAGCGCCGTGCCGAGGTTCCAGCCAGGCGGCTTCTTTTCGGTAAATCCGGCAGACATGCGCGGCCACTTCCGAAATGCTTCTGTTTTCCGTGGTTACACCTGTGCCTGACCGCATGTAAATGGCATTTCGTTTTTCCAGCAGTTTGCGAATTTCCTCATCCGGCTTGTCCACATCTAGGAGCGGCCGTTTTTGGTTGCGGGAGGTGCGTTCAAGAATCGTATCGGTGGAAGCGAAGAGACAAACCACGACACCTTTGGATTTAAGCACATCCAAAATATCGGGCTGCAAAACCAGGCCTCCCCCGCAGGCAATGACACATCCATCGGGCGGATGGCCGGTTTCAACATACTCACGCTCCATTTTCCTGAATGCGGCTTCTCCCTGGACCTGAAAAATATCCTTAATGGTCAGGCCGGTTTTTTTTTCGATTTCCAAATCGGAATCGAAGAAGTGCAGATCGAATTTACGGGCCACTTTGCGCCCGACAGCCGATTTACCGGTTCCCATGAATCCGACGATATATAGATTGGTTTTCACGAAAGGAGGGCTGTTTGGGCGATTGATCAAGAAGGAACATTTTCGTCCGACCGGTAAATACTTGCCAAGCGGAAACTTGGTTCCACTCTTCATTATCATAACCTCCTTAACTCAAGGCCAAGCCTTTAATGAAATTACGCGCTTTCCAACCCGAAGACAAGAATGGGATCATTGCCCTGATTGACCGGGTATTGAGGGAATACGGCGACAAGGTGTATCTGGAGGGAGTGGATTCCGATTTAACGAATATTGAGAGGCGTTATCATGCCCGGGGAGGCGCATTTGTAGTTTTGGAAAACGAGGGGAAAATAATGGGCACTCACGCCGTCCTTCCTCTCGGGGACAAACCGGGCGTGGTAAATTTTCGCCGGCTTTACCTATGCGGGACCTTGCGGGGAACAAATGTCAGCGGTCAACTGATGCAATGGGCTTTGGACTGGACTACAGAGAACGGATTCAAACGGGTGGAGTTCTGGTCGGATAAGCGTTTTACCCGGGCCCACCGTTTTTTTATCAAATTCCATTTTCAAAAAACAGGAGAGGAACGGCAGATGAACGACAGTTGGGCGCCCTATGAAGAATTTTTCTTCTGCCGTGATTTGAACGATTAGACATTGATGTTTCGACAACATTGGCAATATTCTTGCCGTTTCAGGGAAATCCCTTATCTTAATTTAGACCATGCAAAATAATGTCGTAGAGGCCCACATCAAGGGAGTGATGCCCACTTCCAACGGATGCGCGGTCTTTCTTGGACCGGAGAAAAAGACTTTTGTTATCTATGTCGATCAATACATCGGCAGCGCCATTTCCATGGCTATCAACGAAGAGAAAAAAGACCGGCCTCTTACCCATGACTTGATCGGCAGTATTTTCCAGGGCCTGGAAGTTTCTTTGCAACGCGTCGTCATCAACGACGTGAGCGACAGCATTTACTTCGCCCGGATAATTTTGAAAATGGACAACGAGTTGGGAAGTAAAGTTGTGGAAATCGACGCTCGCCCGAGCGACTCCATGGTTCTGGCCATTCAAGCCAAAAAACCCATTTTTGTGGCCAAAAAGGTGATCGATCAGGTTGACGATATGACGGAGATCCTGGAACGCATCCTCAAACAACAAGATTAGGTCAGTTACCATCTTTAAACCCCAAAGCTTTACGGGCGGGCTTCCCCCCACCCTCTCTGAAAACGGCCACCCGATCACCGCCCTGGCTCCCATGCAGGACGTCACCTCCCTGCCCTTTATGGAGGTCATCGCTTCCTATGGGGCTCCGGATTATTTCTTCACCGAGTATTTCCGTGTCCACGAGTGTTCGCGGCTCGACCCGGAGATACTGAAATCGATCACGGAAAACAGTACCGGCCGCCCCGTTTTCGCCCAACTGATCGGGGAAAGCCTTCCGCACCTGGAAAGAACGGTCAAGGAACTGCAGAATTACCCGGTGGCGGGGATCGATCTCAATCTGGGTTGTCCGGCACCCAAGGTGTATCGAAAAAATGTGGGTGGCGGACTCCTGCGCGACCCGGACCGGTTGAACAAAATACTGGGCCACCTGCGGCCCTTGGTGGCTGGATTATTGACCGTCAAGATGCGAATCGGTTTTGCCGGGGATGAGCATTTTGAGACGTTGCTGGACCTGATGAACAAGCATTCGATTGATTTGCTCAGCCTGCATGGACGGACGGTGAAAGAGATGTACCGGGGAGAAGCCCATTACGATTACATCAAAAAGGCGGTTGAGGCGGTTGATTGTCCCGTTCTGGCCAATGGCAACATCACCTCACATGCGAAAGCCCTGCAGGTGGTAAAATACACTGGGGCAAGCGGGCTGATGATCGGGCGATCTGCCATTCGCAACCCCTGGATTTTCCGGCAAATACGGGAGTCGTACTCACCGAACCGACCGATTTTCAAACCTGTCCTGGCCGATGTGCGCGAATACGTGGACGCACTATATGAGGCATTGAGCAAGCCGGAGGTGGCGGAGATTCGTCAGGTCAATCGCCTGAAAAAATTTCTCAATTTTGTCGGCCAAGGGGTGGACCCCAAGGGCAAATTTTTACATGAAATGCGGCGAACCAGGACCCATCGGGAACTGAAGCAGACCTGTGACCGGCACATGGTGGAAAACGGAAAAGCAGAGCAGCCATTTCCGGAGGAACCGTATGAGGGAGTCAATGCCAGACCCAACCGGGAATCGCCGCCTGTAAAATCAACGCTCGTCTAAGAGGGCGTCTAAAAAGTGGAAATGATGGTGCGCGGCGGCATCGAAGCAGCGACCTTCGATGCCCGCACGTATCCCATGACACCCTCTAAAGAAGAACTTTATTGAGCGGGTATTCTATGATGCCCTCGGCACCGTGGGCCTTGAGAATGGGGATGATTTCGCGCACGATTTTCTCTTCCATAATCGTTTCCAGGGCTACCCAATCCTCTTCCGCCAAGCGGCTGACAGTGGGTTTTCGCAGTGCCGGAAGATCCCCTAAAAGAGCATCCAGACGAGATTTCGGACAGTTGAGCTTTAGCCCGACCTTGCCACGCGCTTCCAATGCCGCCCCCAGAAGCAAGGCGATATTTTCAATTTTTTTGCGTTTTTCGGGGTTGGCCCAACTGGATTTGTTAGCGATTAATTGAGTGTTCGTCTGCAAAACGGTATCAAGGATGCTTAATTTGTTGGCCCTGAGGGAACTTCCGGTCTCGGTCAACTCCACGATGGCATCGACCAGTTCGGGGACCTTGACTTCGGTCGCGCCCCAAGAAAACTCTACCTCGGCCTCTATTCCATGCTGATCGAGAAACTGGCGGGTGATGTTGACCACTTCGGTGGCAATGCGGCGACCCTGCAAATCTTTTAAGGATTTTATGGGGGAAGACTCCGGCACGGCCAGGACCCAGCGAGAGGACACAGCAGAGGCCCGGCTATAGATCAGATCGCAAACCGATACAACATCCGAACCATTTTCCATAACCCAATCGAGACCGGTCAAACCGCAGTCGAAAAAGCCGAGTTCTACATAGCGGCTCATTTCCTGGGCCCGGACAAAGCGTCCGTCCAGCTCGGGGTCGTCGAAAACCGGTTTGTAGGAACGGGAGCTGCGGACAATCTGCCAACCGGCTTTGGAAAAAAGCTCAATAGTGGACTCTTCCAGGCTGCCTTTGGGCAAACCGAGCATCAATAATGGATTTGTGCGGGTCATAGAATCGTCTCAAAAGAGAGGCATCCCATTCGGGCGACAAGCAAAATATTTTTTCCCAATTGTAAAAAATAAATAAAAAGTTTGTAAAAATCGATCCGATATTAAATATTTGAACAATAGGAAAGAAGGTAAAACTACCTGAATAACCCAATTATTCGTCTAGGGAGTTCCAGGTAAACTCTTTAATAAAATGGCAGCCAAACCCAAACCATTGATACTTGTCGTGGAAGACGAGGTCGATTTGGCCCATCTGATTGCGGAGCAATTGGAAATGTCGGGCATGTTGACTCAAGTCTATCACCGCGCCGCCAATGTTGTGCGGTTTTTAAAGAACAACTTCGCCAACTTGATGCTCCTCGATGTGAATCTGCCGGACTCTACCGGGTTCGCTTTGATGGAGGAGCTGAAAAAGGATAATATCCATGTGCCGGTCGTATTTTTAACAGCCAGCTCTTCCGAGATCCATAAAGTCAAGGGGCTGGAAATGGGGGGAGACGATTACATCACCAAACCCTTCAGTTTTCCCGAATTGATTGCCCGAATCCACGCGGTTCTTCGCCGGGCGGAGACTGCCCAGGATTACAACATCACCAAAAATGCCCGACTGACCCAGGAAAGTTTTGAATTCTGCGGGGCCAACGTCCTGCCGACACGCCTGGAAATTGGATTTCCTGACGGCAAGGTCGAAAAAATCGGCCGCAAGGAGCTTGGCATCCTCACTTATCTGGTATCGAACCAAGGCACCGTGCTCTCACGCCGAAGTCTCATTCACGCAGTATGGGGGATTCACGCTGATATCCGGAGCCGCTCACTGGATCAGTATATAGTGAAGATCCGCGACAATTTTAATTCTCATAAATGCAGTATGGATGCTTTCCGCACCATACACGGTATCGGATACATCTATGATACCGGGGAAAACATTGAGGACCTTGAAACTGATTAATTTCGGAGCACAGGGGAAACTTCGGTAAATTTATCAGATTTCGATTCCGTATCGATGGTGGGCATCGATTGCGGATCTCTTCATTTCCATTTCTTCGAGCAGGGCGATTACGCGCATAGGATCCACCGGCGGGCTGTCGAGGCCCCCGAATTCCTCGTCCAGTCTCAAGGTAGTCATTACCAGGTTTAAGCGCAGACGTTCGGCGTTTTGGTGAACCAGATTCTGAAAACGCTTCGGGTTGAGCATTCCACAGTTATTGATGACATTTTCGAGGGAACCGTAGGCGCCCAGCCATTTGGAGGCGGTCTTTGGACCAACGCCCGCCAACCCAAGGATGTTGTCAGCCGTATCCCCGACCAGGGCCAGGTAATCGGGAATTTGCTCCGGTTTGACGCCAAATTTTTGTTTGACGCCCTCTTCATCAAGCTTGCGCCAGCCAAGGCGGGGATTTGCCGTCGGCGGGGGCAATAACTGAGTGACCCCAGAGCCGACGCACTGGGCTAAATCTTTATCGGCGCTGACAATGACCACATCATGCCCCTCGTTACGCAGGGTTTGGGCGGCGGCTCCAATGAGGTCGTCCGCTTCCACACCGGCCTTTTCCACACATCCAAAGCCCATTGCCTGGCCAATATCCTTCATGGCGGGCAATTGTTGAAGGAGATCGGGCGGCGTCTCCGACCTATGTGCTTTGTAATCGGGAGCAAGTTCGGAACGCTGCTCGTCCTCGCCCAGGTCGTAAAAGATAACCATGCGATCCGGTCGATTGTCGTCCTCAATCCGCCAGAGGGTTCTCACCCAGCCGTGAATGGCGTTGGTGGGAAATCCGTCCGACCGCGTCAGTTCGGGCATTCCGTAAAAGGAGCGAAAAACCAAATTCAATCCATCGAGTAAAAGCCATTTTGCCATCGAATCAGGTTCATCGATTCCGTGGCAGGAATCAATCCTACTTTTACAGCCCTCGATCGATGGCGCCGCCGGGGGTTGTCAGGGTTGGGTTTTGAAAGAGGGAACCGGGCTCGATGCCCTGAACTTTCTGGTTAGCAAGGGAACCCCCGGGGCTGATAAGGTTAGCGGTGACAAAGATGAGCAAATTTCTTTTTTGGCTGGATTCGCCTTTCGACCTGAAGAGGCGGCCCAGCAAGGGAATGTCCCCGAGAATTGGCACTTTGTCGTCGACGGTTCGCACTTGTTCGCGGGTCAGGCCGCCCATGACAACGGTAGCGCCATCCCAAATGGTCACTTCGGTGCGGATTTTGCGGACCGAGAAGATAGGCTGGAAAAAGCCGGAAGGAACCGTAACAGTGGTGGAACCGGCAATGGCGATGCTGGGACCGCCGTATTCGACAAACCCTTCAAATTCGGTAACTTTAGGCTCCAGCAGCAGACTGATGCTGTTGTCATCTTCGACCGAAGGGGTAACTTCCATCTCCACCCCGATGTTTCGGACGGCAAAATCACGAGGGGTTCCCGTTGTGATGGCGACGGAGCCAGAGCCGCCGCCACCAGTGAGGGAAAGCGAATCATCGGAGACATTGGCCTCAATATCACCGTAACTTTCCGGGTAACGAAATTCCTGGGCCACCACGATTTCCGCCGTTTTTCCGGAAAGAACCGTCACCTTGGGGGCACTCAGTAAATCACTACCCTCCTTGCGGGAGAGAGCCCGGATAACCGCTTCAATCTGAAAATCACCGATACCGCCCCTGATGACGGCGAGATTGCCGGCATCGGAAGCCAGATCGAGAGATCCCGGGATGCGCGGGGGCTCGAAGGGGACCGAAATTTCCTTTCCCTGCACAGCCCGGTTCGAAGTGATGGCATCGGTGAGCGTTTCCACAATCCCGGTCACAGGATTAATTACCTGTCGCGATGTAGTTTGTGTAATCGGCTCGAAGGAAGTTCCCCGGCTGATGTTGATGCGGCTGGAGTCCGGATTGACGGAAAAGGCGTCCTTGAGGGATCGTCCAGAGGTCGAAAAGGTGTCGTTATCACCAGTCACCAGCCAGTTAACGCCCAGTTCATCAAGATCGCTTTGTTGCACTTCCAGGAATTTGGATTCAATCTCGACCTGTTTGATTTCGTTGTAACGCCGCAGCAAATTCTGCACTTTCTCGATATTGCGAGGCGTGTTGGTAACAATGAGCTGGCCGTCCGCGAGGGCCAAATCGGCGTTTGGAATTTGATCGAAGGGAATGCCCGCTCGCTGGAGAAAACTCTTCAAGGCTTCCTCCTCGGGTGTCGGCAAAGTAGGGTCACCGGCAGTCGGGGCCAATGGCGCAAAGGGGTCGCTGGAAGCGGAATTAAAGGCTGTATTTTGCATTCCAAAACCAGTCAGCCGTATCATGGTTGACCTTGATAGCGGAAAAAAATCCGTCTCCAACCGGTTTCCGCTTCCGGAGCCGGGGCGCACAACGACGGCATCATTTTGCACGTCGTACTCGAAACCGACGGATTCCACAATGAAATCGAGGATGCGGTTGAGGGTCAGCCTTCGCAGCGTGATCCGAACTTCGGGATCTGCTCCCGAAGGGTCGATGAGAACAATATTCACCCCTAATCCCTCCGGATCGAATTCCATGGAAAGAGCGGAAATGGTGTCGATAACGCGGCTCAGGGCGACACCATTGAAATCGACCTGGGGAAGTGCGATTCGCCGCAATTTTTCACGGAGCCCATCAGAGGCTACTTCTTGATCGGGCGCGTCCTCACGATCGAAAACCCGAGGGCGCTGCCAGCCAAGATCCACCTCGGAAAGCAACTGTTGTTTGGCTTGAGGACGGCCTTGAATTCCCTCGTTTTCCTCCCATTGGGTTTCCCCTTCCGGGCCATCCCTCATCTTTGGATAAGGGGAATCCCGACTGGCAGTTTGCTTAGCAAATTTTCGGGCCGCCGATGCTCGCAGTTGCCGCAAGTCGTCCACAACCGTCTTGGTGAGAGTCGTGTAATCAATTTCCGCCAGAGCCGAATCAATGGTCTGCAAGGCTCTTTCAAAGTCACCGTTTTCAAACATCGCAGTGGTTTGGTGAAGAATTTTGACGCCTTTTCGGGCCAATTGCCGCTGCCTTTCCGATTCCTCCAGAACAAGCGCCTCGACGACACTATTTTCAGGCATAGCCAAGGAGGAATTGTCATGAATGGTATTGGTATCGACGGGGTCCGTTGCAGAGAGAGTGACGGAGAGAGACCCAATCAAGGACACCGAGGCAAAGTAAAGAGGCCGAAACGGGCAGGAACATGTTTTAGTGTTTGCAGACATGGCAGATCGGTTAAGTGGTTTATTCAGTTGACGGATTTGGGTAAATTCTCCTGCACAATCGTTTCTGTTCGTTCGGAAAGATTCCCTGGAATTGAGGCGGCATTTTCAGAGAAATCGCTTTTATCCATGATGAGGGTACGCCACTCCGGAATTCCCGCTGCCTGATTCTTTTTTTGAACACGGGCAGACTTTCTTTCGAATTCCACCTCCCCCAGTAAATAAGTCATACCTCCGGCAAGATATGTTTTTCCCGTTTCCAGGGTAAAGGTTTCCGGATTGGGACCGGTGGTGCGAAAGGTGGCCCTGTTTTGCGGGCGGTAACGAATATCGGGACCGAGAGTGATTTTCTCACCCAGGCGGGCATCGAATAATTGCAAGCGAACCGTTTGATGAAGAACCGGTGAGCCTTCTGGTTCATTGGCCATGCGGCGGTCGACCTCGAAAGAGATTATGGAAACTCCTTCCTCCGCCAATACATCGCCCGCCCTGACCCGCAAGTAGGCGCCGGTTTCCTGATTTCGAAGGAGAATGTGATAATCACCCTCTTGCCCGGCGAAACCCCTGTATTGCAACCGGTAGGGCAAACGTGAAAGGGCGACTAAAGCGAGGCCAAAGTCCTTTTGATTTTCAGACGATTTCAGAGGCGGATCGAGGACAAAGGTGTTTGCATCGCGATTGTAATAGATTTTGGGAGGCGAAAAAATTTCAAATATGGCCTTTTCATCCCAGGATTGCGGGGGTGGTTCTTCCCAGGAAAACTCGTTAGGCGGAATCGCTTCCGGGTTTGTTGGAGAATACACCTTGGAAGGCGACGGCGGCGTTAGATCGGCGGTTCGTCTGCGGTGCAAACTTTCAGAAGCACTGTAAAACCAAAGTGCGCTCAATCCCATGAGGAGCAAAGCAAGGTTGAAAATAACGATGTCGGATCGAAATTTCATATTGTTTGAGTCGGTTCCAGTTACCTGGAGGCCACCGAGGGGGCTGTCGCGTCCCCTGCCCTTTCAAGGTCGGCTAATTCAAAGTATTCCAGGGTAACCGTAAAATTGGAGGTGTTTGCATCAACAATGGGAACAGGGCTGCTTTGGGCCCGGGCAAAAAAATCTTTTTCATCAAAAATTCCAAACGATTTTGGATCCGTTGAGATTAGCTTTTTGGAAGCGCCCGCCTGGGGCAAGTTTTCCGCGGGCGTGACAGCCAGACCACGCACCTGAACCGGAATTTCGAGGGTGGAGATTCTTTGCAAAAAACGGCGCAAATTTTCTGTTCTTCCAGTAAAGGCGAGTCGTATTCCGAAGGTTTTGACCAAGTTCGATGCCCGCGCCGTCGAAGGGGGTTTGAGGGTAAAAAATTCTCTTGAGGAATTTTTTAGGTAAGTAGAGCTATTCTCCCCATCGACTTGCGGAATCGGCTCTCTCTGCACAGAGACCAACCGGCTTGGCTCGGAGTCGAACAACATATCGAGTAACCGGCCCAAAACCAAACGCTGCAGATAAATTTTTTCAGCCGATTGAAGGGGAAATTCCGCCGTTTTTGAAAGCAGGGATCCGAAAGCAAAATTCTCATCCTCCCGCAGTTGGATTCCTTTGGCCAAAGCCCGGTTCCGGTAGGTTTCCACAAATTGGACAAGGTTGAAATACAGGTCCTGGGGCGTCGAAAAATCCTCTTGCAGGTCCCGCAATGGAATACCGCCTTGGGCTAATTGGTGATTGAGTGTCTCAAGGTGGGAAGAGAGGAGGTCCAGTTGGCGACGGGCGGCGGCAAGATTTTCGGCATTGGGAGATGGGTTCGATATTTTAAGCTGATTGAGGGCTTCCGCCTCGGCTTCAACCCGCAATCGCGCCACTTCAGCTTTTTGTTCTTCGGAGACGGCAAAAAAAGCCAATGTTACCAGTAACAACGGAGAGAAAACCAGAAGCAGGAAAATTGAGATTCTGTCATTTAATTGGTCCATAAGATTAAAGGAGATTTTCAGGATTCATAACCAGGGTGAATTCGAACTTGAGGAGCCCTCGGCCGGAGGCATCGAATTTTCTTTCGACAACTTTGTTGACGAATTCCGACTCCGAGAATGCTCCTAACAAACGGTTTACGCGGTTCTGGACATTGGAACTGACCTTGGCCAAGGGGTTTTCCCGATCCAGCATCCTACCGGCAAGGTGAAGCCGGAGACCGGATTGGCTTCCCGAGTTTCCATTTTCCTTATTTAAAATTTGCAACTCATCGAACCAGACGTCCTCCACTTCCACCAATCGCTGCTGAAGATCGGAAAGAAAAGCGCTCCAACTGCCTCTGGCATAAAGCAGGGGTTCAAAGGTATTAATTTTTTCCCGGACGACTTCAATCCGGCCAAGAGTATCGGCCAAATCATGTTGAATGGCGTTCAAGGGCGCCCATTGGCGATCAAGGGCCGCAAGCTGCTCCTGATAGTGAACGGAGGCATTCCTGAAGTGCTTCAGGGGCAGAAACAGGGAAAAGGCCAGAAAACAGGCCGCGCCGAGAAAAAAAGGTCTGGAACGTTCAAAAGCCCGCCGGCGGACAATGGGCCGGGGCAGCAGGTCGAGATCGATGAGCGAATCCTGCGAGCCGAGGGTAGCCCAGGCATGGCCCACCATGTCCCCAAGGCGAACCCCCTCCCGCTTTACCTTCACCGCGTCCACCCGCTCCCCGAGATGAACGTTTTCCAGTGGATTGAAAAATTCGACCGGGAGGGAGTGTTTACTTTTCAGGAAATCAGAAAGGCCCGGAAGCAAAGCGCCCCGTCCGGAAAGAAGGAGGCGTTGGGGAAAGACATTAGCATCCTGTCTGCAAAAATGAGCCATCGAACGATTGATTTCCAGGCTTAACCGGTCCATGAAATTCCTGGATTCGCCCATTGCGATTTCCGAGGAGGGATCTTCACTTTTGAGGGCTCCCGGCTGGGTAGGATCGGCCATCCTCAATTTGACTTTTTCCGCTTGAGCAAAGGAAAGAGCCAGCTTTTCAGCGATAGCCACCGTAATTGAAATCCCGCCGAGAGGTATTCCCCGATAGTAAAATCCATCCGTTTTGGGATAGAGAAAAGTGGAGGACCGAGCCCCTATTTTAACCAGGAGGGTGTTGGCCGGATTTTGGGGGAAATTTTGACGAAAAGAATGGTATTCCGAAATGGTGTCGGACCGGAGGGACAAAGGCTGCAAACCCATACCGACGGCGTATTGGCAAAGTTCCCCGGCAATCTTCAGCTTGCAAGCGAGTAATAGCACTTCCAGGTCGATTCCATCGTTGGCCATTATTTGCCGATCCCAAACAAGATCGGTCATATAATAGGGTATGCATTGCTCCGCTTCGCAGGAGATGGCCACTTCCTGCCGGGATTTTTCAACGACGGGGACTTTGATTGTTTTTAGAAACAAAGGGAATCCAGGCGCGATGAGGTCCGCTTCTCCAGTCAAACCCATGTTCCGCAAAACCTCTCCGGCAGCGGAAAGAGCAGGCAGCCAGTCATCTTGTTGGGAATAATCACAATCCAGATGGCGGGAAGCGTAGTCTTCCAAAACCAAACCTCGGGAGGCGCAATAGGAAAACCGGGCAGCCGTCAGGTGGCTGGAACCCAAGCTGACAATCAGTCTTGTTCGGCTCTTGGTCATTGGAGGGAGTTGGCGCTGTTTTGAAATTGAAAAAGAAAAATAAAATATCGCTACTTCATGGTCTTTTGGACAAAGGCAGGGGAAACCTGCAATTTTTGGCTAACCTGATGGAAGGGAGTTTGGTAAATGGGTAAAAGCACACCATCGTTTGGACCCGCCTGCGAACTCATGCGCTCCTTGAAATCAGCCACCTGCTTGATGTTTTCGAGATTAGCCGAAACATTGTTTCGGCGGGTCGGGAGGATTTGCCCATTGACCGATATTTCAACCATAAAGGCAAACGGTTTCTCTCTAAGTTCATCACGTTCAACTACTTCAGGTGGAAGGTAAAAAAAGATACTACGCCGGTTGCGTTCTTCAATGGTGGGGAGATGAGCTTCCGACCGGAAAAATCGAAAAACTTCTTTGGGCCGTGATCCCAATGAAAAACTGAGGCCGAGGTTGACCCCGACATTATCGACAAACCGCTGGTTCAAGGCGACGGAGGACAAATTATGCCCGCCTTCAATTTCAACCTCGATTTCCAGCCAGGGGTCTCCTCCCGAGGTGAGCTTTTCCTTGGAAAACCGAACATTCTTTACGAATACCGGGTCTTTCTGGCTGGCATCCGCCATTGCCAAGGGACAAAGGCAAAGGCCTAAAAAGAGGGTCGCAAAAACAGCCAGAAAATTGGCGTGCCGGTGAAGCATTCATTCATTTAAATAACCCGGATCGGTGGTGCAACAAAATATTAAAAAAATCTTCAATGAACCCGATACCCTTAAAAATACTACTCCCCGCCGCCAGCGACGGAGAATCTACTCATTTTTTCTTCCGCGACACTGGAGAACGGTCATCGGGGAACAAAGTGTTTTTTTTAAACCCAGTCGCGAGTGACGGGGAATGATCAAGTTCAGGATTATAGTTGGGACTTCAAAGCGGAATCGAGGGTAAGTTCCCAAGTCACCGGAGGTGGGGAAAAATGTCCTGAGCAGGGGCTTCTCCGAAACCCGCTGTCTATCTGTGAGCAACGCAAAGTCAGGTTTCGCAGCCGAAAGCGTAGGGGTATCTACTCAATTTGATCTTCCGCGAGGCTGGAGAATGGGCATTGTGGAACAAGGTGTTTTTTAGGCCCCGGTCGCATACGACGGCACCTATTTCGCGCAATTCATATTGATTCGATCATCCGCCACGCTGAAGGTGTGCCATTCCTCATATTACCCCACTGTTTCAATCAGATCATTATTTTTAGGAGGCCGCCGAATGAAAAGGGAATGATTGCCTGGAATCGCAAAAATCAAGAATTGATTCTTTTCGTCTTATGGAGAAATTTAAAACAATTTCTGTGGTAAGACTTTCTCGTGACAATAAATTATTCTACGGTAATAAAAGCCGGGACACTGAATAAACTCTCGTTGTCGGCTATTTCAAAAAAACGCCGGTCCGGGGTGTTGTCAGGAAAAAACCAAATCCAGCCGGGATTTTGCCCATAAATGTAGATCCAGCGATACGCTTCCGGGTTTACAAATAACCACTCTCCGAAGCCCAGGTCCCAAATGAAAATTCCCTCCTCGGCCTCATCTTCGTGAATGAATTGCCAGCCATGTTCTTCATGGTCAATCCATGGCCATAACCTTACGTTGTAATTTAAATACCACGGAGAAGAGGTTGCATAAGGATCGCCACGAGGCGTGCCTATTAATCCAGTAGTAGTACCAACATACAATAGACCGGTTTCGTCTACTGGATAAATCGTTATGAATACGGTAGCCGTATCTTTGGCGCCGAAGCTGTCACTAACTTCATAAACAAAACTGTCGGTGAAGTTCTCGCTGTCGTCGTGGGTATAAGTGAAGGTCCCATCCGGCTCCAGTGCCACAGTTCCATGATTGGGACCATTAACTGGTTTTGTATTAACCGTCAATGTATCGGTAGGAAAATCTCCATCGCTATCGTTAGTCAGCAAACTGATAACGCGATCCTTGAGTTCACTTACTGTGCTACCTTCGTAAGTGTTGGCAGTGTCATCAATGGCTAAGGGGGAGTAGTCGTTCAACGGAAATGTATCCAGATTTTTTCCTGCGAAATCGGTAAAATATAGGGTTTCCGCAGGTACAACGGCACCGGCTGCCGTAATTGCGCCGAGACTGAGTCCAAAAGTATTCCCTGAATCCATTTCCCAAATACTCCCAAGATCTAAAGTAACTGAACCGAAAAGCTTATCATCAACCTCATAGGCGGCTACCAACGTATGGCTTTCGGACTCCCAGGATAGTACAAGTGTTATCAGATTACCGGCAACCGGGTGGCTTGAACCAAATGGCGGCTCCAAACCAAGAAAAGTGGTATTTTCAACAACACCGGTATTTACTTTCCTCTCGAGAATCGAATTGCCGAAACTGTCGCTGATTGCCGTTAGATTGACCCCATGAAATAGGAAGTCACCCAGATTGGAATTATTGGACAATGTTATTTCCAGCCCGATTTTTCCTCCGATATCAAGGTTCTCCACATCATTCATTGCAATGTCAACGGAAACACTCCAGTCGATATCAAAGTAGGCGACGCCATTAAATTTTTGAATAACCTGCCTTTCTAATGGGTTCTCGACGGACCCTTGCTGCACAAAAGTTAATCCAGAAGAGCTTTCCACAAGATCGAATAGGTCTGTGTCATCGCTATTTGTTCCCTCCTCCCATATCTCTGAATCGAGGGCACCCTTCAAATTATCCAAAATGCTTAATCCATTATACAAATCTTTTTGTCGCTCATAATAAACTATTGTCGAATTATTATCTTGAAGTTGTTTTATCACCTGTAAACTCCTGGAACCTAGCCGAATATCCAAAAAGTTATCCTGCATTGTAACTTGTTCGAGGTTAGCTAAAGTAGCAAGGGAATCGATAGAAAATATATTGTTGTCGGACAAACCAACTATTTCCAATTCAGTCAGAGTTTTTAATGGTTTGATATCAAGAATTTGATTACGGGATAAATAAAGATAGGTTAAGGCTGTTAAACCATGCAAAGGACTCAGGTCCGTGACCTTGTTTTTCCACAAATCGAGGTGAGTCAGGGCAGCCAATCCGCTTAAGGGGCTTATATTACTAGAACCTATCTCAAATTCAATATTTTGAAAAGTTAGATTGCCAAGTGACGTGATAGTGATAGCATTAAATTATGCAACTTACAGATGAACAATGGGATATGATTAGGAAGCATTTTCCAGAGGAGACCCCGATACCGGCAAACCTGGACCGAAACCAACACCCGCACGTAAAATCCTGGAAGCGGTTTTGTGGATTTTGCACACTGGCGCACAATGGGCAGAGATGC
>JAJFLV010000152.1 GCA_021772535.1 Opitutales bacterium | reverse complement strand
ACCAGGCAACCGGACTTTAAAACCATAACCCCAACGTCATTGAGAAGCAAAGACAGCGCCCTCCCAAAAGAAAATACCACTAAAATGAGCGCCCATCAAAATCCCCTCGCAAAAATCACCCTTTTGGGACAGCCTCTATTTTAATGAGGATGAGTATGAAGATGAAATCGTAATGTATTTTGGAAATGTTCCCATAGACTGTCCAATTCCTTGGGCCATGCAGATTTATGCAAAGAAACTGATTTCACAATATCAAGGTAGAGAAGCTATTGATTTATTCTTTCGTTGTGATCTTCGAATCTATCAAAATTAGAAAATTCAAAAGGAGCCGTCTCGATATTTTTGATATTTGAAGATTTTTCCAACCAATTTAAGCGGTATATTGCAGCAATCTATTTTAGATTTTGCAAGGTAGCCAAAATGCAATTAAAACACCGGCCAGCCTCTCCATCTGTGGAGGAGCGAGTATCAACCGCCTGAAAAAGTACCGGGGACGGCCAGTTTCCACCTTATTCATGAAAAAGGTAACAAGGGAGAATAGAGTGAATAAGGAAGCAATGTTCAAAAATGAAACTTTGAGAATTTGATTGTAATTTTCAGCTTATCGACGGTAGAAAATTTTGCCTCCGACAATGGTTAGGACTGTTTTGGTTTTCGGGATATTCCCTTCAGGAATTTTGAGGATGTTTTTGGATAGGACCGTTATGTCGGCCAGTTTGCCGGGAGCGATCGAACCTTCTTATTATTTTTACCATTGGAAATACTTTATAAATCATCAAATAAAATTATTTTCGATTGTACAGTTTACTTAAGAATAAAACGTAACGCAATATTCAGATCACTTATCTGACTTCTTTTTTAAACACATATTTAAAATAGAATTATTTCAAAGATATGGACTGTTTTTTAAAATAATCTATAGTTTGAAAAAATATTTAATCTTAATTTTTACTGCTGTCGGTATACACCTTTTAAAAAGACTTGGAATAAACGGAAGTAATGAAGGTTGTTGGATTATTATAGGTTTAAAATTAGACCAAGGGATTTGCTTAATAACAAAATCTTTTTCATCGAAAACTTCCCGAAACAATCTATAATAATTAATTCTCATTTGTTTAAGAGAAAATTCCATTGTTGTCTTTATTATTGCGGATTCTTTAAAACGTTCTAATAATGTTCTGTCATTATGCAAGCGACTTATATTCTTTGCGAAATATTTGGCACTTCTTTGCTTACAAACGAGACCATTGACTTCGTTATCAACGATCCAATCCGTAACTCCTCTTATTTTTGAGACTATTGGAACAACACCTTGTGCCATACATTCGATTAATGAAATGCCAAACCCTTCGAACCGGGAAGGCATCAAGAAAATGTCCGCATTCGAAATTTCAAATGGCACCTGTGAAGGCGGAACATTTCCACAAAAAGTAACCTTTCCAATTTGTTCCCATTTTTTAAGTTTATATCTTAAAATTCTTTCATCAGGTCCACTACCGATAATTTTCAAATGAAAAGGCACATTCCATTTTTCCAAAAAATCAAGAGTTTTTGGAAATAAAAAAATTCCCTTAGAATCTTCTTTGATTCTTCCCGAATAAATTATATTTAAATAATTATTATTCCTACAAATTAATGGAGGACTTTCATGTTTTTTGTGTAAATCCGTCCCATGTGGAATTAATATCAATTTTTTCTTATCAATTTTTTTTATTTTTTGTAAATCGTCCAATTGTCTTTTCGAATTAACTATAATTTTAGAGGTTCTATCAAGATACACTGTAACAGCATCATAAGAAGATTTAGTTATTGTACTACAGCACATTACAACTTTTGTATTAGAATGTAAAAATGGAATTGATGACAATGCATAGCTACTATCCATAGGAATAACAATGTCAATTTTGGTTTCCTTTATCCAATCAATGAATTCACGAGCACATAATTGAAAGTTTTTCTCACTTGGGGCTATTTTAACACAATTTCCATCAGCATAGTTTTCATCCCATAAACGAATTTCTGGTCCGATCGATACTCCATAAATATTACAATCAGTGTTATTTAGGGCTTTTCGTAGATTTAAATAAAACCGGTAAGTACCACCAATTCTTGGGATAATACAATATGCAACATTCATGGCTATTAAAATTTTTACTTTTTTTGCGTTCGCTAAATTCTTTTTTCTTTACCGAGATTTCCCATATGAACATTCATAATCGTTGAAATTAGCTACTTTCTAATATTTCGATCCAATTTTCTGCTTTCAATGTGATTTGGCAATCTTATCCTTCGTTATTTGATGATCAAATTGGCAGTATTTAACAATTATTGCTGATTTTCCTTTTGTTCGGTCAAACATGGGAAAGGTCTTTCCTTCTGTTGGAGGTTTCCACAGCACTGGTTCCTTTTTTGTCGAAAAATCTTCTTACTCACCCCGTATCAGGTGCCAGTCGCAGTCGCTCTACTCGCTTCAGCATGGTTCGAAACATTTCTCTTGGGATGGCCACCTCAGCTATCTGGAAAGTGATATACTTGGCATGGTGGATCACCTTT
>JAJFLV010000151.1 GCA_021772535.1 Opitutales bacterium | reverse complement strand
AAGAAAACCAGGCAACCGGACTTTAAAACCATAACCCCAACGTCATTGAGAAGCAAAGACAGCGCCCTCCCAAAAGAAAATACCACTAAAATGAGCGCCCATCAAAATCCCCTCGCAAAAATCACCTTTTTGGGACAGCCTCTAGTTAACTGGATTGTCCTCAAATCAGAGCCTTTGTTTCGTAAAAAGTGGAAAATAATTTTGTTTAACGTCACTCAACCGGCAAATCTACGGGGACGCTGAAAAGATTTCTATCATCGAACCGTTGAAAATAACGCTTCTCCGGCGTGTTGTCGGGGAAAGTCCAAATCCAGCCGGGGTTATCTCCGTAAAGATAAATCCACCGGTAGGCTTCCGGGTTTACAAATAACCACCCTCCGAGGCCCAGGTCCCAAATAAAAATTCCCTCCTCTGCATCATCCTCGTGAATGAATTGCCAGCCATGTTCTTCATGCTCAATCCAGGGCCAATAAAACACATTATAATTTAGATACCATGAGGAAACTCTGGAACCGGGAATATTGGGATTACCGCTTGTTGTGGTAATAGTTCCTTCCAATCCGGAATCAATTGTGTCGCTGTCACTGCGAATATATCCAAACAAACCGGTCTCGTCTTGAGGAATGATAGTGATCGTTACAAGCCCGGTGCCGGTAGCTCCGAAACTGTCAATTACTTCGTAAATAAAGCTGTCGGTAAAGTTTTCACTGTCGTCGTGGGCATAGGTAAATGTACCATTTGCGGCCAACGTAAGTGATCCGAAAGTCGGTCCGCTTACTGGAATCACATTGATGGTTAATGAATCCATAGGTAGATCGCCATCAGTGTCGTTTGCCAGCAAAGTGCCAAAACTTATTGCATCGAAGGTTATTGAATCCATTGGCAGATCGCTATCGGTGCCGTTTACCAGCAAATTGCCAAAACTTATTGTCTCCCCCTCGGGTACCCTGATCAAGTCATCAACAGCTACAGGCGCATAATCGTTCAAAGGGAAAAACTCGAAGTCCATAGCTTGTAAATTAGTGAAAAACAAAGTCCCTACCTCCACATTTGTTTTCGCATTTGTTAATCCAACCAGACTCAGATCGAATGTGTCACCAAGATCCATCTCCCAAATTGATCCAATCTCGAAGGAAACTCCATCCAGTTGACCATCGCCGGCATCATAGGCGGCCAAAAGAGTATGCTTCTCAGCAACCCAGAAAAGAAATAATATAAATTGATTCCCCACGACTGTTCGGCTCAATTCGGGAGATTGATTAATTTCCGGCGAATCCGAATTTGCGAAAAAACTCGTTTCAATCTCTCGCTGCAAAACGAGGTTTCCTGATTCATCATCTTTAGCTACAAGATTTACCGTGTGAATCAAAATATCTTCAGGATCGAAATTATTAGACAATTTGAACCCCAATCCAATATTTTCACCGGTTTCGGAGAGCCCCACCTCATTCAGAGTGATGTTTACAGCTACTGCCCAATCGATATCGAAATAAGCGATCCCGTTTAACCTTTTCAAAACCTGACGCTCCTCCTGATTATTTCCAGTATCCTTTTGCACATAAGAGAAACCTGCCGTCGATTCCTCAAGATCAAAAAGATCGGGGTTGTCACTGAGAGTTCCGAGTTCCAACAATTCGGGATCAAGCTCACCATTTAGGTCGTCCAATAACGAAATTCCGGCAAATAGATTCTTTTGGGGCTCATAACTAATCCATCTGGGGTCGAATCCTCGGATTTCGTCAATTACCGCAAGAGCTTCCGATCCAGCCAGAAGATCCAAGTAATTATTTCCAATATTAACGACTTCAAGTTTTGTTAACCCGGCCAGGGCATCTATAAGAAATATATTATTATCGGATAAACTGAGACCAGTCAAGTTGGTCAAGTTCTGCAATGGTCGCAGGTCAAATATTTGATTAAATCTTAGGCTTAAGCTTTTCAAATCCGTCAAGTTACTCAATGGACTCAGATCGTTGATATTATTAAAATCGAGATTTAATACAGATAAATCCGTCAAGCCTGCTAATGGACTCAGATCGCTGATTTTATTAAAATCAAGGTTTAATATATTCAACGCGGTCAAACTAGACAAAGGGCTCAGGTTGTTGACCAAATTGCGATCAAGGATGAGTTCGGTCAAAGAGGTCAAATTTCTCAATGGGTTTAAATCACTAATAAGGTTACGGCTCAATTCAAGTTTGATTAATTTTGTCAAACCATTTAAAAAACTGAGATCGCTGATCTGGCCTCCCAGGCTAAGGGTAGTTAATTCGCTCAAACCACTCAAAGGACTAAGATCAATTCCAGGGCTAAACCAAAGTGTCAGTTCCTCCAAAGCGGTTAGTCCACTCAAGGGGCTCAGATCTGTGATTTCGGTGGAACCAACACGCAAAAGCCTCAACTCCTTCATATTACTTATTGGGCTTAAATCGCTAATTGAATTTGATGTTAAATCAAGTTCAGTCAAAGAAACCAAATCAGCTATTGGATTCAAATCCGTGATATTATTGGCGATAAGGTACAATTTAGACAATGAGCTTAAACCGCTCAAAGGAGTCAAATCACTGATTTCGTTATTAAATAAGCTTAATAAAGTTAATGAGGTTAATTCGCTTAAAGCGCTTAAATCTCGAATCTCAGCAGCTGAAATACTCAGATGTGTTAAGGAAGTTAATCCACGCAAAGGACTTAGGTCTGAAACAGGATTGGATACCAGGGTTAAACTAGTTAATCCCGATAATTGACTAAAAGGAGAAAGATCACTTATTCCGCCATTAAAAATCGTCAGGGAAGTGAGTGTCTTGAGCTCAGAAAAAAAACTCACATCCCCCAAATTTTCACTTGGTAAAGTTAACGTTTTCAATGAAATTAACTCACTTAATTGATTAAAATCACTGAAAGGGTTCGCGGTAAGATCGAGGTCAGTTAAATTTGCCAAACCCTTCAATGGGCTTAGGTCGGTTATACTGTTGTGCGATAGAATTAGGGAGGTCAGGTTTCGGGCCAATTCAAGGCCGTCGAGGTCGATGATACGAGTCCGCGGGTCTTCGGGAGAATTTGTCGTTCCTCGATGATTCGGCCTGCCTTGAGCATTCAAGGTAATCAATGAATCCATATCCGCCTGGGTTATTTCGCCTTCGGGCTTGTCAAGAGCTTCGCGGATTCTCCTTTCCAAAACAAAGTCAGGTATTTCAACGGAATGCAGTGTTACGGCGCTAAAAATCAGGAATAGCGCCGAAAATAATGAAGCAAGAGAAAAGAGTGAGTATCGTTGCGGCATTGGGATGCCCCTTGTTTGTGTTTTTGCAGCGGTGACCAGTATACAGCGAACTGGTCTGAAGGTCAGGTTTTAAGTAAAGCGACAATGGCTCTGTTGTCAATAGAGATACCTATTTTTCAGGCGGCAGGAGGTATTATTCACCCAAAATGTGAAAGGGGGTGAGAGAATCGGTGAGTTTGTTGACTTTGAGGCGGTGGGAGCCGGGGCGGTCTGGTGGGTTGAGGATGAGGATTGTCCGCTGGCCGGGATGGAATTCGAAGTTGTTGGTGAAAACTATTTGGGGTCCTTCATTGGTTTCCAGGGCAAACTTTACCGGCACGAGAAAAAAGTCCTCTTCAGCGATATAAAAATCTTTGATATCGAACTCCTTGGAAAAACCGTTTGAAAATATTGTGTTCTTTTTCCCGACCCTGCCGATCAGTTGTTCCTTGGCGCCGTTGAATATGATGATGCTATCCAGGGGAAAGGCCTGGATGCTTTCGTTTAAGTGGAATATATTGAACTCTCCAGCGGCCTCCTTTTCTTCGCCTGTAGGAACGAATAGTAATAGATATTCATTCACACTATTGGGCAAATTTACTGTAGCTACAGGAAAGCGAGTTACGGTGTTATCGTCATTAATTATTTCCCGGAAAAATACAATTGGCTGTTTTCCATTATATTCATAAGAAGCAGATCGTCGATAGTTTTGAAATTCGATCGTTTCCACCTGCTCCGGAGCCGTTTCGACTTTTAGTCCTCTCGGTTTTGTATTACCGATTGCAAATACTTTGAAGGAAAGTGCGGCCCCCTTCCCTACTCCGTTTTCAACACCGGAGAAAAGATCAATTTGACAGGCCAACAGCGGGAGCAAACCCGCTATATAAATTAAATATCTGAAGAATCTAACCATCGGAAATGAATAACTTTGAATTGCCGACCAAAAGGGCTCGGCGGGTTAACATAATCCTCGAGAATCAATTCAAGATCCGAGGCGTCGCGGAAATCAACCGGAGTGGGCACTCGCTGAACCAGAGCTTCACACCAGGTTCGGCCAAGGATTTGTCCAGTTATCGGATTAAAAGCATCTCCGTAAGTTCGTATTAGAAAAGTATCGGAACGTGTTTGCAGAAAGGGAGCGATAGTTGAAAGAATGTCGGCCTGAGTAAGAAACGAAGGAGCGTTAAACGGAATGCGGTTAGCGCTAGAGGTGAAATCGTAATTAGCGCCATTCACCGTGTTAATAGTGGTGGCGTCGATGCCATCCTGTAATAATCCTGAATTTACGAACTCTTCCATCGAGACAAACGGCACCCCATTATCTTGCAAAAGACGAACAATTACTCCGGCGAGATCATCGACTTCTTTATCGGTTAATTCACGCATTCCGGACCGATAGGCATTTTTCCAATCCTGTTGCGGACGTTTGTACCAATCTTTTTTTTGCTGAGGGGTTATTTCCGGGTAGTCCGAATATACTTCGTAGGGATGAGAAAATTGGCGATCGGCTCCATGGGGCAACCGGAAGAAACCGTTTTTGACTCTGGGCCGTGTAATGGGGGGAAGCAGTTCGGTGAAGGTAAAGTCATCAAAACGATAGGTCCAGTTAGATAGGTTGAGTCCGGAGAGAACCGATTTCCATGCCTCGACGGAGGTGGAGTTAAGATTGAATGCGCCCTCGACAAGAAAGTTCGCGGAAGAATATTGACTTCTCAAACGATCAACCTCCAAAGGAAGGAAAGGAGAAGAATGAGTTGTCAGGTGTGTGTTGGGCAGCCGTTCCTGCGGTTTCCAAGAAGCTTCCGATTGGGGAACAGTTGATAAAAAGAAACGGTCAAAGACGGCATTTTTCAGACCTCCCCATGGGTTACCAATACCGAATGGACGCCCCCCAAGAATCTGCAAATGTTGCAATGTTCCCATTGAAACCGGATCAACCGCAGGAAAATCAAATATTCTGAAAAAGTTCCCCGCTCCATCATCAAATAAATCGGTATCGTCGAAAAATATTTCAAAATGGAGCGCTGAAGGGTCAGTCGTCAGCGAAAAAAGGGAAGCATGGAGGAGATTGTCGCCGAGGTCCAAAAGCACGGAGCGAAAATCGAGTTCGGAAAGCCATTTTTCCATGTCCGAATTTTGCCCTTCCGCCAGCGGGAAAGGATCGTCCAAAAACTTGTAATGAAATGCGAATTGATAGTGTTTCGGGTTTGTCCTGGAAGGCGAAGCATCACGGCTAAGACCGAATTCGGATGTGTTGAATCCATCAAAATGGAGGTTCCGGACCTCCTTCAGCAATTGTCCGCTGGCGTTAAAAAACCGGACGGTAAGAATACTGGCCGGGGCAGACAGGGAGACAAAGTTTTTGGCCGGATTGTTGACCGTTCCAGGAGGCAGAGATTGATCGAGCACATGACGAACTCTGGCGATGCGGGTTTTGACCTCTCCTTCGGCTAGCGGGATGCCAAAATTTATTGTGAATTCGTCCTGAAAATCATCAAGGTTGAGCGAGAAAGAGCCGATCTGGTTATTATTCTGACCCCGGTTGGCTTCCCAATTGACCTGGATTTCCGGAAGGCCACTCACTTTGATCACGAGGTCGTTTTCAGTTTCCGGGTCAAAAGCCATGGGAAATGAATATGGGTTCCACAATTCCGACCAGTAGCCTAATTCGAGCCGGAAACGGTCGCTTTCGAGGCTGTTCTTGAAGATGCCTACAAAGAGGGCGAATTCCGAGGTCAAGGGGGAGGGAGCGTTGAGGAAATCTCCGGCATTCACGGTGGCGGGCATTCCTTGGCCTGGAAAATCGACGAATCCTTCTTCATTGATGCGCCTGCCGGCGGCTCGTTTCAATGTCTCCACCAGGGTAAAGCCAGTATCCTGAATTTGAGATGCGCTGAGGTCTCTTTTTAATTCACCCTCTGCGGTATTGCAAAGCACCCCAAAGGAAAGATGGGTGGCATCAAAAAATGATCCTTTAAGTTCATTGGCCGACACACCGGGCAAAAGCGCGATTTGGCCCAACGAGGTAGTTTTATTCAGGTTTTCCCGGATAACTTCAGGTTCCTCTTTTTCCAGGTCCGGAAAGAACACTTCGCGACGAGGCCTGACAGCGCTTAATTGCCGCAACCGTTTGCGAAACTGATCACCATAACTGTTATTATTGAGTTCGCCGACCCGGTCGGTTTTAGCCAAACTGGATTTTACCCCCTCATCACTGATCCAATAGGCATAATGACCGTTCTGGTGAGAAGGCTCGGTGGAAGAACCGTCTGGAGGTTTTTCGGGGATGACCGGAACGGATGCAACAAAAACGCTTTCACCATTGCCCGCCCCGCTGGCCAGGCGAACCCCTGAAAGCCCAAGAAGGGGGATTGCAGGATTCGGGTTGCTTCCCGATACCAGCCATGCAGGCTCTCTATTTTGCACATCGGTGGCCCAAACCCCGGTCCAGTAGGGGTTTGCCGATCCTTGGCCCAGTAAGTCCGCTCTGGCCGTAACCCGCTGGTCCGGTCCCGCCAGCTTTTGTAAATTCCCCAAAGCGATCTTCAATCCGAGCAGAGCATTCTGACGGGATTGCTGATGCTGTGAGCGCGCCTCATTGATACCCGTTTCCATACGACTCAAGGTCGATAAGGAGAGAAGGAGAACCAGCAATAAGGCCATCAGCCCAAGAGCAAGAATAAGCGCGAACCCATCTTTTTTCCTCTTCCGGGCTAACTCAAAAATATTTGCGGGAGCCAATTTCCGCCGGTGCACAGGATATTCTTACCCTGAGAACGCTTGCCACTGCAAATGAAATTTTATTACAAATGGCCTTAACTACGGCTTAACTGTAAGACAAACACGCTTGTCCACTTTTAGCCATTTGTTGGCAAAAACTTTTAAATCCTCGATGTTTAAACCGTCGATTCGGTCGTCATAGTTTTTCCAATCGTTAATCGGCAGACCGTAGAGAGTGTTCAAGGTGCCATGCAATGCCCTGGCGCCGATTGTTTGCAAACCCATGCGCTTGGCCGCTTTAAGGCGAGTCTGGCAGCGGCTCAATTCGTCCTCGGTCACCCCACCGGAAGCCGCCCTGGAAACCTCGGCTTCAAATTCGGAGAACATATCCGGACAGCAATCAGGCCGCGTCCCCGCACAAAGGTAAAACATTCCCATATCGATGCCGGCCAACCGTTGAGCCCCAACGAAATAGGCCATGCTGCGCTCCTCCCGCACCCGCGCAAACAACCGGCCCGACATATCGTTGAAGATTTCAGTTAGCAATTCCCCAGCAAAATAATCTTCCCCAGCAACCCCGCAATCCGGATAAGCCTGAAAAACAACTGCTTGTTGACGCGGCAGATTTTCCTCGAAGCTACCCGGAGAGTCCGGGCCGGAAAAGATTTCCCGGGATGCAGCAAACCGTCTCGAAAGAAGTTTTTCCAATATTTCGATCAATGGAGGTAAAAACTGATCGGGTTGAAAGTCGCCCGCTACACTGACGACCACATTGGAACCGACAATCAAACGATCCCGCAAATCCTTGACATGAGATATCTCAATGACTTTGAGCGTTTCCTCGGCGCCATAAGCATCGATGCTGAAAGGATGTTCTCCAAAAAAACGCTTTCGCAAACGATTTTTGCCAAAACTTACGATATCGTCCAAATCTTCCTTGATGGCAGCGATTTGCGCGTCCCTCTCACGCAGGAAAGTTTTTTCATTGAAGTGCGGCTCGTGCAATGCCTGGGCAAACAAATCGAGAAGGATAGCAGTATCCTCCGACATGGCCTCGAGACAAAAGCCGAAAGAATTATTACCAGCAAACTCGTTAAAAGAACCGCCGACACTTTCAATTGATTCGGCCACTTGGGAGGCGCTGCGTTTTTCGGTGTCACGAACAAGAAGGGTAGCCAGGAGCCCTGTGATACCACGCAGTTTATTCGATTCATAAAAAGGACCGCCCAAAGCCGCCATACGCAGGTTGATTCTGGGGAGCCGTGTATCTTGTTGAAATATTATCCGCACCCCGTTGGGGAGAACCTTCATCTCAAAATCAGGGAGCGCAGAAGCAGTTTCTTCTACGGATTGAATTGCCGGAATAGAAGAAGGTGAATTTAAAGAAACTGCCGTCATGCCTTCGGGTGTAAGGTATTTCCCGGCCAAATCTCTCACTTTCTCTGCATTCACCCCCAGCAATTGTGAAAAATACCGTCGAAGATAGCCCAAATCTCCCACCACAACTTCGGCCAGGCCGAGGCGGGAAGCCTGGCCGCTCATGGTTTTCCGCATGTTAACTTCACCGGCCAAAGCCAGGCGAAAGGCTTTCCGCAGCCGCTTTTCATCAACGCCATCGCGAACAATAAGTTGAATTTCCTCCAAAATGGCCTCCTGCGCCTGTGCTCGTTTGTCCTGGTCGCAAACATAGGAAATCCAAAAAAGTCCGCCATTGCCGGGATTCCAGCAGACTGCATCAACATGGTGGACCAGATTTTTTTCATTCCTCAATCGTTGCCAGAGAATCGAGCTGTGCCCCACCCCAAGAACGGAGGCCAGGAGGTCAAGACCGGGTGCATCGGCGTGCTCCAGCCCGGGTATTTTAAAGGCAAGCCCGCCCCGGCATATTTGCACATTGCCATAGCGATGATCTTCCCGCATGGCCAGTTGCGCCGGTTCAGGAGGGATATAGGGTTGTGAGCCGCTGGCCCGAGGAACAGAGGCGAAGTGTTTTTCAATTTCCTTGATCAAGGAAGATCCCTCAATATGCCCCACTACGACCAGAGTCATGTTACCGGGCACATAGCGGCTTCGATAATAGCAAAGAAGCTCTTCGCGGGATACTTTTTCAAATAATTCGCGATGGCCAATGACCGGCAGGCGATAGGGATGCTCCCGATAAGCGGCTTCGAACAAAGCGCGCGACATCTGCCGATCGGGATCATCGAGGCCCATATCGATTTCCCGTAAAATTACTTCCCGCTCTTTCTCTACCTCCTTCTCAGGAAGAAGGGAATTGAAGGCGGCGTCGGCCAGGAGTTCAACGGCCAAAGGGGTTTGCTCGCTTAAACCATCAATATAATAAACGGTGCGATCAAAAGTAGTATAGGCATTGATGGCGCCCCCGGCAGCCTGCACCTGGCGGCTGATTTCGCTACCGGGATGCTTTTTAGTGCCTTTGAACAACATGTGCTCCAGAAAATGAGAGAGTCCGGAACCGAGAAAGGCTCCCTCGTGTATGCTCCCGGTCTTTACCCAGAGCTGCACACTGGAGAGTCTGTTGGAGCGATCTTCTTTGAGGACTACCGTGAGACCGTTCGAAAGAGTCGTGCGCTCGACAGGTTCATCGAAAAGACGCTCCAGCGTGGCTGGAAGACGCCCTTCGTTGCCAGAAACCATTTCCATAAAAAAGACTTAAAGTCCTATTTTGACCAAACCTCAAGCAGGCAAGTCAGTTGTTTTCCTCCGGGGATTTTTCATTAAAATCTGTAGATTTTCCGCCATTGGAGCCGGATTTTGGCTCATGTTTGCCTTTCGGCTTAAACGGATTGAGGAAAGCCTCACGAAAATCATAAACACCGCGAAAATCCTGTTTGTCATCATGTTCCGTTTTACCGAAAATGCCATATTCAACCAGATTGAACACGATTTCGCCAAAATCAGAAGTCTGGTTCAGCCTCCAGTTTTCAAAGACGGTAAACGTCATGGGCCCAAATTGCTGCAGAGCGTAGTCGCGAATGCCTTCGAGCAGCTCCTTTCCTGAAACATGATTGCCCTTTTCCTCCGATGGCGGTTTTTTCAAATCTTTCAAGGTATGATCGAGCGCTTTCCTGACAAAATAGTATGCGGCCCTGGGATAACGTGTGTCCTCCCTTACTATCAACTCGACCACTTCGGAAAAATCTTTGCCGCCCATACCTTGGTCCAGTAGTGTCAAAATGCTTTTCTCCCGGCAGTCAATTTCTTTAACGGGGAAAGTGATTAATTGAAGTCAAAAAAATATTTTCTACAATTATTGTGGTGCGGCAAAATTTCAGCTGGCATTCTTGGTGCCTTTTCCGTGTAAAGCCACTGGCTGCCCTGCGACACTACCCTGAAATCCGCACCGAGCGGGCGACATCCCTCAACCGAAACACTGCATCCCGCAAACTCCATTTAAAATCTCTAGGAGCCATGAAAAAAATTCCCGCCAGGGCTTTGCTTTTCAAAAAAATGAATGGATACTAACCACATTATTGAAAATTGTGCTATATTAAGGATAATTTTTCTGAATAGCTTGCCAACGAGGAACCTTTAGGGGAGATTCCAAAATGGGCTGGGCCTTGGAGTATGAGTAACACGAATACTGTTTATAATTACGATAGCAAGGTTGAGGGAGACTTGATCGTCTCGCGGCTCGACGCGGTGGTCAATTGGGTGCGCCAGCACTCCGTCTGGCCGATGCCCATGGGGTTGGCCTGTTGCGCCATCGAACTGATGGCCGCCGGGGGTTCACGATTCGATATCAGCCGCTTTGGCATGGAGGTTATGCGGTTCTCGCCCCGGCAAAGCGATTGCATGATCGTGGCCGGCACTGTCACTTACAAAATGTCTGAAGTGGTGCGGCGCATCTATGATCAGATGGCTGCTCCCAAATGGGTCGTGGCCATGGGCGCTTGTGCTTCCACCGGCGGGATGTACCGGTCTTATGCGGTATTGCAGGGCGTTGACCGTATAGTTCCGGTGGACGTGTACATCAGTGGGTGCCCGCCACGGCCGGAAGCTCTTCTCGATGGTTTAATGAAATTACAGGAAAAAATCGGCCGGGAAAAATCGGCTCTTCAACTGTTTTCAACCTGAAACAATCTCCCAATACTTCATGCAGGATGAATTCTTAAAAGGGCTCCTGGAGAGCTTTGATTACCTGGAGGAGCGACCCAGCGAAGATTGGCCAGCAGTCAATTGTCTTTCAGATCGGCTTTTGGGATTCTTAAAAAAAATGAGGGACCAGCATGGTTTTGACATGCTATCGGACCTTACGGCCATCGACCGGATGGAAGAAAGCCCCCGGTTTACGGTGGTTTACCACCTGTATTCCACTCAAGAACACACCTTTTTTCGTATTGCTTCCGATTGCGCGGAAGCGGATCCGCCTGCCATGCCATCCGCCACGGGATTATGGTCCGGGGCCGATTGGCATGAACGAGAGGCTTTCGATATGTTCGGAATCATTTTTACCGGTCACCCCAACCTGAAGAGAATCCTGATGTGGGATGACTACCCCTACCATCCGTTGCGCAAGGATTTTCCACTGGCCGGTAAAGAGGCAGACCTTCCGGCTGCCGATGTGGCTCTGACAACACAAGAAAAAGTAAGGCCGGCGCCGATGATGGGCGGTCCGTTTCACTCCAAATCTGGAGGGCACATGAGTGAAAGCGAACCTAGAGGGAGCGACGAAAGCTGGTCAGAAAAGCATGAGAAGCCCTCCAGCGAAGATATGTAGAGGGACACATTTTTATAATGGCGAATCAGGACAAACAAATTTCCATCGGCGATGTGGTCAACCGCTCGGTTGAGTTCGAGGAGGATCTCAAAGGCGAGATCATGAATATCAATGTGGGACCATCCCACCCGAGCACCCATGGCGTCCTGCGCCTGAAAGTCCAGTTGGACGGTGAGGTCGTTACCGAGGTCGAACCAGTAGTAGGGTACCTGCACCGCGGAGATGAAAAGATCGCCGAAAACATGACCTACAATCAGTTTATCCCCTACACCGACCGGCTCGATTATATTGCCCCGCTGTCCAACAATGTGGCCTACGTGCTGGCGGTGGAAAAACTTGCCGGGCTGGAAGTTCCCCCGCGTTGCCAGGCCATTCGTGTGATTTGCTGCGAACTGGCCCGGATTTCCTCCCATCTTCTTGGCGTTGGGGTGTATGGAATGGATACGGGAGCGCTGACCGTTTTTATGTACACCTTTACTGAAAGGGAGAGGCTTTACACTTTGTTTGAGCAATTAACGGGGGCACGATTTACCACCAGCTACACGCGCATCGGGGGGCTGACGAGGGACTTGCCTCCGGGTTGGCTGGGAAACGTGATAAATTTTCTTAACCAGTTTGAGCCTGTCATCGAAGAAATTGACAAATTGATGACCCGAAACCGTATTTTTTACGACCGCACGGTCGGTGTCGGTGTCATAACGCCGGAGGACGCCATCAGCTACGGCGTGACAGGGCCTAACCTGCGTGCCAGCGGAGTGGCCTGCGACCTGCGAAAAACAAATCCCTACAGCGGTTATGAAAAATATGAATTCGATGTGCCGGTGGGCAGCGCCGGTGATTGCTACGACCGCTGGCTGATTAGGATGGAAGAAATTCGGCAGAGCGTCAAAATCGTCCGGCAGGTTATCGATTCAATCCCCGACGGCCCCTGGTATGCGGAGGAAGCCAGAAAAATTTACGCTCCCCCCAAAGCGAAAATTCTTACCAGCATGGAAGAACTGATCCAGAACTTCATGCTCGTTACCGAGGGTCCTCAAATACGGCCAGGAGAGGTCTATTTCGAGGCGGAAAACCCGAAGGGAGCGCTCGGTTTTTACATTGTTTCCAAAGGGGGCGGGATTCCCTACAGGTTAAAGATACGAGCGCCCAGTTTCTGTAATTTGAGCATTCTTCCCAAACTATTAAAAGGCTGCATGGTGGCGGACATACCCGTCATCCTGGGCAGCATCGACTTTGTCCTGGGAGAGTGCGACCGATGAGGATTACCAAGATTCCTTTCCTAGCAAATTTGAAATTTAAGATAACCAGCCGCAATGAACCTGAAACCTGAAACGCTTGAGCGAATTGAGGCGGTGATACCGAAATACCCGGTCAAACGCAGCGCGGTACTGCCATTGCTTCACTATATGCAGGCGGACCAGGGTTACATTTCGCAAGAGGCCATGGAATGGATCGCCGGTAAACTGGAAATAGAACCTATAAATGTTTACGAGCTAGTCACATTTTATCCATTTTTCCGCCAGAAACCGCGTGCCCGGCGCTTGGTCAGGGTCTGCCGGACACTTTCCTGCGCCTTATCCGGTTCCTATAAACTTTGCGAAACCCTGCAAAAGGAGTTAGACTGCACTCTCGGAAATCCCACCGCGGATGGCGAAGTGGAAATAGAATTTGCCGAATGCCTGGCCAGTTGCGGCACCGGACCTGTTGTGATGGTAGATGACGATTTTTATGACAATGTGGACGAAACAAAAGCGGCAGCTATCGTTGCAAAAATAAAAAGTGAATCAGGAAAAGGCGCCGCAGAACCCGTATCCGAAGATTGATTAACAGTACCCATTTTCACCTTTCAAGAATTCTTGCCTGAAATATGATTCCCGCTGAACAGAGAGTTATCCTAAAATACCTGGATGAGCCCGGTTACACCAACGATATAGAATGCTATATCCGTCACGGTGGGTATGAGATGCTGCGCAAGGCTTTCACCATGAATCCGGAGGAAATCTGCCATGAAGTGGAACTCTCCGCCCTTCGTGGAAGGGGCGGGGCCGGGTTTCCCGCCGGCATGAAGTGGAAATTTCTCGATCGCAAATCCGGCAAGCCAATTTACCTGATCTGCAATGCCGACGAGTCCGAACCGGGCACCTTCAAGGACCGCCAGATCATCCACAAGGATCCCCATCAGCTAATTGAGGGTATGATGATCGCGGCCTATGCCACTGGTACCAAGCTTGCCTTTATCTACATACGGGAGGAATTTCCGCAGGGAGCAAATATCTTGGAAAAGGCCATCGAAGAAGCACAAGCCTCGAATTTTGTCGGCTCCAATATTCTCGGAAGCGGATATTCCTGTGATATCATTGTGCACCGCGGGGCTGGCGCTTACATCTGCGGGGAGGAGACCGGCCTGATCGAGTCCCTGGAAGGGAAACGGCCTTACCCCCGTATAAAACCTCCTTATTTTCCCGCCGTATTGGGACTTTACCAGTGCCCGACAATCGTCAACAACGTCGAGACCCTTTGCAATATCAAGCACATCATTGAGATTGGAGGAGAGGATTACTCCCATATCGGCGTGCCGGGCGCAACTGGCACGCGCATCTGGTGTGTGAGCGGTCATGTGCTAAAACCCGGTTACTACGAATTTGCCGGCGGGGCGATCACGCTGGGTGAGCTTATTTATGAAGTCTGCGGCGGCATGCGGCCCGGCAGAAGACTCAAAGCGGTTATTCCCGGAGGATCTTCGGCCAAAATTTTACGAGCCGATGAACGATATGAAGGCCATTTGAGGGATGGGACAGCTTTCGATTGGGGCATTGACGATATTCCGCTCGATTTTGACAGTTTCATGGCGGTCGGCACCATGTCAGGGTCGGCCGGGGTAATCGTAATGGACGATACCGTTGATATGGTCCAAGCCCTGGCCAATCTGAATGCCTTTTACGCCCATGAAAGCTGTGGCCAGTGCACTCCCTGCCGGGAGGGATCGCTCTGGATGAAAAAGGTGTCCACTCGCATGTGCAACGGAAAGGCCCGAGCCGAGGATGTTGATTTGCTGGCCTCAATCAGCAAGCAGATAGAGGGCCGCACCATTTGCGCCTTCGGGGAGGCTTGCTCATGGCCGACCCAAAGCTTTGTCTCAAAATTCAAGGAAGAGTTTGCGGCCAAAGCCTCTGAAACTCGATCTTCTACAGATAATAACGGAAACCGGTTGATTTAAAACAATTTATCAGGCTATTGCACCCAACCAAATGAAGGAACCGGAAAATAATTTTATCAGCGTTTTTATCGACGAGGAGGAAATCCTTGTTCCCTCCGGAATCAACATGGTCGAGGCAACGCGATTGGCGGGAAAGGAGATGCCTCACTATTGCTACCACCAGAAACTGAGCGTTACCGGCAATTGCCGCATGTGCCTGATGGAATACGGCATGCCTTTGACGGACCGAGCAACCGGGGAACCTATTCTGGATCGACGTGGAATGCAGAAAATCGGCTGGCTGCCGCGCCCTGCCATCGCCTGCGCGACCAAAGCATTGCCGGGTATCCACATCAGGACCGATTCCGAACTCGTCCGGGAATGCCGCAATGGAGTCATGGAGTTTCTCCTTATCAACCACCCCCTGGATTGCCCAATCTGCGATCAGGCGGGCGAGTGCAGCTTGCAGGAGTATGCCAGCGATTACGGGAGGGGCTACAGCCGCTTTGTCGAAAATAAAAACGTAAAACCCAAGCGAACCCGCCTCGGACCACGCGTCATGCTCGACGACGAGCGGTGCATCCTGTGCTCGCGCTGCATCCGGTTCTGCAAGGAAATCGCCAAAGACGATGTGCTCGGATTCATCGACCGTGGAAGCTATTCCACCTTGACCTGCTTTCCCGGCAGATCCCTGGAGAACAATTATTCCCTCAATACCGTCGATATTTGTCCTGTAGGAGCCCTCACGAGCATTGATTTTCGCTTCAAAATGCGGGTTTGGTTCCTCAAGGAAACTGCCAGCATCTGCACGGAGAGCAGCGTGGGCGTCAACACCTTGGCAGGGTGCCGGGAGGGAAAGATCTACCGCATCACTCCCCGGCGAAATGATGAGGTGAACGATACCTGGATGCCAGATAGCGGCCGCATCCTCCATAACCCAGTCGATTCCGACGATCGTCTGGTGCATTATACAATTGATGGGAAGCATACTTTGGTTGAAGAGGCGGCGAAAAAGGCGGCAGATATTTTAAGCAAAGGAGCGGTAGCCGTTGTGGGATCGGGCCGGGCAAGCGTGGAGGAGCAATACTTGTTGAGGAAAATTGCCTCCGCCGTGAATGCAGTCTCGGTTTCCCTGGTCAGCCGGACGGGCGAAGGAGACGGCCTTCTCATCTCCGCCGACCGAAACCCCAATGTGCGCGGCGCACTCCTCACCGGATTGATTGAACAATTGCCTCACGCGAACCTGACAAATCTTGCCACTGATGTGGAAACCGGAAAGGTGAAGACCATCCTTTCGTTGGGAGAAGATTTGACTCAGTGCGGTCTTGGGAGGGATCTGCTGGAAAAATCAAATCTCATTTATTTCGGCACTCATTGCAATGAAACGGGAGAGGTTGCCCATGTGTTATTTCCCACTTTAACCGTATTTGAAAAGTCAGGCTCTTTCCTCAACCAACAGTTTCGCTTACAGACCTTCCACACCGCTGTGCCGGGACCCGCAGGTATTCGGCCAGACATCGATTCCTTGGGAAAACTGCTGCACTGCCTTGATCCTGAGACAATTCCGCCATCCAATACGGTTGATATTTGGGCGAGCATGAGTTCCGGGATACCCCAATTTGCAGGAGTGAGCGTTGAAAACATTCCGAAAACCGGACTTTTAATCGATGGTTCCCAATGGGCCCAACTGCCTTTCATCGAAGGCAAAAGCCTTCATTACGATCCGGCGACCCAACAGAGTGAGGCCATGAATATATCCAAATGAACTACCTGCCAATATTGATTGCTCTGCTCAAGGCGGTTATCATGATATCCGTGGTTATGGGAATCGCCGCTTACGCCGTTCTGGCAGAGCGAAAAATCGCCGGCTGGATCCAAGGGCGCTACGGACCAAACCGCACCGTATTGCCATTTATTGGAGTCATCCCGATTTTGGGCAATATGCTGACGCGACTGGGAATTTTCCAGCCTGTTGCGGATGGCTTGAAGTTTATTTTTAAGGAAGATCCGGTGCCCGGGCATGTGAATAAATTTTATTATTTCCTGGCGCCATGTGTGGCCTTCATCCCGGCCATGACAACAATGGTGGTGCTTCCTTTTGGGGAGATGGATGGTGTTCCTCTGGTTCTGGCCAATATCGATATAGGCATGCTTTTCATATTGGCTGTATCGTCCCTGGGCGTTTACGGAATCATCCTGGCCGGGTGGTCGGCCAACAGCAAATACCCGTTTCTGGGAGGCATTCGCGCATCGGCGCAAATGATTTCCTATGAACTGGCCATGGGGCTATCCATTCTACCGGCCTTTTTATGGGCCAATGCTCCCGGTTCCGAAACGGGGTTGAGTCTTTTTAACGTAGTGCAGTCACAGGACCAGTTGTGGATGGTTTTCTGGCAACCGCTATCGGCATTGATTTTTCTCGTCGCCCTGTTTGCGGAGACCAACCGGCTTCCCTTCGATATGCCGGAGGCGGAAACGGAACTGGTCTCCGGTTATCATACCGAATACGGTTCGATGAAATTCGGACTCTTTTTCGTGGGTGAATACACTCATATCGTGATCGGCTCCGGAGTACTCGTCGTTCTTTATTTCGGCGGCTGGAATTTTCTCCCCGGCATTCCTTTTCCCTGGCCGGCGGGATGGGCGGGTGGCCTTTTATCAACTCTCTGGTTTCTCCTCAAAGTATTTTCCGTGGTATTTTTCTTCATGTGGATTCGGTGGACATTGCCGAGATTTCGCTACGATCAGGTTATGCGGTTGGGCTGGGCTATCCTTCTTCCCCTTGCTCTTGCCAACTTGGTCTTGAATGCCATTCTCATTGCACTATTTGAAAATTGGCTCGTTTGAATCATATTCAATAAGGAACAATTTAAATTTCCGTCATCATGGCCTTTAAACAATTAGCCCGCAAACCCCTTAACTGGGCGGAAAGAACTTACCTTCCACAAATCATAATGGGTTTGAAGATTACCTTTTGGAACATGCTCAAGAAAAAGGTAACGCTGGAATACCCGGATGTAAGACCGGTTATTCCGAATGGATACCGCGGGATCCCCACTTTGGTCAAAGATCCCAAGGGACGGGAGAAATGCGTTTCCTGCCAATTATGCGAATTTGTCTGTCCTCCCAAGGCGATACGAATCCAGCCGGGAGAAATTCCCGAAGACTCCGAGAATGCCCATGTGGAAAAGGCGCCCAAGGAATTCGACATCGATATGCTAAGGTGCATCTACTGCGGATTTTGCCAGGAAGTCTGCCCGGAGGAAGCCATTTTTTTGCAGAAAGTTTTTTCTCTCTCCGGATACAGTCGTGAGGAGATGGTATTTCCCAAAGCAAAACTTTACGAATTGGGAGGGACTTACCCCGATCAACATTACAAATGGGAGAAGAAACGAAGCGCGGCGGAGGAAAATCAGGCAAATGGACATGGTTAAGGAAAACATGATCATTTTAGGTTCAGGGAAACAATTACACGGAGTGGGCCATCAACTCAGCCTCTGTGAAGTGAAACGAGGATAACGGCTCAGCATGGAAGACATTCTCTTTTATATTTTCGCGGCGGGAACCCTTCTTTCCGCTTTCCTCATGGTGGCCAGTAGGAACCCGGTTAACAGCGCTATGTTCCTGATAGTTTCGTTTGTCGGCATAGCGGCTTTGTTCGTTATGCTGGAATCTTATTTTTTGGCGGTAATTCAAGTGCTTGTCTATGCCGGCGCGGTGGTGGTCCTTTTTCTCTTCATCATCATGTTGCTCGATGTGGAGGATTCCGATAAAATCCGGCCCAAAATATTCACCATTGTGGCCGGGGGGTTAGCCTTTGCCCTTTTGGCAATCGGTGTGCTGGGCCTGTTCGCCTCTGGCGCGGGAGGTCCCGAACCGGAACTTCCCATGCGGACGGCGGCCTCCCTTTCCCGGAATTTCGGGTATCAGCTTTTCACCAAATACATGCTCCCTTTTCAAATGATCGGGTTTCTCCTCCTGGCCGCCATGGTGGGAGTGATATACATCAGTAAAAAAGGGCCAACGGCATCTTCCGATGAACCAGAGAAAGAATAAAGGAATAACGGGAACGCCAAGACGATGACAGTGGGATTAAATGCCTTTTTAACCGTATCCGGGCTTCTTTTTGCCATCGGGGTGTTCGGGGTACTGTTGCGGCGCAATACGCTCGTCATCTACATGTCGCTGGAATTGATGCTTAATGCCGTCAACCTGGCCCTGGTTAGCTTTTCCCGTTACAATGCCACCCCCGACCATTCCATGATGGACGGGCCGGTTTTCGTATTTTTCATCATCACGGTAGCGGCTGCCGAAGTGGCCGTTGGACTGGCTATCATCGTGGCTTTGTACCGCAAACGCCAAACGATCTTTGTAAGCGAATTGAACGCATTGAAGAACTGACTGAAATGAGCCTGGGTCAAATACTCTCTGTCATCCTGCTGGCGCCGCTCGCCTCGGCTTTGCTGACAATTATTTTTTTCCGCCGGAGGGGAAAGACTGCCGCAGTTTTATCGGTGGGAGCAGCGGGCGTTGTAATGCTGTCGTCCCTCTATGCGATTTATCTTTCGGGAGTTGAAACCTTGCAGGTCTCCCGCGAGTGGATTACCCTGGGGGGTGTAACCATTTCGGTTGGTTTTCTCTTCAATCAGCTATCCGCCCTGATGCTTTTTGTGGTCAGTTTTGTCGGATTCTGGATTCACCTCTTCAGTGTCGGCTACATGGCTGAGGATAAAGCCCAGGGGCGGTATTTTGGCGGGTTGTCCTTCTTTCTCTTTTCCATGCTGGGGATCGTTCTGGCCGATAATTTGTTCATGCTCTTCATATTCTGGGAACTGGTGGGATTCAGCTCCTATTTGCTGATTGGTCATTATTTTGAGAAAAACTCGGCGGCTGAGGCGGCCAAAAAAGCCTTCATTGTTAATCGTGTGGGTGATTTCGGATTCCTCATCGGCATCATCTGGTGCTATTGGCATTACGGCACGGTGAATTTGACCGAACTTCAGGCGTTGCTGGTTGTGAACCCGAACCTTCTCGTTACTGGAATGGGCCTTTGCCTGCTCTGCGGGGTGCTCGGCAAATCAGCCCAAATGCCGCTCCACATCTGGCTACCGGACGCCATGGAAGGCCCCACTCCGGTGTCCGCCCTCATCCATGCGGCCACCATGGTGGCGGCGGGCGTATATTTTCTTTGCCGGGTCTTTTTCATGTTCACGCCGGAGGTGTTGACCGTAATTGCCTGGGTTGGAGCCATCACCGCAATCTTCTCGGCCTTCAGCGCTCTGGGTCAAAACGACATCAAACGCATATTGGCCTTTTCCACCCTCTCGCAACTTGGCTTTATGGTAGCGGTTTTCGGGGTGGGAACTCAGGCCGGATTAGCGGAGCATTCGCATTTCGGCTTACTAGCGGGAGTGGCGGCGGCCATGTTTCACCTGACAACGCATGCTTTTTTCAAAGCTCTTCTCTTTCTCGGTTCCGGTTCGATCATCAATGCCTGCCATCATGAACAGGATATTTTCAAAATGGGCGGACTCTACCGGCGCATGCCCCTGACATTTGTGTTTTTCACCATCGGTGTGATTGCCATTTCGGGGATTCCCTGGATCGGGGCCGGCTTCTGGAGCAAAGACCCCATCCTCTACCTGGCTTTGAAAAGTAACAGGGCCATTTACGGAATACTGGCATTTTCCGCTATTCTGACCGCCCTTTACATGGGTCGGCTTTGGCTGATCGCGTTTTTCGGTGAGGCCAAATCGGATTCGGCTGAAAAGGCCAAAGAAAGCTCGTTTGTCATGGTTCTTCCCCTGGCCGTCCTTGGATTGGGGTCCACTTTTATAATGGGAATGGTTCAGCTTTACCCCTCTATGGTGCAGCCGCTTCTTGAGCAATTACCGGTAGCCCACGGGGCCGACCACACCATGATGGTCGTTATCTCGGCCGGACTTGCCCTGGTGGGATTAGGCGGCGCCTTTTTCTATTATAAACCGGGAGCTTCCGAGGATCGCTTGAACCAATCTTTTCCCAAGGTTTTCGCCTTTCTGAAGGCGCGGCTTTATTTCGACGAGATTTACGAATGGTATATCGAAAAGATTCAGCAACCGGCGGCTGAACTTCTCGGGTTTTTGGACCAATTATTTATTTCCGGGCTAATGGTTCGGGGGACAGCGGGATTGACCGGCCTGGTCGGCATATTCGTAAGGGCGACCCACGTCGGGAGTCTCCATGGCTATGTTTATTGGTTTTTCGCCGGGCTGGTCCTGTTCTGGGCCCTGGCGGCAGGTTGGTTTTAGAAATTTATTATTGGTAAAGAGAAAAGAAATTTAAAATGGAATTACTTCAATATTTGGCCGACGCACTGGAGGGGATACTCGATCTTGTATTATTTCGAGGTATGGCCCTCAATGCTTCATTATTGCTAGTTTCCATAATTACACCGCTCCTAGCTGCCTTCGTCCTCCTAGCCATTGGAGGATTGACGCAAAAATCTACTCAAGTCATCTCCATGGTGGGATTTGTCGTTCCCGCCCTGATCTCCGTCTGGTTATGGTACGCATATACGGTGAGCCGTCTTTCGGGCTATGCATTTACTTCCGATACCGCTACGGGTCTGGAAAACTTTGGCATCAGCCTGAAGCTGGGACTCAACGGCATATCGCTGCCGCTTTACCTGTTGGCCGGGGTAGTCGGTTTGGCGGCGGGAATTTACGCGATGTTTTCCGAGGTCAAGCGGAAGCGTCAGTATTTGATATTACTGCTCTTCATCCAGGGTGGACTGATGGGGATTTTCGCCTCCATCGATCTGTTTTTCTATTATTTCTTCCATGAGATCGCCCTCATCCCGACATTCATCTCGATTGCCGTCTGGGGGGGTAAGGGAAGACGCTCAGCGGCCATGGAAATGGCTGTTTACCTGACTCTGGGGGCTCTGCTCTCCCTGCTTGGCCTCCTGGCTCTTTACAGCGGCAGCGGCTTGAAGTCGTTCGATATCGCATCGATGCGGGATTACTTCGGCGAAAATCCGTTTTCTGAAGTTGCCCAGGATAACATCTATGCCCTCTTGCTGTTCGGTTTCGGCATCCTTGTTTCGCTATGGCCTTTCCACAGTTGGGCTCCGCGAGCCTACGGGGCGGCTCCGGCCCCTATTGCCATGATGCATGCCGGGGTCCTGAAAAAATTCGGGCTTTACGGCCTCATTCAGATCGGCGCGCCACTGCTTCCCTTTGGCGCCAGCCAATGGACCGGCCTGCTCATCTGGCTTGCCCTCGGGAATATCATCCTGATCGGCCTGGCCACAGTGGGTCAGCGGGATTTGAAACAAATGATCGGTTACAGTTCGGTCATGCACATGGGTTACGCATTTCTGGGAATTGCCTGTTTTTCCGCCATCGGGGTGGGCGGTGCTGTGCTGTTGATGTTCGCCCATGGGCTTTCGGTGGCCCTTCTTTTCATGCTCTCGGACTGCATTTACCAGCGCAGCGGAACTTACGAAATGCACGAAATAGGCGGCCTCGCACGAAAGACGCCGGTATTGGCCTGTTTTTTTGTGATGGGAGTATTGGCCAATGCGGGGCTTCCCGGGTTTGCCAATTTCTGGGGTGAGATCGGGATTTTTATCGGAATCTGGAAATTTCAAACCTGGCTCATTGTTCCGGCCGTGGCTGGCATTTTGATATCGGCCCTATACGGTCTGAGGGCGGCCCGTAGAATCTTTTTTGGGGAATTATCGGAAGCTTTTGCAGGAAAGGTTGATTTCGAGCAAATCAGCGATGTGCGGCCCGGTGAGCGATGGCCCGCGGTGGTCCTGATTGTGGCCCTGCTGGCTGTCGGTTTTTGGCCCAAGGCCCTCTCGGACAGTCTCAACGATACCCTTCGATCACTTTATCCGGCCAATGCGCCCATAACCAGAGTGGTTGCCACCGAAATTCCTCAAAATTCGGCGGTCGCCTCAGTCTCCAATACTTCCAGTGAGAAAAGAACTTTAACCCTACCAAAGCAATGAACGACCGGTTGGCAATTTACAGTGAGATGGCCCAGGAAAATTCCTGGTTATCCATTCTGCCGGAGATCTCCCTCGGAGTTCTCGCCCTGTTGCTTTTGGTCCTGGAAATGACCCTGCCCAAAGAACGCCAGGGGTTGATTCTGCGTTTGGCCCTTTTCGGGCAGGTGGTCATCCTCCTGGCGGGGGTCGTGTTCTCCTCGCTTTTCGGCGTGGCGACCGAGCATACCTCTTTCAACGGACTGCTAATGCATTCCGTGCGCGGGGATGTTATGCGCCTCTTTTTTCTCCTTTGCTCCCTCCTCGTCTGCCACCTGGGCCACCAATATGCCTCTCGCCGGGGCCTTCCTCAAGTAGAATTTATTCACCTCGTATTGATCGTTACGGCGGGTCTCATGCTTCTGGCCCAGTCTCATAATTTCATCCTTTTGTTCGTTGCCCTGGAAACCGTTACGGTGGGGTTTTACATCCTGGTGAGTTATTCCCGCGGCAGCCTATACTCGCTTGAGGCCGGTCTTAAATACCTGATCCTGGGCGCTTTCAGTTCGGCCATTCTGCTATTCGGAATCGTTCTGCTTTATGGAGCGGGAGGAAACCCGCAATTGCCCGGCTCCAGCGGAGATCCCATGAATTTTGCCCTGTTGGGGAGTTTCATTGAGGCCAACCCGGACAATATTCTGGTCCTGGCGGGAACGGTTCTGGTTCTTTGCGGGGTGGCTTTCAAGATCGGGGCGGTTCCGTTTCAAATCTGGATTCCCGATGTTTACCAGGGCGCTCCCATTCCGGTCACGGCCTTTTTGGCGGTCGCCTCGAAGGCGGGGGGTTTCATTGTCTTGATAATCCTCGTGCAAGGCCCCTTTGCCCCACTGGAGAGGGTCCTGGTTCCAATGCTCGGGGCGATTGCGATTTTGACCATTTTGTTCGGAAACCTGGGGGCACTTTCACAGAAAAACGTGAAACGGCTGATGGGTCTTTCGGGTATCGCCCATGCCGGATACATGCTGCTCGGCATCGTGGCATCATTCCAGGTTCCCTGGGCGGCCAACGCGGTCGTATTTTATCTCTTTACCTATCTGCTGGCCTCTTTTGCGATTTTCGGAGTCATGAATAACATGGGTCCGCTGGAAGATGGCGACATGACCCTTGACGACTTCAAGGATCTGGCCAGGAAAAATCCCTATAACGCGGCCGTTCTGGCCATCGGGCTGGGCTCACTGGCCGGGATTCCGCCCCTGGCCGGGTTCATCGGCAAATTGCTCATCTTTATCGCAGCCTTCAAGGCCGGGCTTTATGGATTGCTGGGGGTGGCCGTGATAGGGGTCGTTTTGTCCATTTATTATTATTTTGGCTGGATACTGGAGGTCTATTTCTGGCCCAGTCTGGTCAAAGCCGAAAGCGAAGAAACAATCGAGCCATCGGGCCCTGGCCTTATACCGGCCGCCAATTCCCACCGGATCGTTTTAGGCTGCCTGACGGCAGGCACCCTGATCCTCGGCTTTTACCAGGGCGCACTCAGTTACCTGCTCTGACTCGAACCGATAGGATTCGGTTACCCTGTAAAGATTATCTGTGGCAATCCGCGTTATCCGTGGTATAGTGGTGCAGTAAAGATAGCGCAAAATATAAATCCGGCCCTCGACCCGCAATTCGGGTATCAGGAGGCAATTTTCGAAAAAATCAAACTCCGGCCATGGAACCGTTGGCTTAGATTGATGCTTTTAATGCCATCAACAACTTGAAGGAGGAACCCAATGAAAATTGACACGGCAAACAAAAACATATTTGGAGTGATAGCGTTGTTTCTATTGGCGCTGTTCTTGAATACCAGTTGCTCCGGTAGGGAATACCCCTATCGGGCCAAGCTGACGGTGCAAGTGGTCGATGAGGAGGGGCGGCCGGTTGACAATGCAAAGATTCAAATCGTTCCCCTCGGTCTTCAAGGAGACCCACGCTTCTATGAGCGCACCGATGCCAACGGGTTTTACACCCGCGAATTCAGGAATAATTCGGTAAGGATTTTCTACGATGTCGATAAAGAGGGGTTCTACGATTACCGCTTTATCTATCAATATAAAGATGTGGAAAACAGAAAATATGTTCCCTGGAACCCAACCGTAAAAGTCACCTTGAATCGTATCAAAAAACCGATTCCAATGTATGCCAAACGAATGGAAATCACCTTGCCGGTAATGGAAGAGCCGGTGGGATTCGATCTTGTGGCAGCCGACTGGGTGCAACCCTACGGGAAAGGCCGGGTAAGTGATTTTATTTTTACCGGAAGCAAGGAGATTCAGGATTTGTGGAATTACAGTCTCTATCTCAGCCTCGGGCACTAGAACCCAGCAGATGGTTTATTCAACGTGAATGCCAATAATCAAAAACTCTATTATGGAAGCAGAATACGGCTTCCGGGGCCTGCGCCGATGCAAGGGTATCAGAATGAAAACAATTTTTCTTATATCAGAAACCTGGGATCTCCGACCCTGTCGAATCAGAATCGCGAGGTCACTAATTATTATTTTCGGATCCGTAGCGTAACGGATGAAGATGGAAATGTAATCAGTGCCATGTATGGGAAAATACATGGTTCAATTGATTATTCCGGACGACTTACTGATACAATGAGAATCCAGTTCGTCTATTTCTTGAATCCGGACGGGACTCGCAATGTGGAGTTCGACCCCAGCCAGAACCTGTTTGAAGAATTCAATTTTGGTCAATCAAGGGTTCATGACCCCTGACACTGATGGCAAATCAGAAAAAAGGCATAGCCTCGTAAAGTAACCATCAGAGCTGTCATCAACACCCAATCCGCCTGGCCTAAGGCAGTTGGCAATTTTGCTTACTCTTCTTTTTCCCGCTTGGCTTGCTCGATGATTTTGCGCTCGAGGTCGCGCTGCATGTCCTCGTAGTGGCTGAACTCTTCACTGTGTATTCCCCTTCCACCGGTGAGCGACCGGAGGGTGGTTGAGTAGCGATAGATTTCCATTTGAGGAACCTGGGCCTTGACGATTTGAAATCCGTCTTTGGCGTCCATTCCCTGGATGCGGCCACGGCGGGAGGAAATGTCCCCCATGACATCCCCCAGGTTTTCCTCCGGGACTTGAATCTCGATATTGTAAATGGGTTCCAGAAGGTAGGGCTTGGCGCTCATGAAGGACTCGCGGAAGGCGTGTTTGCCGGCGATCTGGAAAGCGACATCCTTGGAATCGACCGGGTGCATTTTCCCATCGTAAAAGTTAATCTTAACATCGACCACCCTGTAACCGGCCAGAATGCCCTCCACACAGGCGGCATTGACGCCTTTTTCGACCGAGGGAACGAAAACGCGGTCCACATTCTGGCCGACGAGGGAATTGGTAAACTCCATCCCGGTATCCCTCGGTTTGGGTTCGATGCGCATCCAGACCTCGGCGAATTGCCCTGCCCCGCCGGTCTGTTTTTTGTGCCGGTATTTGGCCGCTCCGGGAGAGCGGATGGTCTCGCGATAAGGAATTTTCGGCTCTATCAATATTATTTCCACATTGAAGCGTCTCTTCAATTCGTCCAGGATAACCTGCAGGTGGAGCTCGCCTTGCCCGGAGAGAATGGTTTGCTTGATTTCGGAGTCGGCCCGGTATTGAAAAGCGGGATCCTCCTTGTGCAAGGTGGCCAGACCAGTGGCGATTTTGTCTTCGTCACCCTTCGATTTCAGAACCAGGGCACCATGAATATTTGGATTGGGATAATGAACCCTGGGCAGATCGAGGGCTCTTTTGGAATCGGACAGGGTGTCGCCGGTATGCGTATTTTTGAGTTTTACGAAGGCTCCGATATCCCCGCCGTGGAGAACATCCACATTGGTCCGGATATTGCCGTTCAGGATGAAGATCTGCCCCACTCGCTCGGTCAGGCTGTGGGCGCTATTGTAAAGTTCGAGGCCGCTTTTTATGGTTCCCGAAAAGATGCGGAAATAAGAGAGGTCGCCGACATGGGCTTCGCTGACGGTTTTAAAAACCTGAACTACCGGTTTTCGATCCTTCAACCGGATAGGGACTTCCTCCCCATTGGAGTCCAGAGCAACGGCCTCCCCATGATCAAGAGGGCTATGCCCGAACTTGGCGATAAAATCGAGCAACCGGGCAACTCCGATGTTCGTCTCCCCTGCTACCGAGAAGAGCGGGATAAAGGATTCATTTTTTAGCGCATCGTGCATTCCGGCCCGCATTTCCTCTTCCGACAATCCGCCTTCATCAAAGAATTTCTCCAGCAGCTTGTCATCGGACTCGGCGACATATTCGACCAATTCCTGGTGGAGTTGTTCGACCCTCTCAGCCCACTCCCCGGTGGGGTCCGATTCGCTATATTTGCCGCTTCCGTTTGTGTGATAGGTGACTACTTTGCGCCGCAGCACATCGAGCGCCTGATTGAACCCGATACCCGGATTGATCGGAATGGTCATGGGAAAAACTTTTTTCCCAAACCGCTCCCTGACCTTTTCCAGAACCGACTCAAAATTCGTATGCTCCCTGTCCAGCGCATTGATAATCAATAACCTGGGAATTTCCCGACGTTTCGCAAAATCCCACATCTTGCCGGTTCCAACCTCTACTCCCTGGCCAGCATGGACGACCACAAGAGCGGAATCGCAGACCTGGAGCGCACCAAGTCCATCGCTGAGAAAATCGAGATACCCTGGAGTATCGGCAAAATTTAATTTTTTGCCCAGCCAATCCGTATGCAAGAGAGAGGTATGAATAGAAATCTGCCTACTCTTTTCTTCCTCGTGGTAGTCGGAGATGGTGGTACCGTTGACGGTGCTGCCCAACCGATTGATGACGCCACAACAGGCGAGGATGGCTTCGGCCAGCATTGTCTTGCCTGAAGAACCGTGGCCGACAATGGCAAAATTTCTCAAATCTTCAGTTTTATATTCCTTACTCAATTTATTTCCTGGGATTCGTTTTTATGAAAAGGCCGATAGCTGAAAATTAAATCACCCGCATTAATCCAGTCCGATTAGGAATTCGAACCCTGCCGGGTTCAGGCAAAAACACGGTTTTTAAGCGGTTTTTTCTCCAGGCGGTCCGTAAAACTGAGAATTTTCGGCTGCACCAGGCGCTCGAAGTCCTTGTAGGCCAATTTGACCAGGTCGGTGTGTGAACCGGCGTTAAAGGCGATCTCCTCGTCTTCCGCAAGGCTTTGGGCGACATAAACATCGATATCGTATAAATTGCCGAAGGGGGGCATGGCGCCGACTTCGCAATCGGGGAATCTCTCCTTGAACTCGCTTTCGGCAGCCAGGTAAACATCGAAGGTGCCCATGGCCAGAGCGAGCCGATTGAAGTCGATATGGTAACTCGCCGGCAGCACGGCCATAGCGAGTTCACCTTTTACATTGACCATGACCGGCTTCGCCATTTCACGGCCGGGGATATGAGTGAGAGCAGCAATTTCCTGTGCGCTGAAGGATGCCGAATGGCTGATAACCACGTATTTTACCGAATTGGCGTCCAGATATTCCCTTAATTTTTTTATAACCATAATTTCAAGTATGGGGTTGATGGGTTTCGGGTTTTCTGGATGCCGCCGATTTCATTCATAGACCGCACCCAGATATTTCAATGGTCTCTCGCAAAAGTATCCGCCTAACATCGCAACGGGCCTGACACGGCAGGCTTGTTCTCAAAAGGACAATATTTACTCTAGCGACCACGAAAAATGACAAGGAAAAGAATTTGGCTCGACCCTCCTCGGAAAGCAAATTCTTTTTCTGTTTTTCTTAAATTTTAACCTGATTTTCGGGCCAGAGACCCTGTTTAGCCAGACATCCTGGCAAATTCCATCAATTGGACGCCTTCGCCGGTCGACCCATGAACCCAATCCGGGCCTTTTTTTAAAACTTCACTTCCTGGGTCAAAATTTTTTCAATCGAAATCGGTTAATAAATAGTTTTATATCATACGCTATGGATAAAACCCGAACCGAGGCCCTCGCCCTACTCCACCAATACACCAAAAGCGAAAGCCTGATCAAACACGGGCGGTCGGTGGAGGCCGCCATGCGCTGGTATGCCCGCCATTTCGGAGTGGTCGCAGAAGAAGAGGAACTTTGGGGAATCACCGGTCTCCTGCATGATTTCGATTACGAACAAAATCCCTTTCTGGGCGATAACGGCCACCCCTACGTCGGCGTCCGCATCCTTCGCCAGGAAGGTTACCCGGAAATCATGCTCGAAGCCATCCTCGGACACGCCAACTATTCCGGAGTGCCCCGGGAAACCCGGATGGCCAAAACGCTCTATGCTTGCGATGAGTTGACCGGCCTCATCACCGCCTCCGTCCTGGTTCGCCCAGACAAATCACTGCATTCGCTGAAAGTGAAATCGGTCAAAAAGAAATTTAAAGACAAATCCTTCGCCAAAACGATTTATCGCGAAGACATTCGTGTGGGCGCGGAAGAGCTTGGCATCGAACTCGGCCAGCACATCGGCAACGTGATCGAAGGAATGCGCACCATCGCCCACGAACTCGGCCTCAATGGAACGGAACCGGACCTGGGTTGAGGAGTAGGGGCTAGGAAAGTATGCTTTATCAAATGCGTCCCGTTGGATGGCGAGGAGGACACCTGTAATTCACTATTGAGGTGTTTGCGTTGTTGGATCCTTGAAGTGAATTTCGTAATCGGC
>JAJFLV010000016.1 GCA_021772535.1 Opitutales bacterium | reverse complement strand
CGATACCTCGCCGGCACTCAAACCATCAAGCACCATCAGTTGCACGGCCTCTTTTTTGAACTCTATACTATAGCGTCTTTTGCCCATTCTTCGATTCTCCTTTTTGGAGAATCTCGTGTCCACTTTTTCCAGTGCACATCACTTTGTGTCATAACCGGTTACTCGCAGTTGGGAGTAAAATTATTACCCGAGGGCGATAAATTTAATGGTTACTTTCAATCTATCAATAGTGCCGGTACTCGGGCTGGAGATTTAGTTAAACAAATTTTAACTTTCAGCCGGCAATCGGAAAAAAATTTAGAGGCGGTTCTGATCGTTCCTTTAATTAAAGAAGCCATTAAATTTTTGAGGTCCTCATTGCCGACAACGATTGAAATCAATCAAAACATCAAGCAGGACTGCGGAAAATTATTGGCGGATCCCACACAAATTCACCAGATCATTATGAATTTGTGCACCAATGCCGGTTATGCCATGAGAGAAAAGGGAGGCGTGCTCACTATGCGATTATCCGATTGTAAGATTAATAATACCAATTCGCCCAAAACAGGTATGGAATGCGGCGAATACCTGCAATTGACTATTGAAGATACTGGATCTGGCATTCCCAAAGAAGTCTTGGATCGAATTTTCGATCTCTTTTATACCACCAAACCGGTGGGTGAAGGGACTGGTATGGGCTTATCTGTGGTACATGGTATTGTCGAGGATTATGGGGGTACGGTGACAGTGGAAAGTGAATTAGGCCAAGGAACGAAGTTTGAAATATTTTTACCTCTTGTTCAGGAGTTTATCGAATCCAAAGAGGTAGAGGTTGCTTCCACCCCAAACGGAAGTGAAAGTATTTTATTTGTCGATGATGAGGAAATGCTTGTCCAACTGGAAAAGGAAATGGCGGAATCTTTTGGGTATGATGTGACAGTTGCGCGCAACGGTTGGCAGGCTCTTGAAATATTTGAATCGCAGGCCGATAAATTCGACCTTGTCATTACAGACCAGACCATGCCGGGAATGACTGGTGTCGAGTTAGCCAAGGAAATTTGCGATATCGCACCTGATATGCCCATAATTCTGACCACCGGATTCAGTCATACGGTCGATGAAAATGTGGCTCAGGATATGGGATTTAGCGGTTTTTTCAAAAAACCGCTCGATAGGGAAATACTCGGAAGCACAATCCGAAAAGTGTTGGACCGGAAAAAATAATATAATCCGCGAAATCCAAAAATCTCCCGATTTATTTTATTGCGACTTCTTTTTCAACTATCCGGGGAGGCCTCCGAATTGAAAACCGCATAAACAACTCCGATCAAATTATTCTTCGTCACCGGTTCACTATCCGTTTGCTCATTATTTAATCCCTTGGCTGTCCACCTGCGTCCGTTTCTTTTCACTAATTGATGCACGATCTGATCACCCCATTTGTTCCGGTAGGCAACAATCATGCCGGCCTCCAATTGGTCGAATTCAATCGGCGTAATAACCAGAACCGTATTGTCTCCGTAGATCGGCGCCATGGAGGTTCCCTCTCCCTTGCGGACCGTTCCTCCGGAAATGCCCCACCGGACGGTTCGGGCGGTAGACAAAGCCGTATTGCTATCAACCGTAGAAGTGGGGGGAGGATTATTTTCCACTGTTTCACAGGCTGCCGCGAAAACCCCCAGCAAAAATGCCGCCAGGATGTTGGTAAGCGACTTCATGCAATATTTTTTAATTTCCGGCATCAGTGGGGTTGTCAGTAATTTCCAAGGCAAGAAATGTTTATTAAGGATATTGAAAAGAACCCCGTTAATCTACTATAATCTAAATTAATCGTCAAATTCATGGTAAAAGTAATCAAAAAAGTAATCGTTATTGAGGACCAGACCATCCTGCGGGATCTGATCTGCCGCCTGCTCGAGTCTTTCCCGACCTTCGAGGTAGTCGGCAAAACCGGAGATGGACTGGAAGGCTTTAACCTCTGTATGAAATACCGCCCCGATTTATTGGTCCTTGATGTCATGCTGCCCAATCTCAATGGAATGGAAATCCTTCACCGCTTGAAAAGCCAGAATCCACGGACCCGCGTCCTTGTCTTTTCGGCTCTTAAAGATTCCGATGTAGTGAGGAAACTCATTGAATCCGGTGTGGATGGCTACCTGGAAAAAGATGCCGGTTTGGAAGAGATGGAGAAGGCGATCAATTGTGTGGCCAACGGCCAACCTTACTTTGGTCCACGAATTGTTCAGATCATGAGGGAGTTGATGATTAATCCCAAAGAGACGGGTTCCTTCGAATCGCTGACCTCCAGAGAACGGGAAATTATCCAGCTTGTGGCCGAGAGCAACAGTACCAAGGAGATCGCCACCAAGCTTTCCATCAGCGTGCGCACCGCCGATACTCACCGTAGCAATATCATGAGAAAACTGGCCATTCACGATGTTGCCGGGCTCACTCGCTACGCCATAGCCCACGGTTTGGTGGAGATGGATGAGACCCTTTGAGAGCGGGTCTTTTTCTTGGGAAAATTATTAAATTTCCTGTTTCTCCGAAAGTCATTCCAGAAACATTTTTGTAGGCACTTTATCACCATAAGTATATAATGGTAAATTGATTAAGAATTTCTATAATGGAAATTTCAAATACTATCTACAGGATTTTACGGACAATATTTCAATGAGTTCCCCCATACATTTACAGTTTTTAGCCGATATTCCAACTGCCTCAAATAAGCGATATTTGGGGCATGCAGAAAAAGTCCTCAATCTACCTCCTCAAACTTTTCGCAACCATCGTTGCTGGCATCCTCTTAAACCTGACCTCCTTACAGGCGACTGTTGCCGGGAAGACACCGGTCTCCTATCAAAAAGCGTTTGATGATGCCGTTAAGGTGGCCGCCATGAAAAATTCCTGGACCGTCATGCGGGGAGCGGGAAATTCCATGGCCCCCCTTTATGGAGATAATTCCGTTCTGGTCGTGGAAAAAGCTTCATTTACTCAACTTTCACTTGGCATGGTGGCCGTGTATAGGGATTCGGAAGGATCGTTGGTAGCGCATACAGTGACTGCAAAGACGGACTCTGGATGGGTTGCTCAAGGCCTCAACAATCGTGGTGAAGATCCCGAGAGAATCAGTAAAAAAAATTTTGTAGGTGTTGTTTTTGGTGTCTTCAACGCTTCTCAGGACTGGCAACAAAGCAAAACACGCCCGACCACCGAACAAATTCCGGTGGTTTATGGAAAAACTTTCTGAGGTAACTGCATTATAGGAGTATAAATGAGGTTAAAAGCCCGGCGCTTCAAAGCGCCGGGCTTTTTTTGTCCCAGACCAAAAAGTCAATTCAGGAAAAAGGAATAAGAATCCCTGATTCATGAATCGGCGGAATGTGCCGTATTATACACGGGAGAACTTGAAATTAAAACTCAATCGATTACGATTCCCACCGGACAATGGTCGGAACCGCCCACTTTACTGGAAATAAATGCCTCTTTGAGTCTGGGCCGGAGAATTTTTGAAATGCAGAAATAATCGATTCTCCACCCGATATTCCGCTCCCTCGATTTTGCCATATAACTCCACCAGGTATAGTTGCCCCCATCTGGATTGAATTCCCGAAATGTATCCAGAAATCCTGCCTTGATGGTGTTGCTCATACCCTCTCGTTCCTCGTCCGTAAATCCGGCATTGCGGCGGTTGGTCTTCGGGTTGGCCAAGTCGATTTCCTTGTGCGCCACATTGAGATCGCCGCACAGAATAACCGGTTTACTTTTTTCTAGGTTCTTCAGGTATTTCAGGAATTTTACATCCCAAACTTTATACCGGTAAGGCAGCCGGGAGAGATCCCTCTTGGAATTTGGCGTGTAAACATTGACCAGGTAAAATCCTTCATACTCGAGAGTGATAACACGTCCTTCCGAATCGCCCTCGGCTTCGCCAATCCCCATGGTCACATCCAGCGGTTCCTTACGGCAGAACGCCATTGTCCCTGAATAACCCGGCCTTTTCGCAGAATTCCAGATGGATATATAGCCATCGGGCCAATCTATGTCCACCTGATCCGGGCGCGCTTTGATTTCCTGCAAACATAGTATGTCGGCATTCGTATCCTTCATGTATTGGAGGAAACCTTTTTTCAGGATGGACCTGAGTCCGTTCACATTCCAGGAAATCAATTTTATCATCAAATTCTCGACCAAAAATTATTCGGGTTTGGGTTTCTGATTATTCCCCCTTTTTCTTCTTCTTCGGTTGCGGAGTATTTTTTTTAGCTTTTTATGACTATCGGTGCCGACGATATAACCGAGGCAATTTTCACTTCCGCATTTACAGGGATGATCCAGAAAATGCTCCAGGTCGTAGCCGTAATCATAGGTAAGTTCTTCTCCGGCCGTAACATCGCGCAAGGCGACGATCCAAATTCGGCCTCTTATTTTCCTTGCTTCGCAATTGGGATCACAGGAGTGGTTGATTAAACGGGCATGGTTTTCCGGCACATTGCCGTCGATGTCGTATTTTTTATTGAGTTGAAAAATATAAACGGCGCCTCCTCCAACGGTTTTGGAGGATTCGAACAATGCCAAACCACGCCGATTAGCCTCCGCTTTCGTGATTTTTCTCCCAATGTATTCGATAATACGGGTTTCTAACGGTATATCCCGAGCCGCAAAAATACCATTATCATGGATACGGGAGGAATCGATTTTCCAAAGTGCTTCGTCTTTCAGGTTTGAAATCATATCTTAAGAATTCGGCAAATCGCTGGCCTTATTGACGGTGAGAATAACGAGGTTTGAACCTCAACTCTCGCTGGAAGGGTTGAGCAGGAAATTTCCGATGACTTTGGAGGAAATCGGCACTGCCATGGTGTAAGCGAAGAACTCCCCGAAATCCCGAGCCGCCGGATAGGAAGTAAAGAATAATCCGGGCAAATTGCTTTGGAATGTTCCATCCAGTTTCGGGTATCCATTCAGAATTTCTAAATCGTTTAAAATATTGCCATTCGCAATGAAGGGAATGGAAGAAGTATCCACCTTGTAGCCGGTGGCAAACAATACGAAATCAATAGTCAATCGATCTCCGCAATCAAGAAGGATTTTCAGAGATCCATCGGGATGTTCCCAACATTGCATGATCTTGCCATGCGGCCATATCCAGGTGGCATTTTCTTTTATCCTCCTCTTTACACTCGGTTCAATCTTGCCCCTCCCCTCTAACCAGATTCGATGATTGATTTCCGCTTTCTCCGTTTCGCTCATAGACTTGAACTTGGCAGGATTGGGGTCGGCATCATCTATCAAATCATTGAGCCAGGACCAATCGGACTCCTCCACTTGCGGTCCGGATTGGTTCATCGAAATATGCACCGCCCTCGCCCCGTTTTCATGAAGCAGTGCAGACCACTCGAAGACGCTTCGCATATTGCCCACAATCAAACAACGTTTTCCTTGCAACGGTGCCATATCGGAGATTTTCCCCGTATGCTCGTACCGGTCTTGCTTAAATAGCCGGATCAGCCGTTTTGGCAAGTAAGGGAACTGGCCCATATCCAAAGCCACTACCACACGCGCCGATTTTATTTCGGTGCCGTCATCCAGCAAGGCTAGGAAAGAATCTTCCTTACGATTGAGCCGCATTACCGTTTTCTCCAGAACATTTATCCTTTTCTGCCGCCAAAACCACTCCGCGTAATCCAGGAGGAACTGGGAAGATAACGCCCTGTCATTGGAGCCACTGGAAGGCATGCCAGAAAGGTAATCTTCGATGCTGTGTCCTCCCACGGAGTCAAAATGCCAATTCGTTATTCCGCGAAAGCTCAGCCCTTCGGGAATGTTATTGTGCCACGAATCCATGAACTTGCCCACCACCAAGTGTTCCATCCCATGGTAGTTTGCGAATGCTCCCAATCCCAATCCGTAAGGACCCGCGCCAATAATTAATAAAGGCGCTTCAACATCCATTTTCCATTCCCCACGTCGGTTCCCATGCAATTCAATTAGTTGGCCTGTTTCTGGAAACCTTATTGCTTCAAGCAAGTCCAGTTAAAAGTTCAATATGCCGTTGCCGGGTTTGATCAATTCATTGCTTCATTCTTTCCACCGCTACGGCAACAGCTTCTCCTCCCCCTAAACATAGAGTAGCAATACCCCGCTGTAGACCGCGGTCCTTGAGAGCATAAAGCAAGGTGGTTAAAATTCGTGCGCCGGTTGCGCCCAACGGATGTCCCAGAGCGATTCCGCCGCCATTTACATTCAGCTTGTCCCAATTCCAGCCCTTCTCCTTCAGGGCGTATCCATTGGCGAGTACCTGGGCCGCGAATGCTTCGTTTATCTCAAAAAGATCGACTTCCTGCAAACTCCAACCGACTTTTTCAAGCAGTCGTTCGATTGCCCCTGAAGGGGTTGCAAAAATGAATTTGGGGTCCATGGCTTCCTGGGCATACCCGACTATTTTTGCCAGGGGCGATACCTTTAATTGGGAAGCTTTGGATTCACTGCAAATAACAAGGGCGGCCCCTCCGTCATTTAATCCCGGAGCGTTTCCGGCTGTTACCTTGCCCTCTTTGATAAAAGCAGGTCTCAGTTTGCTCAACATCTCCAGTGACGTATCCCGGCGAGGCGGCTCATCGGTATCGACCGTCACGGTAGCCCCTTTCCGGTCCCGGTAAGACAAGGGAACGATCTCAGCCGCTAATTTTCCGGCATCTATGGCCGCCACAGCCTTTCGGTGGCTTTGCAGGGCGTACTGGTCCATGGCTTCACGGGTTACACCAAATTCCTCCCCGATAAACTCGGCTGCCTCTCCCATGATCCAATCCTCGAACGGGCACCACAAGCCGTCGGAAACGAGTGAATCCTTCAACTCCTGATTGCCATAACGCAGCTCCCCTTTCCGCCCGTGGAAGATATGAGGGGCGTTGCTCATGCTCTCCACTCCACCCGCAATGAACAAGTCTCCATCTCCACTGCGAATTGCCTGGGCAACCAGCATAACGGTTTTTAAACTTGAACCGCAGGCCTTGTTGAGGGTTGTTGCTCCAACGGTCGATGGCAGCCCTGCCGAAATTGCGCATTGGCGGGCGATGTTTTGTCCTAAGCCGGCCGCCACCACATTGCCCATGAAAACCTCCTCAATTTCCTTCTGGTTGGTCAAACCGGTTCTCTCGATGGCGGCTCTGATGGCAGCGGCGCCAAGGTCGCGGGCGGAAAATCCACTTAAAGCGCCCTGGAAACGGCCGGTAGGGGTTCTTGCCGCGCTAATTATGACTGCGGTTTTTTCTGGATCGGTATTCATTTTTCTAAAGATTAACCCGTCTGCCGGGACAATGTTGTGCTCGTGGTTTTGCGAATATTGATTTTATGGGGCGATTTTCAGGAGTTTTATCAGACATTCGGCAAAATTAAAATGGAGAAATGTATTCAGGTGGCATTCAACCTGGCAATGGTTTCAAGTGCCCCGGGATTTTCTATACTGGTCAAATCACCTCGATCCTCACCCAGGTAAGCGCGTTTGATGGTGCCGCGAACGATCTTTCCGGAGCGGGTTTTGGGAAGAGCCTCCACAATGTGTACCCTTCGAGGGGCCATTGGTTTGCCAATCTCTTCCGCCACATGAGCGATAAGTTTTGATTGTTCCGCCCAACCTCCCTCTTTGAGAACAGTGAAACAAACGATACTCTGTCCCTTTATTTCATCTGGCACCCCGATGGCGGCCGCTTCACTTATCTGGGGATGAGAGATTAGGGCTGATTCAACTTCGGCCGCGCCAACCCTTTTACCGGCCACGTTGAACGTATCGTCCGAACGGCCATGAAGGAAGAAATAACCGTCCCCGTCAATGCTTGCCCAGTCGCCATGATTCCAGGTTCCTTCAAATTGGTTGAAATAGGTTTCCAGATAACGCTCATCGTCGTTTAAAAAGCTTTTTGTCATCGAAGGGGCGGGTTGTTTGCAAACCAGGTAACCGACATCCTCGCGCACGGGATTGCCCGCCTCATCGAATACATCCACGTCGATTCCCAGAGCCCCCGTTCCGAGTGTGCAGGACTTCAAAGGCTGCACCGGATACGGTTGCAGGAGACAGCCCATAAGCTCTGTTCCCCCGCTCATGTTTATGATCGGGCAGCGGTTGCGGCCCACCTTTCGAAATAGCCAATCGAAAGAAGACTCGTCCCATAACTCCCCCGTCGAACCGATAATCCGCAGTTTGGAGTGATTGAAGCCCTCCGGGCCTTTCCCATCGGTTGCCCGCATGAGAACTCTTATGGCTGTTGGAGAGATCCCCAAGGTGACCACCCCGAGTGCTTCCATCAAAACCCATATCCTGTCGCTCGTCGGGTAGTCCGGAGCGCCATCGTACAAGACCACCGGAGTGCGGTAGAGAAGACAGCCGATCAGTTCCCAGGGTCCCATCATCCATCCTATGTCTGTCAGCCAGAAAAATGGTTCGCCCGGCCTGACATCGAATGCATAGCGCAGCTCTTTGCCCGTAATCGCCAGGCAACCCCCATGGGTATGCACCGTGCCTTTTGGTTTTCCTGTGGTTCCGCTGGTGTAAAGAATCATGCAAGGATCTTCCGAGGCAGTTCGGCGGCATTCCAAATAAGGGGCATGACCTTCCAGAAACTCATTCCAATCGGCGGTGTCGAAAGCGATGGCCTTTTTAATCGAAGGCAATTCCCTCACTGCGGACCGGGCAATGCTGCCGGTGTCGATCAGTTTCCCCCTCCGGTTCATTTTTTCCAGTGAGAACAATATTCGGGCCTGGCAGGAGCCCATCCTTTCAATCAGAGCCCGCTTGCCGAATCCGCAAAAAACCGGCACAAAACGGGCGCCTATTTTAAAAGCGGCGAACATTACGACAATGGTTTCGATTCTCATCGGGGCGTACGATCCGACGGCATCTCCCGGCCCTATGTCATTGGCTGCAAGCGCCCCGGCGCATTGATTAACCATACGGGAAAGTTGGCCGAAAGTAACCGGAGCTATCGGATCTTCCTGGCTTGATTCACTCTCATAGAAAAGAGCGATGGAATCCTCATGACCCTCCTCAATATGCCGATCGATGCAATTGTAGGTAATATTGATTTGACCGCCCAGAAACCAGCGGGTCCAGGGAATGCCGCCGCTTCGATCGCAGATTTGTTCGTAGGGCCGGAACCAGGACAACCCCATATCCTGAAAGACTGTATCCCAAAACCATTCCACTTCATCCAACGCCCTAAGGCGTAAATCCTTGAATCCATTGAGGCCCTCCTTTTGCATCAACCGCGCCAAATGGCATTCACTGGTCCAGGAATGATCCTGAGGCCGCCAAATAATCCCTGATTTGTCTACTCCTGCCATCTCGAAATCATTATCCTATAGCAAAGGGTCTATGGAACTGAATCCCTTTTTCTATATTTCTCAATAATGACATAAACTCTTGAACATAAATTCGTTAAGGATAGATTAATTTTATCGGTAACGATAACTGAAGGCTAACAAACAAACAAAACAAATTTTAATAACGGTAATAGTTGTGATCGCAATTCGCTTGTTATTTTGAAATTATTGAAGAAATGATTGAATCCATTGAGGTTAAAGGAAAGCTCATTCACGAGTGCGGTATCGAAGGAGAACGGCGCAGAGATGATGTTTACCCTGGTCATCCCAATGGCTGTCAATTGAGTAAAAATCGATGGCTGCTCATCTATGCCACCCGCGGATGGCGCAATGTGGATGACGACCGCAGTATCGTATATCAATTGCGGGCGGACAAACCGGACGGTACCCTCATTAGAGAAGGTTTGCTTCGCCAGTCGATCAACACTTGGGACCCCGATGGAGATGGATCCAATTATATCCGTCAACATGGCCATCCGGTTGTTTTCGGTCTGCCCAAAGGAGCCCTCATTGATGGGAAACCCGCTCCCAATGCGAATCTTTT
>JAJFLV010000150.1 GCA_021772535.1 Opitutales bacterium | reverse complement strand
AAAGCTATCCATGCAGTCAGACAATTGACCGAATGCTTTTTCTCCTATAAAAAATTGCGTGATTCGTGGAGCTATTATTCGTATTAAAGTCCCTACGACAGCTACTGCTGTTAGCTGTTGTCCAATTGAAAACTGCCCACTTGGATCAATATTTATTACCGGATTAGCATTAGCATATAGGTATTTATGGAGGCTAAATGGATCTAGGTTAAAACCCTCAAAGGTGTCCAGGGTATGGGAGCGGCCGGTTTGGGTGTTGAGGTAACGGGCTCTTAGGAAGTAGAGGCCGAGGTCGGAGTCCAATTGCTCGCCGGTGAAGCGGTAGTTGTTGGGGGTGAGGCCCGTGGTGGTCAAGGGGTTACCGAAGGCGTCGTAGATGTAGGTGTCGGTCAGGTTGCTGTTGAGGTCGGTCAGGCCACGGACTGATCCCAATCCGTCGTAGAGGTAGTAGCTGATCTCGAAGATAGCGCCGTTCAATTGATCCACGCTGATGAGATCAAGGCCATAGGTGTAAACCCTGATTACCGCACCGCTTTCGATTTCTTCGACAACCTGAGAGAAGCCGGTCAGGTTGTTGGTGTCGACGAGGTATTTGGTGGTAACGGATGGGCCTCCGAGTGGTGTGACGGTTTTTGCCACCCGGTTGCCGTCGCCGTCGTAAAAGATGTCTATGATTGTGCTGTCGGTCTGGGTACGGCGTATGAGACGGTTTTTGAAGTCGTATTCATCGGTATTGCCGCTGGAGCCGATGGTATTCCCGTTGTTATCAAAGGTGTCGGTCAAGATGCGGTCGTTGTTATCATAGCTGAAGGCCTGATTGGTTTGCCCGGTCAGGGTCGAAGTCCGGTTCAACCGATTTCCGACGGCGTCGTATTGATAATTGACTGCACCCGTCGGCCCGACCCCTCCGCCGATGACTTCATCCGTCAGCCGGTAGAGTTTGTCGTAGGTTGATATAATTGCTACCATACCTGGATTACAAGGGCAAGTGCTCAAGGAGTAACCACCCCGAGAAGCTGGCATCAAGGTTCGTCATCAATTGGCATCTCCTTTGCTATGGTGTACCCGCTATTAAGAGTTTTTATTGCTGTCGATCTTCTTACTTTTTCGAATTGAATGTATTTTTTTAATAGTATCAGGTATTATAAAAATACTTATCAAAGCCATAAATGTTGATATCGCGACTTCTAGTTTTGGATCAATAAAATAAGTATCAGGCATAATAGCTTCTAAGAAGAAGAATAAAAACAAGAATAAGAAGAAAGTAAAAAAGAATAACAATACACCACATATTGATCGTAAAGCTATTAATATAATTTCTCTTTTACTTAATCTATTCACTATCGTCTCCTCCAGATAGAAATAATGCTTTTTCAATCGCTTTTCTTGACTCTGGAATGTTGTTATAAAAGGAATTGAATATTACTCCAAAAGTGCTAATAACAATACCTATTGAAGCTCGCTCAATCTCGTTTATTAATTCTGAGTCGATTACTTTACTCCCACCGAGACCACCTCCAGCGGTGCTAACTATCAAATTCGCTATAAATCGTAATATATCGAATTGTTCATCGCTAAGAGCTTCATTAATAAAACCATTCATAGCGCCTACCAAGAAACCAACAATGGCTCCTCTTACGACTGGGTTTCCAATTCGGGCTGCTAATGCTCCACCTGGTCCTAGTAATAATGATGTTATAATTGTATTAACAAATCCTTGTGCAAATCCTTGCGCGAAGCCTAAGATGAAATTTCCACCACTCACAGAAGTAGTTGCTCCAGTGTTAAATCCTGAAACAATCCCACTTAGGGTTCCAATGACAAATGTTGTCAATGAAAGATCTCTTAAAGTAGCAATTTTGCCACTTGGATCGATAAACAATAAAGGATTAGCATTGGCATAGAGATATTTATGGAGGCTTATTGGGTCTAGGTTAACGCCTTCAAACGAATCCAAGGTGTGGAAACGGCCGGTTTGGGTGTTGAGATAGCGGGCTCGGAGGAAATAAAGGCCTAGGTCTTCGTCGAATTGCTCTCCGGTGAAGCGGTAGTTGTTGGGGGTTAGGCCTGTGGCGGTCAGGGGGTTGCCGAAGGCGTCGTAATCATAGGTGTCTGTCAGATTGCTGTTGAGGTCGGTCAGGCCTCGAACGGAACCTAAGCCGTCGTAGAGGTAGTAGCTGATCTCGAAGGTAGCGCCGTTCAACTGATCTACGCTGATGAGGTCGAGTCCGTAGGTGTAGACCCGGATGACCGCACCACTTTCGATTTCTTCAAAAACCTGGGCGAAGCCGGTCAGGTTGTTGGTGTCGACGAGGTATTTGGTGGTGACGGATGGGCCGCCCAGGGGCGTAACGGTTTTTGCCACGCGGTTGCCGTCGCCGTCGTAAAAGATGTCTATGATTGTGCTGTCGGTCTGGGTACGGCGTATGAGACGGTTTTTGAAGTCGTATTCATCGGTATTGCCGCTGGAGCCGATGGTATTCCCGTTGTTATCAAAAGTGTCGGTCAGAATGCGGTCGTTGGCGTCGTAGCCGAAAGACTGATTGGTTTGACCGGTCAGGGTCGAAGTCCGGTTCAACCGATTTCCGACGGCGTCGTATTGATAATTGACGGCTCCCGTTGGCCCGACCCCTCCGCCGATGACTTCATCCGTCAGCCGGTAGAGTTTGTCATAGTCTGATATTATTGCTACCATTTATAGATAACAAAGGCAGAAGCCCAAAGGAGCAACCACCCCGAATAACTGGCCCCAAGGTACGTCAACAATTGGCATTTCCGTTGCTACGGTGTGCCCTCTATTCAGATTCAAGAACTCCAATAAACAAGCACTCCGAGAAACTGTTATTAAGTTTCCCCAATAATTGGCATCTCCGGTGCCACCGTGAGTATCCGATATCTTATCCTCTTCTCCAAAACGATCTGTTAGTTTTCATAATTACAAGTAATATAAAAATAAAGACAGCAATTAGAGGAAAAAATACAAAGGCAACGACTAATCCTTCCGTAGACAAGATTGGATACAGAAGAAAAAGCAATAATAGTGAAATTATTCCTCCTAGAAATCCGCAAATTAGAGCTTCAAATTTTTTAATTATCTTTTTTTCACTTAGATTATCTAATAAACGTGATATTTTTTCTGGAAGTAGGTCTAAAATCCAAACGGAAGCAACCCCAAAACCTGTAAAAAAAAGCAAGAAGATTAAAAAATATGATTTAATTTCTCTATACTCAACATCACCGATAATAAATAAACCATAAGCAATGATTATAGTAGAAATTAGATAACCTAGATAAAGTAACCCGAATATCATTTTGAATTATATCTTCCAACAAGTGATTTTAAAAATGCAGTATTGTGTTTTACTATTGCATGATTTCCATCTTGGTTACCCTCAACAATATCCCGTACCACATCAACATATTCAGAAGGATAGATTTTGTAGAGTGCGGCGTCACCTAACAATAATCTTGTTCCTTCAGATGATAATTCAAAACCTATTTGCTCAACTATCTTAGCAATCTTTAATATCTCATCTGTTTGATCAGATAAATCCTTAAAAACTTGAACCACTCCGATTCCAGCGTTTAAGGAATTAAACAATAATCCAAGTGGACCTAGTGCCACACTTGCGCTAAAGCCTACGGTCGCTCCTCTCAGATGACCCAAATAGGCTTGTTCTAATGAGTGAGCGATATTAAATAATCTGTTGGCATTGCTCCAAGCACTTCTGTGACTGAATCGACGAGCCCATTGACTATTTGCAAACTCCTTAACAGCAGCCGCCGTGGGTAGTAAATAAAATTGAGCGTATTGTAATCGGATAGCTTGTGATTCAGCAGCAATAATAGTCCTTGAGGCAAGTTTACTTAGTGGGCTAAACAAGATACGAAAAAAGGATGTTCCGATCTTAAGAGCTGATAAAACATTTCCTAGTGTTATATTTCCACTAGGATCTATATTGATCACCGGATTTGTATTTGCATATAAATATTTGTGCAGGCTAAATGGTTCCTGATTAGACCCTTCAAATGAATCAAGTGTGTGGAAGCGGCCGGTTTGGGTGTTGAGGTAGCGGGCTCGGAGGAAGTAGAGGCCGAGATTGGGGTCTAATTGCTCGCCGGTAAAGCGGTAGTTGTTGGGGGTGAGGCCGGTGGTGGTTAAGGGGTTACCGAAGGCGTCATAATCATACGTGTCGGTGGGGTTGCTGTTGAGGTCGGTCAGGCCGCGGACCGAGCCCAGGCCGTCGTAGAGGTAGTAGCTGATCTC
>JAJFLV010000149.1 GCA_021772535.1 Opitutales bacterium | reverse complement strand
TCTACCGGCTGGTTATTAACACCTGCACCTCCGACGAGTTTTTGAGCCCATTCTCGGTGCAGCGTGAATAACCAGCCTCCTTTCTTGATCCTTATTGTGTTTATTTAGAATGTCAGACCAAGTCTTAACTACTACAGTTTAAGCTAAACGCACTTCCGTGAAGAGGCAGTTTTTATTTGTAACAAGGTAAAAAAAGCCACTCTACACTCAATTTTTACTCCAAATTGACGCTAAACAGATACCGAAGTTTTCTTCGAGGTCTTTTTTTGCCTATTTTTTATTGTCTTTTGCCTTATCGAAATTTAGGAGTTGAGCAAGGAATCAGGGCAAAGGAAAGTGGGATTCGAGGTACCGGGTTCTGGTGTCAAGGCTAGACTTTTTCGTTATACTCGGAATGAGTGTTGTCGAACCTCGCATCTCTTGACATTGTCCAAGTCTCAGGATTTCTGTAGCTCATTATCGAGCATCTTGCATCCTGATATCTGAGGGCCCTCCATACGAACCATACATAGAGAATCCCCATGACTCCCAAGGCTCCTTTTTATCGCCGCAAATGGTTTATTTTCATTGTCCTGGCCATTGCCTCGACTGCTATCAAAGCGAGGGTATCATTTCTCGGGTATAATTATGATGTGGATGCATTCACCAGGGTATCCGATCTTATTTTGCGAGGAGAAAACCTCTATGCTGAAACGACCAGGTTTATTTTCGGTCCGGTTTGGGCCTACCTGGCGGGGGCTATCCGATATATCCAAGTTTCCATATTCAATGATTTTTCCCCAGAAATATTTCATCTTTTAATCACCCTCTTTCTTTCTCTGGTAGATATTGCAATCGGTTTTGTTCTTTGGCGTTTTTTCTCTTTCGGCGCTGGCTGTCTCTTCGTGGTAAACCCGGTTTCCCTCCTCCTTACCGGTTATCATTCGCAAATCGAAAACCTGGCCATCCTTCCGGGAATAATCGCCTGTGGTCTTCTTGCTCCCCCCGGAAAAAACCTGACCGGCAGGTTTTGGGCGGGAGTCGGTCTCCTTGGACTATCGCTCTCCACCAAGCATGTTCTTTTTCTTCTGCCGGTCTGGTTTTTATTCAACAAAAGCCTGGACAAGAGAAAACGCCTGATTGTCTTCCTCTTTCCTTACATAATTTTCGGGGCGTCATTTGCTCCTTTTATAATTGGTAACCCTGATGCTTTCAACTGGGTTTTTAATCATATCTTGAAATATGATTCCCTTCATTTAGGCGGTTTCTATCCCCAGCTTGTTCATTTGTTCTTCCCGGTTAAATTTTTTGATAAAGCATTGAATTGGGTTCCCATTTTTTGGGGTTTCAAATGTATCTGGTTAGTCACTCTGGTTGCAGTGGGCTGGCTGGTAAGAAACGAATCACCTCCCAAGAGTCTGCTCCTTTACCTAATCGCCCTATGTGTCTTTTCCAGTGCCTTGGCGGACCAGTACCTGGCTATTCCTCTAGCCTCATGTGCTGTTTTTTGGAACTACCGTTCCATCCGTTGGTACCTGTTTGTGGCGACTCTTTATCTAGCCATTTCGCCGCACAACATCGGAAGCCTGCCTGCCATGTCCTGGTTGGCGGCGCCTACACAATCGATCGGTTTCGAGATATGGCATCCTGTCACCGGTTTGTTTATTTTCCTGATTGTCTATTTTTGCAAACCTCGGTTAAGATGGGTCACAAAGCAGGAGCGGGAATCGGGAGAAAACGCAAGAAAGGAAAATTCCGCTGAATATTAGCTCCGTACGGGCCGATGAAATCACCGGCTTGCTTCGGACTGTATTTTTGTTAAATCTGTTCTGTTTATGGTAATTGAGGTTAAAGTTCCCACTATGGGAGAAAGTATTACATCGGGCCTTCTCTCCGCCTGGCATATCAAGGATGGCGATTTCGTCAAGACCGACCAGGCTCTTTATGAGTTGGAGACGGATAAAATTACCTCGGAGGGAGTGGCTGAGGCCAACGGCCGGATTTCGTTGCGGGCAAAAGAGGGCGCAGAGGTCGAAGTTGACCAGGTTATAGCTGCTATCGATGATTCCGCCGATGGAATGAAAGAAACCGCAACTGGTGATATTCAAGCGACACCGGAATTAGAAGTAAATCAACCAGAAACCCAACCAGAAGCAACGAAGATAACAAAGGAGCCGGAAAGAGCAAAGGAAGCGAGACCTGCAGAATCTCCCGCTGTTCGCCATCTGGCGGCGGAAACAGGCATCGATCTCGCCAGTGTGTCTGGAACCGGCAAAGGCGGCCGAGTCACCAAGGGCGATATTTTGAAGGAAGCGAAAAGTCAGGTCCCCGCCCACACCCCCTCCCCGCCTCCACCAATACCCGGACCTGGGACAGCGGTTTTGACGGAGCGAGTCACGCGCAAGAAAATGACGCCTATGCGCCGGAGGATCGCAGAGCGTCTGGTTGCGGCCCAACATTCCGCGGCCATTCTATCAACTTTTAACGAAGTGGACATGAGTGAAGTCATGGCCCTGCGCAAATCTCACCAGGAGGCCTTTGTGACCAAGTATGGGGTCAAGCTTGGATTCATGTCTTTTTTTCTTAAGGCAACGGTCAAATCCCTCAAGGAAGTTCCCGCTATCAATGCCCAGATCGATGGGGAAGAGATCGTCCAGAATCATTATTACGACATCGGCGTGGCCGTGAGCACACCTAAAGGATTGCTCGTGCCGGTGGTGCGAAACGCGGATACGCTTTCCTTCGCGGAGATAGAACTGGCTATTGCCCATTATGCCAAAAAAGCGCGCGAGGGCGGAATGTCGATTGAAGACCTGCAGGGGGGAGTATTCACCATCACAAATGGGGGTATCTTTGGATCTTTACTTTCCACCCCGATCCTGAATCAGCCCCAAAGTGGCATTCTGGGCATGCACACGATCAAGGAGCGCCCGGTCGTAATCGATGGGCAAGTGGCAGCCCGGCCGATGATGTACCTGGCTTTCTCCTATGACCACCGTCTGGTGGACGGAAGCGAAGCAGTCACGTTTCTGGTCAAGATTAAGGAAGCGATTGAAAACCCCGCCAGGCTTCTTCTGGAAATTTAATTAATACGATGACAGAACCCATATTTGATCTAATTGTAATCGGCTCAGGCCCCGGGGGATATGTTTGCGCCATTCGAGCGGCCCAATTGGGTTTAAAAACCGCTCTGGTGGAAAAAGATCCCTACCTCGGCGGAACCTGCATGAATGTCGGCTGCATTCCCAGCAAAGCCCTTCTGCACTCGACAGAAATTTATCACCACACCGTTGAGACGACAAAAGCTCATGGAATCGAAACTGGCCCGGTGACTGTCGATTTAAAACGGTTGATGGAAAAAAAGGACGGCGTGGTCAATCGACTGCGCAAAGGAATCGAAGCCCTTGTCAGGGGTCGAAAAATTGAAGTTTACAATGGATTCGGGCGGCTGGCCGGAAAGGGCGTGGTCGAAGTGCAATCCGAAAGCGGAACCGAAAAAATCGAGGCAAAAAATATTGTTCTGGCAACCGGATCCAAACCGGCCGAACTGCCCTTTCTTAAATTCGATGGGGAAACGGTTGTTTCGAGCGACCAGGCAATCGCCTTTGAAAAAATTCCGGAAAAACTATTGGTGGTGGGTGGAGGCGCAATCGGCTTGGAGCTAGGATCGGTCTGGAGCCGACTGGGGAGCGAGGTTTACGTGGTTGAATTTCTCCCCCAAATCGCTCCGACCTTCGACCCGGACATATCGAAAAGAGCAATGTTCCTGTTCAAGAAACAGGGAATGAAAATTGATACCTCGGCCAAGGTTACGGGCCTTGAAATAAGAGACGGCAGAACTTTTGCCCAAATCGAGAAAAAAGGAGAACTCCACGAATACGAAGCGGAAAAGATTCTCGTCTGTGTCGGGCGCAAACCCTACAATGAGGGCCTTGCTTTGAAAGAGGCAGGTGTTGAAACCAATCCCCAGGGTTTTATCATAACGAAAGCGAATTTTGGCACCACGGCTCCTGGTGTTTTTGCCATCGGAGACACCATCGAAGGGCCCATGCTGGCCCATAAAGCTGAAGAGGAAGGTGTGGCGGTGGCTGAAATCATTGCTGGCCGGCACGGAGAAGTGAACTACAACACCATCCCCAACGTTATTTATACGGAACCGGAAATCGCCAGCGTGGGCATTACGGAAACGCAGGCCAAGGAACAGGGAAAAGCCATCAAAGTGGGCAAATTTCCCTTTTCCGCCAATGGCCGGGCAATCGCTACCGATGCCCAGGATGGTTTCGTAAAGGTAGTCGCCGATGCGGAAACTGATCGCGTGCTGGGAGTGCAGATACTGGCGAAAAACGCCTCCGAACTAATCGCGGCGGCCGTAGCCCATCTCGAATACGGGGGCAGCGCCGAGGATATCGCACGAACGGTTCATGCCCACCCCACCCTGTCCGAAGCGATCAAGGAAGCCGCACTGGCGGTGGACAAGGCATCCATTCACTCGCTTTGAGAGGTATCGGCAAGCCGCTAATCCATACCGCGCCGGATAAGTTCCTCTTCATCAAGGCCGAGATAATGACCTAATTCGTGGAGATATGTGAGCTTTACCTCTTTTTGGTAATTTCGCATATTATGGCCGGAATAGTCCCAGATATTTTCCAGAAACAACAAGATTTGCGGTGGTAGAGGAAGCGGGTCGCAACCTTCATCGGGATATGATTCTCCGACGAAAAGCCCCAGAATGTCCCGTTCCACGCCTTCGGCCAAGAGTTCCTGGTTCGGATGCGGTTCGAAGGCGCAGGGTACTTTTTCGCTTTTTTCCCGCAACTCGACTGGTAAAGCCAAAAGGGAACGGCGCACTTCCTCATCGGCTCTACGCGTAAGCCGTTGCCAGGTCTTTCGAGGAATATTCATGAAACGATAAAGGAGCGGAATTATATGAAACCCGTTAAATATGCTTTTCTCTTCCCTTCTGGAAACTTTTCAATGGCATACCGCAGCATGGTTCGAGGCATGTCTTTGTAATGTTTCCTCAAAAAAAATTCTTCAATATCAAGGTTTCTATTGCCGATTTCCCTGAGCATCCAGCCAACTGCTTTTTGGATCAAATCTTCTTTGTCACGCAGCAGAATTTCCGCAATTCGGAGCGCATCTGCGTACTGGTGGTTTTTGATAAAGTAGAAAGTGGCCATAATGGTGATGCGGCGTTCCCAAATGTTTTTGGATTTGGCCAGATCATCAAGTATTTGCTTGTCTCGTTTTTCCAGATAAGCCCCGACAATATGATGGGCTGACCCATCGACTAAGTCCCAATTATTTATGTATTGGGTATTATCCAGATAGGTTTGGTATATCGCCGATTTGCCTTCTTCATCTGCATTGGAAAATAATTCGACCAACATCAGGAGGGCGAAAAGACGTTCCTCGTGCCAGGAGGATTCGAGTAATTTCAAAACCTCGGACCAGGATACAGTTTTGTATTTTTTAACAAGCTTTCTGATCACAGGGACACGGATACCGAGGAATCTATCGCCTTCGCCGTATTCGCCTTTACCGGTTTTGAAAAATCGCTGCGAGTGCGCTGCAATCAAGGGGTTTCGCAATTCCCTGAGTTCCTTCCTGATTGCTGCTGCGGTCATTGACTTTTGCTCGATCAGACGGAGATCCAAGGCGCCTGAGGTTGCTTCAACTTGAGGCCGAGCAACTAAGAGTTATAGTCTTTTAAGATAATACTGGCGTTATGGCCGCCGAAACCGAGGTTATTGGTCATGGCGGCTTTGACATTCGCCGACACTTTCTTGTTGGGCACGTAATTCAAGTTACAATCCTCATCGGGAACCTCATAATTGATGGTGGGAGGGACCTCCCCGGTTTCAAGAACTTTGATGGTGGCAGCTACTTCAATCGCGCCGGCTGCCCCGAGCAGGTGCCCAGTCATGGATTTTGTCGAACTCATGAGTAGGTTGTAAGCATGGTCGCCAAACACCTCCTTGACGGCGTTTGTTTCGGTTCTGTCGTTCAAAGGAGTCGAGGTGCCGTGCGCATTGATGTAGCCGATGTCACTGGGTGCCAAACCGGCATCCTTTAAAGAATTTTTAAGACAAAGGGCCAACCCTTCCCCGGTGGGGTCCGGAGAGGTGATGTGGTAAGCGTCGCAATTGGCCGAATAACCGGCTACTTCGCAATAGATGCGGGCTCCCCGTGCGCGAGCGTGTTCCTCCGATTCGATAACGACAATCCCGGCCCCTTCTCCCATGATAAATCCGTCACGGGTCTTGTCGAATGGTCTGCTGGACCGTTTGGGATCGTCGTTGCGGCTGGTGCTCATGGCCTTCATTGAGCAGAAGCCGGCGTAGCTTAAACGGGTGATGGAGGCTTCGCTCCCGCCGGCCAGCATGATGTCGGCATCGCCGTAACGTATCATGCGGAGGGCTTCTCCAATGGAGTGGGCAGAGGTGGCGCAAGCACTGACCAACCCGAAATTGGGACCCTTGGCGCCCAGTTCGATAGCCACCACTCCTGAGGCGATATTGGCAATGAGGGAGGGAATGGTAAACGGTGAGACTTTGCGCGGCCCCAACCTGGTGAGTCGTTCGTACTGGATTTCGATGGTCTCCATCCCACCGATTCCAGAGCCTATAAGCACACCGAAACGGGTTTTATCCAGCCGTGTCACATCCAGGTTGCCATCTTTAATCGCCTCTTTAGAGGCGGCCATGGCTAGTTGGGTGTATCGGTCATTACGCCGTGCTTCCTTGGCATCCATGTACAAGGTAGGGTCGAAATCCCGCACTTCGGCTCCCACCTTGCAGGAAAACTCAGAGGGGTCGAACCGGGTCACCCGGTCGATTCCAGATTCTCCAGCCAGAAGGTTGGACCAAAAGGAATCGATATCGTGGCCAATGGAGGTAACAACCCCGATTCCGGTAATGACCACGCGAGGATTTTGCGAATACTGGTCCATGTGGGAGGTCACCTGACCTCTGAATAATTAACAATCAGGAAACAGGACAAAGACGAGGGTCAACCGCTGGCCTTATCCGAAATATATTTAACAACATCGCCAACCGTTTGCAGTTGCTCCGCCTCACTCTCGGGGATTTCTCCGTCGATCTCGTCTTTGAATTCCTCCTCGAAAGCCATAATTAGCTCAACCGTGTCCAACGAGTCGGCTCCGAGATCATCCAGAAATGAAGCTTCCGGAGTTACTTGCTCCTCATTAACATTGAGCTGGTTAACAATGATTTCGATGACCCGCTGTTCGATAGATTTGTCTGCCATATTAGATAATAAGTTTAATTTTTAGTATTTGGCATCACATGACCATGCCGCCGTCAACTGTAAAAACTTGCCCCGTGATGTATCCGGCCCTTTCGGAACATAAAAAATCCACCGCATGGGCAATGTCTGAGGGTTGACCCAGCCTTTTCAATGGAATGTTCTTTAAAATGAGTTCGCGCGTTTTCTCGTCAAGCCCAGAAGTCATATCTGTTTCGATAAAACCGGGAGCCACCGCGTTGACGGTAATCTGCCGGGAGGCCAATTCCTTGGCCAGGGTTTTGGTCAATCCAATCATACCGGCTTTGGAGGAGGCATAGTTGGCTTGGCCGGCATTTCCCACCAGTCCGCTGACGGAGGTAATGTTGACGATTCGCCCCCAACGCTGACGGGCCATAGGGTGGGCCAGATTTTTAACCCAATAATAACAACTGGAGAGATTGGTATTGATGACATCATGCCAGTTTTCACTCGACATGCGTAAAATGAGGCCGTCCCGGGTGATCCCGGCGTTGTTGATGAGTATATCGACTTTTCCGTGTTCATTGATAAAGGACTTGGCCGCTTCAGCTACGGCCGAGCCATCGGAGACATCAAGGGCACGGGACGAGGCCTTCCCGCCGGAGTTATTGATCTCCTCGGCGGTGGAACCGCAGCTATCCTCGGAGCGGCTGACGCAGAGGACATGGGCTCCCTCCTGGGATAGTTTTTCGGCAATTGCCCGGCCAATTCCGCGGCCGGCGCCGGTTACAAGGGCAACTCGATTTTCTAGGGACATAAAAATTAATAGGTGGAAAAAGGGGTGAGTTTACCGAACAATACAAGCGTGGATGGTTAAAACAGCTACCATATTTTAATAAACATCTCTTTGGTAGCGTTTTTCTTTTTTCAGGCTTTTCACCCAGGCAATGGCTTCCTCTTCGCTCATGCCGCCTTGGTCCCGGGCGATTTTATGGAGGGCGGCATCGACATCCTTGGCCATGCGCTTGGCATCCCCACAGACATAAAAAAGGGCTCCGCCTTCAAGCCACTCCCATAGGTCGGCCGCATTTTCGAGAATTTTATCCTGAACATATATTTTGTAATCCTGATCGCGGGACCAGGCCAGGTCAAGGCGGTCCAGTTCGCCCTCGGCCAGGTATTTTTCAAATTCATCCCCATAGAGATAATCGGTGGCATGGTGTTGGTCGCCAAAAAAGATCCAGCTTCTTCCGGTGCTTTTTCGAGCGATTCGCTCCTGTAAAAAAGCGCGAAACGGGGCGATTCCCGTACCTGGCCCTACCATAATCAGGTCGGCCGAGTCATCCTCGGGCAACCCAAAATGAGATTTGGCTATGAACACGGGCACGCTGGCTTCAGCCAAAGGAACCCGGTCCGCCAGGTAGGTGGAACAAACACCAACCCGATCGCGGCCATTAGTGTTGTAGCGGACGACGGCAACGGTTAGGTGAACCTCCTCAGGGTATAGAGTCGGAGAAGAAGCAATCGAATATAACCGAGGCATCAGTTTTCGCAAATTGGGAACAAATTCCTGAGGCGACAACCGTGCTCCCGGGTAATCCAGCAAAAGGTCAGCGAATTCGCGATTTTCCAGGTACTCCTTGGTTTGGTCATTGTTTTCCAGAGCCAGTTTCTCTTCCAGCAGTTTTTTCGTTTCCCCACCGGCTCCGGTTTCGAGCAGGGCCTTGAGGATTTTCTTGGTGGGCTGGGCCAATGACAGGCGGGTGCTGAGAGCTTCCCGCAGAGTTATGTCTACTTCATCTTTGGGCAGGCGCACCATTTCATCACCACTGGTCCCAAGAACATCGAGCAGTTCCTGAACACTTTCCGGTTTATTGGTGGGATAGACCGCGATGGAATCTCCGCAAGTGTAAACCAGGCCGCTGCCCTTGATATCAACGACAAAATGCCGGGTATCTTTAATCGATCCTTCCTTGCTCAAGAGCCAATTTTCAGTCAGGCGGGCTTTGAATGGATTCTTCTTATCGTAAACTGGTTTTTCTTCGGAAA
>JAJFLV010000148.1 GCA_021772535.1 Opitutales bacterium | reverse complement strand
CGTTGTTGCTCGTTGTGAGTGATGCTTTTTACCGCCCAGCTATCGCCCAGCGGTAATAACGTTCCAAATAGCTCTTCTGGATTCATCTTCCCAGTATAGCATACCTGACCAGTGCCACCGAAAGTGTCGAGGAACCCCGACATATTCCGCTAATCCCTCTTTGACAAAGACTTAAGGTTTAAGCTAAACGCACTTCCGTGAAGAGGCCGAAAAAGTGGAAATGTGCGATGGTGCTCGACCTTCGATACCCGCCCGCATCCCATTGGGACAGAGTGTTTTGAGGCATCAGCGGTGTTGCATCAACCGAGTCAGGGCTTCCAGCCTAAACATCGATTGATGCGCCTTACTTTTCATCACTTTTCGAATTTTTGAAACAATGGGGTAAAGTAGCCGGACGGAGGGCCGACTTTTTTTTGCAACCATGGATCGTTTCTGGAAGCGAACTGGGAGCTAAAAGGATGAATAGAGTTTATATTGTTGAGGACGAATCGTTTTTGCGTGAATTGTACTATGATTACTTCCCACTTGCCTTGCCGGAATTCGATCTGGTGAGAGTTGCTGAAGAGGACAGGGAAGCCCTGCGGGAATGCAAGAGACTGCGACCGGATGTTATCCTTTTGGATATAACACAGCCCAAAATCAGCGGATTGAAGCTGCTCAAAATCCTCAAGCGGCTGTATCCAGAGATCAAAGTGGGGTTCTATACGGGTTCCGCCTGTCTGGAAAGCATCAAAGAGGCGGTGAACGGAGGAGCGGACGGGTTCATTGAAAAATCAGGGGGTATGGAACAAATGAAAACGGCCTTAAGGGCGCTTTTTTCAGGGGAGAAGTATTACAGTCCTAACGTTTTGAAGCAGATTAATCTTTTTAAATCGAGCGACCTGCTGGATGCGCCGATGGCAAGCTAAAGGGAAAGAAAAAGTGAATATTTTGAATGTTCCGTTGACAGAGCAAACCTGACGGACAAACATCACCCTCAAGCAGGCCGGAACCTGCTCCAGCCATGAGGGTATACATTATAGAGGACGAGGTTGTTTTGCGCGAATTGTGCATTGAATTTTTCAAAACCACCATGCCGGAAATCGATGTGGTGGGTTTCAGCGGCAATGGCAAGGAAGCGTTGCGCGAATGTCTCGAGTTAAAGCCGGATCTGGCCATTGTGGATATCCGGCTACCCGAAGTTAACGGGTTGGAGATTCTGCATATATTGAAAAACAAAGTCCCGGGGATTAAAGTTCTCATATTTACGGCAACGGTAAACCCGGAAACCATACGCATTGCCTTGCACGGCAAAGCCGAGGGGTTTGTTGAAAAATCTTGCGGTTTGGACCAATTGAGGGAGGGAGTCGAAACCATCATTAATGGTGGACAATATTTTACTCCCGATGTGCAAAGGCAGATGCGTGCCTTCGGCATGTAAGGCGAGGGCCCGCTTCACCTCAGGGACCTTTCCAGAATCGGATTGTCCCGATAACCCCTTCGCAGGCGAGGGTGCATAGGTAGCCCTCCCAAGTATTGATTCCCGACAGGCTCCACTTGTCCTTGTCCATGGGGTCGTGAAGGGTGTGCAGGAGGAGGGGAATTTTCTCCGGTCCGGTGGAAACCTCAAACTGGTCCAGAGGGAGGGAAAGGCCTTTGCCATGAGCCTTAATGTAGGCCTCTTTGCGGGTCCAGATGCGAAAAAAGGTTTCCTTACGCTGATTCAGGGAAACATTTAACAAAGCTTCAGCCTCATTTTTAGCGAAAAAACGACCGGCCAGCTTGAGGAAATCCAAATTTTCACGCATGTATTCCACATCGATGCCCACCAGTCTGTCCCAGGCGACAGCGGCTATCGCCAGGTCCTTCGAGTGAGAAAGGTTGAAAGACAAGCGTTCACTGTTGTCCCGGTCCACCAAGCTGGGTTTCCCGTGTGAACTGTATTGAAAGGATATTCCGGCCGGGTGAACGCCTTGGTAGCGGGAGAGGATTTTTCGTAAACCGCCCCGGCCGAGAATGAATCTGTGGTGGTGTTCCTCCTTGAGAAAACGACCCGCTCTTTCTAGTTCATCCGGGGAAAGCCATGTGCGGCATTCGGCCAACAGATCTGGATTCTGTAAAAGGGAGAGAGACCAGACATCGACTGTTTTTTGGCGGAGAGATATTATCTCCGGCGGCAGGGACCAGTTCACGGTGTTTTCCGGGGAAGGGTTATTTACCAATTAAATAGCTTTTAATCCCTCCACCAATACGTCGATAGTTTTTTGGAGGTCTTTGTCCGTATGGGCGGCGCTTAAAAAACAGGTTTCATAAGCGGATGGGGGCAGATAAACCCCATTTTGGAGGGCGTGCCGGAAGAGATTGGCAAATTTTTGGGCATCGATTTTGAGGGCTTGCTCGAAGTTGGTTACCGGCTCTTCGGAAAATATCATTGAAAACATGGAACCGGTCTGGGGGACCTGCAAGGGGAGCCCTCTGGATTGGGCCGCTTCGAGAAGGGATTTGCGCAGTTTCTGGCCCAAGCGGTCCAGCCTTTGGTAGGGGTTTTCTTTTTTCAGGAGCCAAAGGGATGCGATGCCGGCAGCCATGGCCAGCGGGTTGCCGCTCAAGGTACCGGCTTGATAAACCGGCCCTTCCGGAGCGAGATAATCCATAATTTCGGCCTTGCCGCCCAATGCGCCCACCGGCAGCCCCCCGCCGATGATTTTCCCCAAAGCGGTCAGGTCCGGGATGATGCCCTCTTTTTCCTGCACACCGCCGGGAGCGACCCTGAAACCGGTCATCACCTCGTCGAATATGAGCAGGCTTCCATGTCTTGTGCAGACATCCCTGAGCTTTCGCAGATATCCTTCGACGGGCAGGATGAGGCAATTGTTAGCCGGATACGGCTCGACAATAAGGCCGGCAATTTCTTCGCCCCGGGCCTTGAAGGTTTCCTCCAGAGCTTCCATGTCGTTGAATGGCAAAACGATGGTTTCGCGGGCAAACCCCTCGGGGATTCCAGCGCTGTCGGGATGTCCGAAGGTGAGGGCGCCCGAGCCTGCCTTGACGAGGAGGGAATCGACATGCCCATGGTAGCACCCGGCAAACTTGACTATCTTGTCCCGCCCGGTGCAGCCTCGGGCCAGGCGGACACAGGCCATGGTGGCTTCGGTGCCGCTGTTGACCATGCGAACTTTTTGCACCGACGGGACCATTTCGCGGATTCTTTCGGCCATTTCGACTTCATAGGGATTGGGAGTGCCGAAACTTGTGCCTTTTTCCAGAGCTTCGGAAAGGGCGGCCTTGATGGCTGGGTGGTTGTGGCCGTGAATGGCCGGTCCCCAGGTGCCCACATAATCAATTAATGTCTCTCCATCTACAGTGGTAAGGGTGGCCCCGTCCGCTCTTTCGGTAAAAAAGGGAGAACCGCCGACTGAGCGGAAAGCACGCACGGGGGAATTGACGCCGCCGGGCATCAGTTCTTTCGATTTTTTAAATAGATTTTCCGAGGTTGTATATTTCATGGTAGGCGGTGGAGGCTGGATGCTTGATGCTGGGTGATGGATGCTTGATTGAGAGATGTCCTGACTGTAACGTTAACCTTGCTCTCCTAATCTCCGTTTACTTTACCCGACGTACTTCTGGACGATGGGAATGCGCCGGCCCACCCCAAATGCGAGGGGCGTGATTTTTAATCCCGGGGCTGCCTGTTTGCGTTTATATTCGTTGAGATCGACTTTGCGGATAATGTCGTGAACGATTTCAGGAGCGAACCCGGCTTCGATTATTTCGGAGGAGGATTTCCCTTCCTCCACATAGAGAGCCAGAATGGCATCGAGAACTTCATAAGGAGGAAGTGAATCCTCGTCTTTCTGGTCCGGGCGCAGCTCCGCTGAAGGGGCTTTATCAATGGTATTGGCGGGTATGATTTCGCGATGGCGGTTAATCCACCGGGCCAGTTGGTAAACTTTAACCTTGGGCAGATCGGAGATAACGGCCAGACCGCCGCACATATCTCCGTAGAGAGTGCAATAACCCACTGCCAATTCGCTTTTGTTCCCGGTAGATAGAAGGAGAGCGCCGAATTTGTTGGAAACAGCCATCAAAAGGAGACCCCGGCTGCGCGCTTGCACATTTTCCTCGGTGACATCCTCAGAGCGGCCCTCAAAGAGCGGTTTCAGGGTTTTATCCGCGGCCGAGACCAGTTCGGAGATGCCGAGGGTATGGTACTCGATGCCCAGGTTGGCAGCCAGGGCGGCGGCGTCATCCCGGCTGTGGCTGCTGGAAATGGCAGAGGGGAGGCTGATGCCAATGACGTTTTCCTTGCCTAATGCATCCGCCGCCAGAGCAGCGGTGACAGCCGAATCGATTCCACCGCTCAAACCGAGCAAAGCTTTATGAAATCCACTTTTATGAGCGTAATCCCGAAGGCCGAGAAGGAGGGCATCGTGGATATCGGCCATTGGCTCCTGGCGGAAAGAGGGGGAGAGGATTTCCTGGCGGGAATCCGATTGGATATCGATCACGAGTGACTCTTCCCGGAAACCGGCGAGGCCAGCGATGAGCTTTCCCTCTGCGTTCACCGCTATGCTATGGCCGTCAAATATAAGCTCGTCGTTGCCGCCGATGGCATTGCAAAAGACCATGGGGCATCGGCAGCGGCTGGCGGCGCTGCTGACCAAGTCCTGGCGAAAATCATTTTTCCCGAATTGCCAGGGGCTGGCGGAGAGGTTGAGGAGCAAATCGAGGTCTGCCCCGGAAAGCACTTCGACAGGATCGAACCGGTATCGCTGGCGGGTATCGACAAACGGAGCGGTCCAGATATCCTCACAAATGGTGATTCCGATGCGTTTCCCCCCATATTCCATAAATTGAGGGTTGTCGGCTCCGTGAAAATGGCGTTCCTCATCAAAAACGTCATAGGCGGGCAGAAGGCATTTACGGAAGGTGCGCTGGACTTCCCCATGGGCGCACCAGGCGGCGGCGTTGTAGAAGTCTCTACCTTGGCCAGAGTTGTTTTGTTCGACAAAACCGACCAGGAGAGGGGGCTCGCCGGTTTGGGCGGCAATCTCTTGCAAGGAAGCTTCATTATCGGGCACAAACCGGCTTTTACCGAGGAGATCTCTGGGAGGGTAACCGCAAACAGCCAGCTCAGGGAA
>JAJFLV010000147.1 GCA_021772535.1 Opitutales bacterium | reverse complement strand
GACTTCAACGACGCCATCGTAATGATCGGGCCTACCGATCCACTGCTTCAGGATATTGCCCCGAGTCCCTTCGATGACAACCCCGTACCTAAGGTGGGAGTGCATGGCAATGTGTTAAAAACCATCTTTTCAGGTCTCTATATCAAGCGGCTGCCCAAAGAAGTGAAAATCGGGTTGACTTTTTTATTGACCCTCCTGGTTGCCATGATGGCCACCGCCACTGGTAAAAGCGGTGGCCTGGGCAAACTAGGGGGTGGGTTTATTCTCATCGGATACACCTTTCTGGTTTTCTGGGAATTCAAGGAGTACCACCGGGTCATACCACTGATTACGCCGATCGGTTCAGCGGTCTCAGCCAGCCTGATCGGGGCCATGGTGCAATTGCTCATCGAGGAAAAGCAGAAAGGCCGCATCAAGGGAATGTTCGGCGCCTACCTCTCACCGGATCTGGTCAACAGCATGGTGGAATCGGGCGAGGAACCGCAGTTAGGCGGCATAACGGCGGAAATCTCGGCCTATTTCAGCGATGTGCAAAGCTTCTCCGCATTTTCCGAAAAACTGACCCCCGAACAACTCGTCGACCTGATGAATGAATACCTCACCGCCATGACGAATATTCTCATGGCCGAGGGTTGTTATGTGGACAAATACATCGGCGATGCCATCGTCGGCATCTTCAATGCCCCGGTTGCCTTGGAAGACCATGCCATGAGGGCGTGCGTGTCCTCGCAGTTAATGCAGAAAAGACAGGCAGAGCTGAGGGACAAATGGAAGTCCGAGGGAGACAAATGGCCACCTATCGTCAGCCAGATGCAAACACGCATGGGTGCCAACACCGGGCCTGCCACGGTCGGCAACATGGGTTCGGAAACACGCCTCAACTATACCATGATGGGAGACACCGTGAACCTGGCCGCCCGTTGCGAAAGCGGGGCCAAGGCTTACGGCGTTTACACCATGGTTACCGGCGAAACCAAGTGTGAAGCGGAAAAGTTTGGCAATGATTGCGTCTTTCGATACCTGGATAAAATAATCGTCAAAGGCCGCACCCAGCCGGCGGTTATGTACGAGATTATGGGTTTGCGGAAAGATTTGACCGATGAAGCGTTCGAGTGCCTCGGTATTTATGATGAAGCGACCAAAAACTTCCTGGCCCAAAACTGGGACAAGGCGATCGAACTTTATGAGAAAGCGGCCCAACTCGAACCCAACAGGCCCGAATTGAATCCATATGCGCCAACCACCCCCTCTGTCGTTCTCATTGAGCGAGCCAGGAGTATGAAAGAAACTCCGCCGGGTGACGACTGGGACGGCGTTTACGTGATGACGAGCAAATAGGATTTGAGTCTAACGCGTGATATCGGACTGGTTGAGGACCTTGAATTGATTCCCGTTAAGGACTTCGGTCGCCAGATCAATGTCCTCCAGGCTAAATACGAGAGCGTATTTGCCGTTGGGACGCATGATAAAGGGGTAAACGTAATAGATGTTGATTTCGGCCTGCAAGAGAGAAGCCGTGATACCTTTCAGTTTCGACTCGTCATCGAATTCCACCCCGATTACCTGGCACCGGGTATGGAAATAACCGTGCTCTTTCAAGAGGCTGCGGGCTTTATTCGGATAATCAAGGATGAGGCGGATTATGGTGCTGTCGGTAGTATCCTGAGTGCTTAGAGCAAGGACATGCAAATCCTGCGAACTGAGCAGCTTGAGCAATTCATTCAGCCGGCCTACCTTGTTGTCGGCAAATACGGAAAGCTGCCATATCGGCTCCCCTTGGGTGGATTCAAGGACATCGGAACTCATATCACTTAAGTTAGGTTAGTGCCATAGAATACTTTGATAGAGAAAAATGGATACGATCACTCATTTGGGAACAGACGCCAAATCCAGTACAACTGCCGCCATGCCGGTGACTCCGGTACGAATGGTCGGCCCCGGCAATGGTGCGAAAAGAGATGAGTGCAATGAGGGCAGCGGAGTTCCATCTTGCTGGCTTTGGCGCCATTTTTCGGGATCGACAGCACCCAGCCAAAAAATGCTGATGGGTACCTTGTGCCCGGTTCGGCCATAGCGACCAAAATCCTCGCCGCCCATGACCGGATCTACTTCGAAGACATTGGTATCACCTATCCAGTATGATAAAGTTTTCGCCAGTCGGCTGGACAGACCCGGGTCATTGTATAAAGCAGGAGTGTACTCGTCCATGAGAATAGCTTCGGGATAGAGTTCCTTGGGCAATCCGGCTGCCATGGCTTGCCCTTCGACGATACGGCGAATTGCGGTAATGGTGCGCTCCCTGGATTCGTCGGAGTAGGTGCGGATGGTCAACTGCAAATGAACTTCGTCGGGGATGATGTTGTGCTTGGTTCCGCCATGGATGGATCCCACCGTAACCACCGCTGAATCGAGAGGCGAGGTTTCCCGGCTGACAATAGTTTGCAGAGCGGTAACGATCTGGCTGGCCAGCACAATGGGATCCCTTGTCATATGCGGATAAGCGCCATGGCCCCCGACTCCCTTGACGTAAATGTCCATGGCATCGACATTGGCCAAGGCATATCCCCCCACATAACCTATTTTTCCTGCCGGCAAGCCGGCATTAACATGGAAAGCAAAAGCGTAATCGGGCACTGGAAATTTTTCAAACAGGCCCGCATTGAGCATGGCTTTAGCGCCCTGCCCGATCTCCTCCGCCGGCTGTCCGATTAAAACGAGCGTTCCCCGCCAGTGATTCCGGAGAGAGGAGAGAACACGGGCTGCCCCCGCCAGAACCGTCATGTGCATATCATGACCGCAGGCATGCATGGCATAAACTTCGTTTCCGGCCGGGTCGATCCTTCGCGCCGTGCTGGCGTAGTCCAGGCCGGTTTCTTCTTTTACGGGAAGCCCATCCATATCTGCGCGAAGAAGGACGGTGGGGCCCTCTCCGTTCTCCATCACCGCAACCAGGCCCGTAGCGCCAAAACCCTCGGTTACATCGTAGCCAACCTTCCGGAATTCGCTGGCCAACCTTTTGGCCGATTCAGTCTCCTGCAGAGATAGCTCGGGGTTGGAGTGAAAATGCTTGTAGAGTGCTTCCAGGCTGGCGTATTCGGCCTCCAAACGCTCCTGTAGAATTTCTTGAGCTTCTTTTGCCTGCAGTGTCAGCGGAACAGTGATAACCATCCCGATCAACAAGCAAACAATGAATCCAATTGGGTTTACCAGTCTTATTTTAGATCCCATGGTAATCGACATTTCATAATATTTAACTGTTTCAACAATTTTTACAACAATGGAACAAGAAGCTTTGCAAATTGCTCCGACATCCGGCGAGTATTGCCGAATCGCGCAATCGGGTATTCCTCGAATCGCTTGCATTTATCCAGAAGTCTTTCAACCCAACTGTGCAGCAGGGCAATGTCTGCCGGGGTGGTGATCAGCAGCCCAATCTCAAAATTAACGAAAAGGCTGCGCATATCGATATTGGCCGAGCCGATCAGGGCACAGGTGTTGTCAACGAGCATGATTTTTCCGTGAATCATTTTGCCGGGATGCAGAAGAATCTCCGCCCCGGAGTCGTGCAATTGGCGCAGGTAGTGGTTGCGGGCCAGGTCCGCTAAAGTGTGGTTCGACTTCTCCGGCAAAATAATGCGTATGCGTTTCCCCATGTGAGCCTTGACCATGAGAGAGCGAAAAAGCACTTCGTCCGGTATGAAATAGGGGGTTACAATTGTTACTTTCCGTCGGCATTCCTGCACCAGAGTGATAATCCGATCCCATAATAAATCACCTTCCACATCGGGACCGCTGGCAATTACCTCCATGGCGCTTTCCCCGCATGGATCCGGGCGATGGGCAAATATTTCCCTGAAGTCGTGGGGTGAAGTTTTAGCTGCATAGGCCCAGTCTGTTAAAAAAATTCGGTTCAAAGTTGCAACGATGGGACCTTGCACCAAAACGCTGAAATCGAGGAAGCGATTGGGATCGGATTTTGCGCCCATGAATCGCTTTTCAATATTTTGCCCCCCTACGATGGCCCTTTCATTGTCAATAACGGCGATTTTCCGGTGATTGCGCAAATTGGCTGAAGTATGGGTCTGCAATGGCAGGACCGGTATAAACCTGACGGCCTCGCCGCCCGCAGCCTGAATGGACTGAAGAAATCTGCCTCTTGTAAAAAAGCTGCCAAATGCGTCGATAAGCAGCCGCACCTCGATCCCCGCAGCCGCCTTTTTTGCCAAAAGGTCCCGGACTCGCCTACCGGTCTCGTCCTTCCCGAGGATATAGGTCATTATATGGATGCTGCGCTCGGCATTCTCGATTTCCCGGCAGAGCGCCTCGAAAGTTTCCATTCCGTTTCCGAGAAGCGTAAAATCATTGCCCTCGAATTTGTTGCTCAAGGTCTGATGGGCTTGTTCATGGGGCCTGGCATCATTTGCGGCTTTCAACGCGAGCCGCTGGATTGCCTGTTTTTTCTTCACCAGCCAGCGGCTTTTGCGACCGCCCACTAGAAAATACAGGGGTACCCCGACAACTGGAAAGACGAGCACCAGAAGAGACCACGCAAAAATGTTGCTTGGCTGCCGTTTTTCGTTTAGCATCCTGCCGATGATCAACAGGGCCAACACAAATCCCAGCAGCGAAAAAAGGTTCGCCCAAAGAAATGCGGCCAACGGTTCCAACAAATCAAGCAGAGTTTGCCCTAAACTTTCCGGAATGGCCTTTAACATCGGACGATTATTACCTATAATAAAAGGATAAAATACTACCATACTCTTTCTTTGGAAAGGGTTTCTTTCCATTCGATTGGTCCCGCCCGGAGGAGAAATGTTTTTCAATAATGCCCTCGATAAAACTCATGACCTTCAATATCGCCCATGGGCGTGGGTTGTCTTTTTACCAGGGATTCAGCTCTTCCAGGCGAATCCATAAAAACATCCTTCGCATATCCGAATTTCTGAATTCATCGGGGCCCGATATCGTTGCCTTACAAGAGGTTGACGAAGATTCCCACTGGAATAAAAACATCAATCTTTTCGCCGGTATCCGCAACCACACCCGGTTTCCGCATGGCTTGCACGGTATCAATAACCGGCGCGAAGGCCGCAAACAACTTGCCTACGGTAATGCCGTGCTCTCCCGCTACCCCGTCCACCAATGGGAAAACAATCCTTTCGGAAAATCCAAATTGGGTGAAAAAGGCTTCCTCTATGCCGAAATTAACGTCGGCTCAGAGGTAATCGCGGTGGTCAACCTGCACCTGGATTATCGTTCCAAAATGAGCCGTATCTCGCAGATCGAAAAAGTTCTCGATTACCTGCACGAAAAACACAATGGCGATGGCCCGGCGCTCTCTTTCCCACCCATTATCTGTGGCGACCTCAATAGCCGCTCGGAAAACTCGCGGGACGCCACCCAGCACCTCTTTCGGCATATTCTGGCCTATGGCGAATACACTCTCTACCCCCAGCAGGCGCGCACCTTTCCCACCTATTTGCCCTATAAAACGGTGGATTTCATTTTTCTCCCCGCTCCCTGCCGGAAAATTAAATGCGAGGTCGTCAAAACCTACCTCTCCGACCATCTTCCCGTCATTCTTGAATTCGAGACGGGTTTGCAAAACAACAATAATTGACCGGACTTTCGTCTTCCCTAAAGACCGATGCTTTGCAAATAATCGCGGTTGCGTTGAGCGCTTTCCCTGGGGCTGCCCATACCTGGCAAAACATCCTGTTCCACGACTATCCAACCTTCATAGCGGAATTCCTTGAGTTTCGCCAGGATGGCTGGAAAATCCACATCGCCCCAGCCTAATTCGCAAAATATTCCATGCTCAACCGATTGGGTTCCGCTCCAGCCTTCCTTCCGCGATTTTTCCGCCAAGGCCGGTGAGTGGTCCTTGAAATGAACATGCCAGATGCGGTCGGCATGCCTCTGTAAACCTGCCAACGGATCCCCTCCGCCGAAACTGAAGTGTCCCGTATCGAAGCAGAGGCCCAGTACCGAAGGATCGGTCAAACGGAGGAGTTTGTCGGTTTCCTCCGGCGTTTCCACCCAGGTGCCGATGTGCTGGTGAAAAACGGTCCGCAAACCTGTTTCGCGTTTGACCGCCTGAGCCACCTTGTTGGCTCCCAGGGCAAAGACCTGCCATTCAGTTTCCCGCAAGCCGTGTTCCGGTTTTATGCGACCGGCATTTTGGGTACGAATCGGATCACCGTAGGGATCATTGCCCAGCACGATAAAATTGTCCGGTCCGCCCACCTCGGCCAATAACCGGGCCGTGCGGACTGCATCCGCTTCGCTCTCAGCGTGGCGGGCGGCATCGTGCAGATAAACGCTGACCCACGAACCCACCAGTTGCAGATTACGGGCGGCTAGTTCCCGGCGGAGGGAATCCGGGTCGGTCGGCATAAAGCCCCAATCGCCCAATTCCGTGCCCGCATAGCCGGTGGCTTGCATTTCATCAAGAACCAAGGCATACCCTCCGCGTTGACCTTCCACATTCTCGATGACCCCCCATGAACAGGGAGCATTGCCGACAGACAGTTGATTTTTCATCTTCATTATATTAAATTCCAACTACAACCATGATCGTTCGCTAATTGAGATAAATAAGCTAAAATGATGTGAGCAACAAGCAGACAATCTTCCGGGATTGACCCTGCCTGGAACCCGGTGAAAAGGAAGACTTTTGAGATGAATGACCGAGAGAGATTCGTGGCAACCATGCATTATCAACCCCGCGACCGGGCGCCGATCATGGATTTCAGTTTCTGGGAGGAAACCCTGGTGATATGGCAAGAGCAGGGCTTGCCCAAAGGAACAACCGTCAAAAACTCCGATTCAGTTTTCGGCATGGACGGGTTGGAGCGCTATGTCGCATCTTATTCGACCCTGTCAATGTTTACGGAAAACATCAGACAGGATACTCTGGTGAGGGGAGGCATAAATGTCGGTCTTTGTCCTCGATTCGAAACCGCCGTGCTTGAGGACCGTGGTGAACATGAGGTTATTCAGCAGGCCGACGGAGTGAGGGTTTTAAGGAAAAAATTCATGAGTTCGATCCCCTCGCATGAAGGCCACTTGCTAGTCGATCGCGAGAGCTGGAAGAAACATTACAAACCGCGCCTGGATCCAGAGAATGCCAACAGGATCAGTCCGAACTGGGAAGATTGTGTAGAGCGGTGGTCGTCGCCCGGCCGCGACTATCCCCTCTTTCTTCCAGGGGGAAGCCTTTTTGGATGGCTTCGCAACTGGATGGGCCTCGAAGCGATAACCTACGTAGTCTATGACGATCCCGCCTGGTTCGAGGAAATGGTGGAAACAATTACCGACTGCATAGTCAACGTTCTTGAGAAAGCACTCGCCTCGGGTGTTTCCTTTCAAGCCTGCGGCATGTGGGAGGACATGTGCTACAATGCAGGTCCTCTTCTCTCCCCGGAAAATTTCAAGCGTTTTCTTGTGCCCCATTACAAGCGAATTACAAACCTTTTAAAGCGACACGGCGTAGATATCGTTTGGACAGACTGTGATGGCGACATTCGGCACCTCGCGCCTCTCTGGCTGGAGGCGGGTGTGAATTGCATGTTTCCCATCGAAGTGGGAACCTGGAAAGGAGATCCCCTCTGGTTTCGCCGCGAGTTCGGCCGGGACATGCTTCTCATGGGAGGTTTCGACAAACACATCCTGGCCAAGGATCGGAAATCGATCGAAGAGGAAATTCACCGGTTGACGCCTCTGGTGGAGGAAGGCGGCTACATACCCTTCTGCGATCACCGCGTGCCGCCGGATGTTCCCCTGGCAAACTACCTATATTACCTGGATCGGGCCAGGGAAGTCTGGGGACGGAATTTTAATTTGAAACCAATGGATGCAATCCTGGCGTCCATCCTAAATTAATCAAAGCAGCACCTGACGGTTGATAAAGAAGTGGGCTCCAGGAAAGAGCTCACTCAGTAGTAGAAGCGTTGTTTGCGCTTGGCTTCCTCGTAAGCCTGCCGAGCCGACTGCACCTCGGCATTCTCCGAACTACCAGACAAGGGAACATCCCACCATGAATAGCTGGGTATGTTGGAGCCTGCCTCCGTCGGGACGTAAATAAGCGTTGTGCCCTCTTCTTTTTTGGCCGCCCAAAGCGCTTCTTTGAGAGTCGCTTCATCCACTGCTTTAAATACAACAGCGCCCAGACTTTTGGCGTTTTGGCAAAAATCGATTTCCATTATTTGCCCCTCGATCCGCATTTGTCCGGAAGTGCGATGCCGAAATTCATTGCCGAAGCTCTCCCCCCCAGAGGAACGCTGTAGCCCGTGAATGCATTGATAGCCGTGATTGTCGTTCAGGACGATAGTGATTTTTAACCCCTCCTGGATCGAGGTCACTATTTCATGATTGAGCATCAGGTAGCTGCCGTCACCCAGAAAGGCATAAACATCGCGGCCCGGGTCGGCCATCTTGACCCCCAGGGCGCCGGCAATTTCGTAGCCCATGCAGGAATAACCGTATTCCGAATGATAATCGGCAGGATCTTTCGATTTCCACAGTTTGTGGATATCCCCGGGAATGCCGCCTGCGGAGTGGACAACGGTCGAATTGTCATCGCAGTGTTCGTTCAGGATGCGGATAACTTCGCTTTGAAAAAGACTCCCGCCCCTTGTTTCGGGGTGCACGATTTTCTCATAGGCGCTTTCCCAATCAGCCTTGGCGGTAGCGACCTGGTTTCGGTAGCTATCCGGGATATTATAATCGTTCAAGGTCTCTGAAAGGTCCTCCAGAATGGCCTTGGCATCACCAACCAAGGGTAGAGCGCCATGTTTATGGGCATCCTGGGAGTTGACATTGATACTGATGAATCGCACTGCCTCATTCTGAAACTGGGTTTTGGAGGCGGTAGTAAAATCGGACAAGCGCGAGCCAACTACGAGTATCAGGTCCGCCTGTGCCGCGATTTCGTTGGCGGCTGAATTTCCGGTCACCCCGACCGCTCCCAGACAGGCTGGATTCTCGTCGAGGAGAGCGCCCTTTCCAGCTTGAGTGACAACAACGGGGATGGAGGTTTTCTCGATCAGGTTCTGCAGAGCCTGACAGGCTTCGGAATAGTGCACACCGCCACCCGCAATAATAAGCGGTTTTCGGGAGGAGCGGATGAGTTCAGAGGCGGCTTCCAGTCGATCTGGTGAACAGCGCTTCCGCTCCACGGTATAGACCCGTTTTTCGAAAAAATTGAGAGGGTAGGAGTAACTTTCAGCCTGCACGTCTTCAGGCATGGCAATGGTCACCGCTCCCGTCTCGGCAGGATCGGACAATACCCGCATAGCTTCCGGCAAGGCGGTCAGAATTTGCTCCGGCCGGTTGAGACGATCCCAGTATTTGGAAACGGGGCGAAAGCAGTCGTTAACGCTGACATCCTGACTGTGGGAAAACTCCAGTTGCTGCAGGACGGGGGCCGGGATGCGATTAGCGAAAATATCTCCGGGTAATAGAAGCACCGGCAACCGATTGATCGTGGCGGTCGCGGCGCCCGTGACCATGTTGGTAGCACCGGGGCCGACAGAAGTAGTGCAGGCAAGCGCCCCAAGGCGTTTTTTGGATTTGGCGTATGCGGTGGCAGTGTGGACCATGGCTTGTTCGTTTTTTGGCTGGTAGTAAAGGAGTTCACGACCGCCAAATTCCTCCAGGGCCTGGCCGAATCCCGTTACATTGCCATGCCCGAAAATGCCAAACACCCCATTGATCAGCCGATGCTCCACTCCATCGCGCCGGATATACTGGTTCTTGAGAAATTTTACCGTGGCCGCTGCCATGCTAAGACGTTGGGTTTTCATCAGGCGCCTACCTCTTTATCTTTTGTAATTATAGTAAAAGCATTCGGCTTCACCCTTGCTGTTCCGGTGGAAAGTAGAATTTCAAGACTGAATTCCCGGAGGGTGGAGGAATCAATAATCCCTTTAAAATCTTTGTCTGTTTCCGATGACATGGCCCTAACTGTGAGAAAGGATTTCCTCAATTGCAACCGGCCGATTCTCATGGGCTGATTTCTTGGCTGCCAAACCGATGATAACGGCCATCAAGCCGTCATGTCCGGTAACGGGCGGATCCGTGTCATTCCTTACTGAATCGATGAAGGCATTCATTTCTTCCCGATAAGAATCCATGTAGCGCTCCAGGAAAAAGTATTGAGGGAGGGCCGAGTGATCCCCGCCGGCATCAAGATAGGTATGGCTGTCCTGCGTTTCATTGCCAACCGTTACCATACCGTCCGATCCGAAAACCTCCACTCTTTGATCATAACCGTAAACGGCCCGCCGACTGTTATCGATAAGACCCACTGCTCCGTTATCAAAACTCAGTGTAATTACGGCCGTGTCCCAATCGTCGGCCTCTTTGAAAACCGGATCGACCAGGACTTCTCCGCGAGCGTAAACCTCTTTCACTTCACTCCGCAAAAGAAACCGTGTCATATCGAAATCGTGAATAGTCATATCGAGAAAAATTCCACCCGATGACAGGATGTAATCCTTGGGTGGCGGGGCTGGATCGCGACTCGTTATCCGCAAAACATGGGGTTGGCCGATTTTACCTGTGGCCACCATTTCCTGGGCCTTCGAAAAATTGGCGTCAAACCGCCGGTTGAAACCAATCTGTAGTTTAACGCCGGAATCTTTTACCACGGCGAGAGTTTTGTGAATTCTCTCCAATGAGAGATCAATCGGTTTTTCGCAAAAGACGGCTTTACCCGCCGCTGCTCCCTCCTCAATCAATTGTGCATGCGAATCGGTAGAAGAACAGATCACAATCGCGTCGATATCCGAGCGATCCATTATGTTTCTGTGGTTTGTGGAATGGGAGGGAATCCGATATTTCCCCGCCACCCGTCCTGCTTCATCCATATCGACATCTGCCACCTCCAAGACTTCGACGGCGGGAATCCGGTTAACCAGGTTTTCGATATGAACCTTTCCTATCCGCCCCACCCCGATAACACCGAGCCGAACCTTTTCAATTTCTTCCATTGATCCGGATCATCCTCATTTTTAATCAAAAATGGAAGAAGTTATTCGAGATATAGAAAAATGGTTTGGTTGCTCCATAAATTCCGAGCTTGCTTTTGTAATGGCGGAGAGGGTGGGATTCGAACCCACGGTACCGTTGCCGGTACACCTGATTTCGAGTCAGGCACATTCGGCCACTCTGCCACCTCTCCATCAATTACTAACGAAATTCAAATACTCGAAGCTTGAAGGGGCCCTTTTGAGGGACGTTTTTTCAAGCCAAGCGAAGGGAAAAACAACAGTTCTCCACTCTCAAGTCAAGGATTCGGGCCTACCACAGAATTCAGATAGCTATTCAATCTCTGAAAGCTGTAACGACCTATCTTTTAAAAGCCTTGCCCGGGTGTAGGAAATGAGACCACCGGCCTCGATGATCTCCCGGCGGGATTTGGGCAAGGGCTCGACTTGAAAACTTTTTCCGGTGGTAGTGTTAAGCACCCGATCCTGGCTGATTTCCAGTTCGTCGTCCTCGGAGGCTTCGTTGTCCGGAGCCAGAATGATTTTTAACCCGAGGTTAACTGAGTTTTGTAAAAAAATGCGGGCGATGCTTTTTGCCACGATGATCACTTCATGGCCTTTGAGGGTGGAAACGGCTTGCTCACGGGAGGAACCGCAGCCGAAGTTTTCTCCTGCCACGATGACGCTCTGGTGATTTTTTTTCAGGGAAAGAAGCCGCGCGTTGAAGTCGGGATTATCGGCAAAGGCGAATTGGGGCGTCTCCTCCGGCAGCACGGTGGCCATGTAGCGGCCGGGATAGATGATATCAGTGGAAATATCGTCGCCAACGGTGAAAATTACTTTTGCCATGATTAATTCACTCCTTTCCGTGGATCGGTGATGACTCCGGCAACGGCCGATGCCGCCGCCACGACTGGTGAACAGAGATAAACTTCGGCGGTGGGGTTTCCCATGCGTCCCTTGAAGTTTCGATTGGTGGTGGAAAGGGCTACCTCCCCATCCCCGAGGGCGCCTTCGTGGATTCCTAGGCAAGGACCACAACCCGGGTTCATAACCACCGCTCCGGCAGTCATGAAGTCGCCGATCAACCCCTTCCCAAGAGCCTGTGAATAAATTCTCCCGGAGGCGGGAAAAACCAGCATGCGGATGTTCCGGGCGATCTTTTTGCCCCTGATGACTCGCGCCGCCATTTCCAAGTCGTCGAGGCGTCCGTTGGTGCAGGAACCGATCACCACCTGATCGATTTTTGTTCCGCTGACATCCTTAATCCCCTTGATATTATCGACGGTATGGGGACAGGCAATTTGGGGTTCCAGTTTTGAGACGTCGATATTGATTACCTCATCATAATTGGCGCCGGCATCGGGGACCACCATGTCCAACGAGTCCTGAACGCCAGCTTCCTCCCGCAGGTAACGAATGGTTTCTTCATCTGGTGGAACAATACCGGAAGTGGCACCGGCTTCCACCGACATATTGCAGATGACCAGGCGGCCGGAAGTGGTCATGTCGCGGATAGTCTCCCCGTGATACTCGATAACACGAAAATTGGCTCCCTGTGCGCTGATTTTCCCGATCAGGTGCAGAATAAAATCCTTCGGACCGACAAAAGTCGGGAAAGCTCCCGTCACGTTTACCTTGATGGTGGGGGGAACTTCCACATTGAGGGCTTTGCCCAAGGCCCAGACGCTGGCCATCTCGGTGGCGCCAATGCCGAACGAAAACGCGCCCAGAGCACCGTGACTGGTGGTATGCGAATCCGTCCCCACCACTACGCAGCCGGGGCGCACATAACCGGATTCGGGGAGAATTTGATGGCATATCCCGCCCACGTCGCCGCGTATGTCGTGAAATTTGTCAATAAACTGCCTGTTGACGAACTCGCGGATCTTTTTCTGGTTGCTGGCTGTTTTGGAGGACTCCGCCGGAACGCGGTGGTCGAAAATGATGGCGATTTTGGAGGCATCCCAGACTTTCGGATCGAGGGGGGTTCCCTCAAATATCTGCAAAAACTGGTTGATAACGAGCGCTCCATTTTCGTGTGACATGGCAAGATCAATCGCTGGCTCAACGACATCCCCCGGCTTCAAATTTGACCTTCCCGATGCACGGGAGAGAATTTTTTCAACAATTGTCATGTTCATAGGACTAGATGATTTTGACACTCCTAAACGTTTCAATCTCGCGGTCGGAATAGCCGAGTTCCTTCAGGATTTCACCAGTATGGGCGGAGAGATCCGGAGGTGGTGAGACCACGGCTCCGGGAGTTTTCTCGAATTTGGCGCTTAAATTAAATAGTTTCAGTTCCCCTACACCTTTCTTGCTGACCGACCCGATAGTCTGGCGATGTTTTATCTGCGGCGATTGCAAGGCCTTCTCGAGTTCGAGAATTTCACCCGCGGGAATTCCTCTGGCGTTGAAAGCTTCCACCCAATGTCTGGTCGGTTTTTCTTTCAGTTTTGCCTCCAGTAGCGGAGTAAGCTCCTTGCGGTTTTTTTTGCGAGCATCCCGTTTCTGAAACCGCGGGTCCGTCTTCAATTCCGGCACACCCAGCACTTCCGTAACAGCCTCCCATTGCTCCTGCTTATTGGCGGCAATGTTGATGCTTCCGTCTCCAGTGCGGAAGGTTCCCGAGGGAGCGGCGGTGAAGTTGTCGTTGCCGAGAAGTTGGGGAGGCTTTCCGCCTATAAGCAGGTTGGCCGCCACCCAGCCCATTAAGGGCATAATTGAGTCCAGCAGGGCGACATCGATGAATTGCCCCTCGTCCTCGCCCGTCCTCGCCCGGTGAAAAAGCGCCCCCATGATGGCGAAAGCGGCGTTCAGACCGCCAACCGTGTCGCAAACTGGGAACCCGCAACGCAGAGGATTGAGGGTTTCATCCCCATTGATGGCCATGACTCCGCTGAGGCCCTGGATGATCTGGTCGTAGGCGGGTTTCATGGCATCCGGTCCGGTCTGGCCGAATCCGGAAATGGCGCAATAGATGATCCGCGGATTTAAATCGCTCAGGGTTTGGTAAGAGAGACCCAGCCGGTCCATCACGCCGGGACGGAAGTTTTCAACAATGACATCGGCGGTTTTAACCAATTTTTTGAAAATTTTCCGGCCTCCTCCGGCCTTAAGGTTCAGAGTAAAGGATTTCTTGTTGGCATTCTGGGCTAGAAAGCTCGTGCCCATGAGCTTGTCGTTCAACTCCGGCACGTTTCCCAACCGGCGCGCCAGATCGCCCTCTCCCGGGCGTTCTATCTTGATAACCTCCGCTCCCAATAGGGCAAGATGCATGGTGGCGAAAGGACCGGCCAGAACATTGGTCAAGTCAAGGACACGAATACCGGATAACATCTTCATTGCATTGAATTTTTCTTAAACTCTCTCGTATTCGAGTATCGGACCGGTCTTGTGAACATACCCGGACATCTCCCGCTCGAAAAATCGGCCCACATCGTTAGCGATTTCAATCAATTTGCCCAAATTCACCTTTTTCTTGAGATTCATGCGCTGGAGCATGTGTACCAAGTCCTCCGTACAGACATTTCCGCCGGCAATCTTGGTAAAGGGGCAACCGCCCAAACCGGCAAAGGAAGATTCGAAATAGTTTACCCCCACCTTGAGGGCGGCATAGCAATTGGCTAATCCCAGCCCGTAGGTGTTATGCAGGTGACAGGCCCACTCCGCCTCATCGTCCAGCACTGCAACAGCGGTAAACAGCTTCTCGACCTGATCCGGAGTTGCGTGGCCGGCGGTGTCGGCCAGGCTGATAGTTTTAAAACCGGCATCGAGAAATTTTTGCACCAATCCCGTCACCTTTTCCGCGGGCACATGACCTTCATAACCGCAACCAAAGGCCGATTGGACGGAAAGCTGCACCTTTTTTCCGGCCTCTTCGGCCCGAGCGGCCATGGCGATAATACGGTCAGTTGCCTCGGCGATGGACATACCGGTATTTTTTCGGCTGTGGGTCTCGCTGGCCGAAACCCCCATGCAAAACAGGTCGACCCCGCAAGCCAAGCCACGTTCGAGGCCTCGCTCGTTGAGAACAAGGCCGGAAAAAATGACGCCGGAACTCCGAATTTTATCTTTTCTTAGATCGGTCAAGAGCAAATCGGTATCGGCCATTTGCGGCACCCTGGCGGGATGAACGAAAGAACCGACCTGAATGATCTCGATCCCGCAATCGATCAGTGCGCCGATCCATTTGAGCTTTTCCCACGACGGGACGGTTTGATTTTCAAACTGCAGGCCATCGCGGGGGCCGACCTCATGCAGAATAATATCACGATTCATGACAAAACAGATAATTTCTCCCCGATGGCTTCTGCCATATCCATCGTAGCAGCCTGCCCTCCCATATCATAAGTTCGGACACGTCCCTCTTTGATGACAGTAGCCACTGCCTCTTCCAATCGCTGGCCCTTTTCCTTTTCTCCCAGCCAATCAAGCATCATTTTGGAGGCCAGGATGGTGGCAATCGGGTTAACCTTCCACTGATCCGCATATTTCGGAGCAGAACCATGAGTAGGTTCGAAAACCGCCATTTTTCTGCCAATGTTGCCGGAACAGCCAAAACCAAGCCCTCCAACCATCTGGGCAGCCAGATCCGAGATGATATCGCCGTATAAATTCGGGGCCACCAGCACATCGTAGTTGTCCGGATTTTTCAAAAGCCACATGCAGATGGCATCAACATTGGCAGAATCCATCGGGATATCCGGATACTCCCGGGCAACCGCCGCCGCTTCGTCCAGAAACAACCCATCGGTCGCGCGCACGACATTAGCCTTATGAACGATGGTGACCTTTTTCCGCTTATCTTTCCTGGCAAAATCAAAGGCAGCCCGGACGATGGCGGCGGAGCCCTTTTTTGTGTTTATCTTGCAGGATATGGCAACTTCATCGTTCGGAAGGTCCTTGAATGCGGAAAAGGGGGGGGAGATTTTCTCAAGGAGACCGGATAATTCTTGCGGAACCGGGTTGAATTCAACTCCTGAATAAAGATCCTCGGTGTTTTCACGAAAAACGACCAGATTGATTCCTTCCCTGAAATTAAGAGGATTTCCCGCATACGCTTTGCAGGGTCTGAGGCAGACATACAGATCGAGCATCTGCCGCATGCGGACAATGGGAGAACGGTAAACCAGGCCTTTCCCATGAAGCTCAGGGTTTAATTCTGCTTCGGCCGCCTTGGCCGGTTTCGAGGTAATTGCCCCGAAAAGAGCAGCATCGACACTTTGCAAGAGATCGAGGGTCCGTTGCGGCAATGCATCGCCTTCGCAGCGCCAGAACTCCCAGCCTATGTCGCCGGGCAGATATTCGGCCTCCAGTCCGACTTGGTCCAAAACCAGCCGGGCAGCGGCCATAACTTCGTTGCCTATGCCATCACCGGGCAGCCATGCGATTCGATACCGGCTCATTTTTTGCAGAAACAAACTTTTCAGTCGATGAATTCAATCAAAGCAACGGAACGAAAAAAGCCGTCCGAAGCGGAGAACTTTCCCTCTATAATATACCTCGAAGAAGCCAACATACAAGGGACCACCCTGATTAAATATGCATTAACCGGGAACTGGTCGGGGCAGAGCCGGAAAAAAATGGAAACGAATCCAGATTATTTGTGCAGTTTGTAATTCAAAGGTTGAATACGGCGAACCTTGACTGGTTTTCCGTTCCTCGTTCCAGGCTCGAACTTCCATTGCATCAGCGCTGTAATGGAGGGGTCTTCAAATTCCTTGTGAGTGGATTCTTTGACCGTGGCTCTAATGACTTTCCCATTCTTATCGATGATGATAACCAGCTTAACATCACCCTCGATACCCATTCTTTTAAGGTTGAACGGGTAAACCGGGGCAATGGCGACCAGACGTCGTGGATTATTGTCCAGATCTTTAAGCTCAAAGATATCCATATCGGCAATAGTTTGCGGGCCTGTTCCGAGCGGAATAATGGCTTCACCTAAATGAAGCGCATCGCCGAACCCTGGGTTCAGTGCGGCATCGATCATAGACAGGTCGAGCACTTGGACCTCCTCCTGCAGTTCAATTTCCTCGGGCTCAGGCGCTGGCTCCTCTTCCGGCGGTGGTTCCGGCGGCGGAGCCGGTGGTGGTGCGATAGAAACTTCATCTGCAACAATCCGCTCCGGCGGCTTCCGCAACCCGGAAAGCAGTTGAGTCAGAGGCAGCATCAGGAATATCAGTCCCGATAAAAGTAGTGCCCCCCAAAAAGAAAGGGCAGGTCCCTTGCTCAGCCCGGGAGGATAATAGACCCTTTTCTCATTCTCGCTCTCACTCTCTCTCATGTTGATTCCTCCGTCAATTCAGGTTAGAAGGTTGAGAGGTATCTACAGGAACATTAGGAAGGTTAGGTAACCATAATATAGCACATAATCGTGTTTTTTAAATTGAAATTGCGAAAAAATCATAGCTTTAGGAAATCTTAATTTACCCATAAGCTTAAATTATTCCGCCCCGGTATGGTATCAAACTCGGGGCGTGCCGGATTAATGGTTTCTCGTCGGAAGTGAAATTCTTGATTATTCCCTCAATTTGCTTTCAATTCGGATTGGGCAAGTTGTTCGATGAAATAAAGGGTGAAAAGGGCGGCTTGTTTAGCGGCTATGGGGCCGTATTTTTTGTAATCTTCAGAAGCGTTGCCGGCTTGGATCAAGTCACTCCCCCCACGGATAAGTAACCAGGGAACATCCAGAATCTGGCAAGCCTGCCCCACCGAGGCACCTTCCATTTCAAAAAGGTCGGCCTCGAATTTATGCCGGATTTCGTCCAGCTTCCACTCGTTGACGCTGAATAGATCGCCGGTGGTTATCCGTCCAGTGCGAATTTTAGTAGGATAGGTTTCACCATCAACATTTATCAGCTCCTTTGGCTCGTGGGATTTGGTAACCTCTAAGGCCTTGGCCAACAGCGATGGGCTCGGTTTGAATACCGGCTCCCTGAATTTTCCCTTTTCGGGACCGTTTATAGGGCGCATTTGCATACCGTCGTGGTGGAGATTTCCTGCATCGTGGAAAAACGTTTCCTCTGCCAGAATTATATAGCCTGCCTTGATTTCCGGTTTCACGCGCGCTCCGGTGCCACTAAAAATAACACGCTTCGGCCTGAATTCATTGCAAAGCACGCCGACCACCATGCCGGTATTGGTTTTCCCCACCCCGGTCAGGCTGACCACTACCGGCATACCGTAAAGCTTGCCGCGAATGAAAGGAATGTTATTCACCGTACCCGGCTCGGCATCGGTCAATTCGGCCTCGACGGGGGCCATTTCCCAAGGGACTGCTCCCAGAATGAGGGTGACGTCTTTAGCCAACAGGTAGTTTCCCGCCAATAAGAAAAAACAGGCTGTAAATATGATTGGCAGGGCACAATAATTTTTTGATTTCATACTCTTGCTTTTATTAGAACCTATCTCAAATTCGATGATGATGATGCAGAGAGCAATTATATGTTTTGAGCAATGCGCGACGGGGCTTGCCGGGCTGGCAGCCCTGCAGCCCCGCCGGAACGCCGCTCAAACACATAACTGCCTCTTTCCAAAGGATTTGTTCGGCACGGTAGCACCTGCGGCGTTGGTTTGCTCCCGAGGGGCTTCCAGCCCATCTGGGCGCAAAACCGCCTGGCATCTGCCACCGTGGCGCTACAAACATCATTCATCTGCGATTTTGAGATAGGTTCTAGAATTATTTGGAGTTTTCCGCTTCGCCCTCTTCATAGGTGGCTATCCAATGAAGACTCCAATTGTCGAAATCCCCCTTTTGGAGATGCTCCCGAACTTGCTTCATTAAATCCAAATAAAAATGAAGATTGTGAATGGTGAGAAGGGTGCTGGCCAGGATTTCCTCGGCTACAACGAGATGGCGTAAATAGGCGCGGGTAAAGTGTTGGCAGGTGTAATTGTCCAACCCTTCCGCAAGCGGCCGTTTATCCTCCCTGAATCGGCTATTGCGCAGGTTGATTTTGCCGAACGGGGTGAAGGCGGTTCCATGGCGAGCAGCCCGGGTGGGCATCACACAATCGAACATATCCACCCCCAGGGCAATCATTTTGAGCAATTGCGGCGGTGTGCCCACTCCCATTACGTAACGCGGTTTTTCCGCTGGCAGGTGCGGTGCCGTCCAGCGAACCTGGTCAAGCATCATCCGTTCCGGCTCACCCACGGCAACACCACCTATGGCGTATCCGCAAAAGTTCAAGGAAGCGAGAGCCTGTGCGCACTCAATTCTTAAATGTTTATAAACCGAACCCTGAGCGATTCCGAAAAGATGGTTCCCGGAATCAAAAAAACCGGTGCTATGAGCTGACTCCAAACATTGTCCGGCCCACTCGAGAGTGCGCTTGTTAGCCAGCCGGCAGGCCTCTTCCTGACAAGGATAAGGCGGGCATTCATCGAGGGCCATAGCGATATCGGAACCCAGGTTTTGCTGAATTTTCACCGCTTCAAGGGGACCAAGGAAAAATTTGTCTCCATTGAGATGAGAGCGAAAATGGATGCCTTCCGGGGTAATTTTTCTCAGTTTGGCCAGGCTGAAAACCTGGAACCCTCCGCTATCAGTCAAAATAGGTCTTTCCCAACCCATAAAGACATGCAATCCGCCCAGATTGCGTATCAATTCCGAACCGGGCCGCAAATGCAGGTGATAGGTGTTTCCGAGAAGGATCTGGCAGCCAATTTCCCGCAATTGGGCAGGAGTGGCCGCCTTCACCGTGGCCTGAGTTCCGACCGGCATGAATACAGGCGTTTCCACCATTCCGTGGGCGGTTTGCAGAATTCCGAGGCGGGCTTCGGTTTCTGTCTGGCAGGGGATTCTTTGGAAAAACGAACTCATGAATATCGTTTACGGAGAAATTCCAGCCTGTCGGTGTCATTTATGAAAATCAAAACTTAATTGACCCTAAGGCCTTCCCTGGCATGATGCAAAATTGCCATGATGCTGGTAATCGACAACTACGATTCATTTACTTACAATCTGGTGCAATATTTCGGCAGGTTGGGCATCGAGCAAAAAGTAGTTCGCAACGACGAAATTTCGGTGAGCGAAGCCCTTTCCCTGAATCCTGATAGAGTGGTCCTTTCTCCCGGTCCCTGTACTCCCAACGAGGCGGGCCGCAGCCTTGATTTGGTGGGCGCTTTTGCAGGGAAAAAGCCACTGCTCGGTGTATGCCTCGGGCATCAGTGCATTGGGCAGTATTTCGGGGGTCGCGTAGTGCGGGCCGGTCGCCTCATGCATGGAAAAATCTCCTCTATTTCTCATCGGGGGGGACCGTTCTTCGGGGGTATGGATTCGCCTTTTACCGCCACCCGCTACCACTCTCTTTTACTGGAACGCGATACCTTGCCCGATTGTTTGGAGATAACGGCGGAAACGTCCGTAAACGAAATCATGGGCATCAAGCACCGGGAACTGCCCGTCTGGGGCGTCCAGTTTCATCCCGAATCCTATGCTACGAAAAATGGAATAAAGATTCTGGAGAACTTTTTGTGCCTTTGATTTCTATTTTTAAAATCCATGCAATGCCCTAAATGCAATGCTCAGGACACTCGAGTGATCGATTCGCGGGTAGGTAAAAACGGAAGAACCATCCGCCGGCGCCGCCAATGCACCGAATGCAATTATCGGTTCAACACCATTGAGGAAATTCTCCGTGAAAATCTTGTTGTTATCAAAAGGGACGGGCGTCGCGAGGAATTCGACCGCAATAAAATTCTCAACGGCATCAGACGAGCCTGTGAAAAACGCCCTATTGACCTTGAACAAATCAATATGCTTATATCCGACGTGACTCTGGAGCTGGAAAGCGAGGGTGACTTTGAAATTTCCGGCCGGTCCATCGGGGAGCGCGTCATGGAAAAACTGAAAAATATTGACCAGATCGCCTATGTGCGGTTTGCCAGTGTTTACAAAGATTTCCGCGATATTTCAGAGATGGCCAAAGAAATTTCCGATCTCAAAAAGAATTCATGAAAAATCCCAATGAACTGGCCAAAGTGCATTGCCTGCACTCCCTATTCGGACGAGTGACCGGACAGGACCCCTACTTGGCAAACCAGATAAAAACCGCCATCGAGTATTCTCTTACGGGCTCGGCCGACAGGTCGGCCCCGCTCGACAATTTTACCCAAGCCGCGCTCAAACTCTTTGCCAGTCAATGTCCCCTGCCACCTTCCTGGGGTTTTGCCCACCTCGATCTGAGTCGAAATTCATTTGATCCCCTGTGGGTAAGGTTGGAATTCATCAAAAGTCTGAAGCACCTGGCCGGTTATAACGAAAATCTCCTTGTCGTTAGTGGGCTGCGCGTATCTCTCTGCCCAGCGGGCAAGTACTGGACCCGGAGAATACAGAAGAGTTATCAGGACGCGCTAATTTATATCGACGAACTGGCTGCAAAATGGTCCACTCCCAACACTGCTCTTACTGTCCTTTACCTGTAGAAACAGACATAAAACTCATCAAATGCCGGAAGAAAAAACCATTTTTGAGAAAATCATCGCCGGCGAGATCCCGGCCAAGATTGAATCCGAAGACGATCATTGCATCGCCCTGCACGACCTCAACCCCCAGGCGCCTTTACACCTGTTGATTATTCCCAAAAAACTGATCGCGAGGGTAGGAGAAGCCGGAGACGAAGATGAGCACCTTCTCGGCCATTTACTTCTCGTGGCAAGGAATATTGCCAAAAAAAGAAATTTATCAAACGGCTTCCGTATCGTTATCAATAACGGCCTTCATTCCGGAGAAAGTGTTCCACACCTTCACGTCCACCTCCTCGCTGGCCGCCAAATGACCTGGCCTCCAGGCTGAAGAGCGAAATTCAGCCCCTCCAATACAATTCTTTGCGTCTACCCCCTCCACCGCTTCTTCCTTTTGCCTTCCACAACCCGTATTTTCCAAGTCAATGGGGAGGCAGGTAATAAACGTATGGCGAAGATCCATATAAATTTTTACCAGGTTTGCTGTTGGATTTTATATAACGATAGGAAATTACCATGAATGAAGAAAATAAGCTTAAATATTTAAAGGTCGCCTTGGTAGTCGTCGGCCTCACCTTTATCGTTGGTCTATCTATCCTCATGAAAATATGGCCGTCCGCCTGGATGTGGGATCCGGGGCAAACTGAATACGAACAGATGATCCTTGGAGTCTATGCGACATTGGGCGTTTTTCTCCTTTTAGCTTCAAGGGACCCTCAATCTCATCGTAGCCTCATTTGGTTCACCATCTGGTCCAGCATCGTGCATGGCGGTATCATGCTTGTTCAGGCGATTGTGGACGAATCGGAGCGGGCTAACCTTATGGGTGACGTACCGGGACTTTTGATCATAGCGGCCGTCCTATGGTATCTTATGCCCAAACCTGCCAAGGCCCTGAAGTGAGATTACTGGTCGCCCATTTTATATTGTTAAAAACAACCCCAACAGTCATGCGATCAGGCGGTTTGTTCGTAGGAGCCGTCGGCTCTTTTGCGAAGGATTCGGTTTAGTTCCAACATCATGAGGCCAGCGGTGACTTCGTTGAGTGGTAATTTGGTGATTTCGCCGACAGTGTCGGGATAGAGGATGGCGCCATCGGCGAAGCATTGGGCGATTGTTTTTTCGGATTCACTTAAATTGCCGGACGGGAATTTTCCCGTTAGGGGTTCTTTTACTCCAATGCCGGCAGCGACAGATTCGAGACCAAGCTGCATTTGCCCGGTATAGCGGAGTTCATCTATCAGATCCTCTATTGAGCTGAACAAGGTAGCCCCATCCCGAATCAAACGGTTGCAGCCACGACTGGCAGATTGGTCAATGCGCCCGGGAACGGCGAATATCAGTCGTCCCTGTTCCCCGGCAAACCGGGCCGTTATCATACTACCGCCCTTGAGGTCGCTCTCCACCACCACAACCACCTGACACATACCGGAAATAAGTCGGTTGCGCATGGGAAAGGTCTGCCGGTCCGCCCGTCGTCCAAAGGAAAATTCCGAGACCACTGCTCCGGCATCTGCTTGGGAAATTTTGCGGTAAAGTTCGAGGTTTTCCGAGGGATAGATTATATCGAGTCCACAACCCAATATGGCCACTGTTTTACCGCCCGCTTCGAGGGCTCCTTCGTGGGCTTCGCTGTCGATTCCCCGGGCAAACCCACTGACAACGCAAAAGCCCAGCCGGGTCAGGTCGCCGGCCAATCGCCGAGCTACGGAACGACCGTAGAGCGTTGGCCGCCTCGTTCCGACGATGGCGGCAAATGAATTTCCCAAATTGCCTTCTCCCAGAAAATAGAGGCCGGCGGGTGGATCGTAGATTTCCCGCAAAAGGGCGGGATATTGCTCATCTTTAATCGTAACAAACCGGGCGCCATGTTTTTCCAGCAAGGTTTCTTCACGTTTCAGGTCAAAATTTTTCGGCCAATCGAGGATTGTCCGCGAATTTTTTTTGCCAATTCCCTCAACCTCCAGAAGCGCTTTTTCATTGGTTATGAAAATTGCCTGTGGATCGCCGGCAAAATGATTCAGCAAACGGGTGGTGGAAATCGGCCCGATGCCAGGCAATCCATTCAGCACCATCAAGGCCTGCCTCTCGTTCAGATCCTCACTCATTCCGCAGAACCGCGCTTAGGTAAGGGAGAACGTCTGTCGTGGTTACCGCCGTGGGGCCTTCTTCACGAGCCAAGGCATCAGCTGCCAATCCATGCCAGGCAACCGCCTGGCAGGCCGCTTTAAATGGATTTGTCAAAGGAGGCGCCACACGACTCCCGACTAAACCACTGAGAATGTCCCCACTGCCACCGCGGGCCAGCAATGGTCCCCCGAAGGGACTAACCATGATTCGCGAGCCATCGCAAATTCGGGTAAAGGAGCCTTTCAAAATGGTAATGGCCTGATTTTTTCGACAAAATTTTATTAACTCAGATTCATCGAAATCAGTTTTTCCTGATTCTGAAATACGATTGAATTCCCCCATATGCGGTGTCAGAACGACACTTCCGGCGGAGGAAGGTCTTGAGGCTGCGGAATTAACAATTTCTGGTTGCAGGGCATCGGCATCCAATACGATGGGCAATAAAATTTCCTTCACAACTCGATCAATCAGGGTCCGGGTTTCTTTCTCTGGACCCATTCCGGGACCAACCAGAATTGCCGTCGCCCGGGAGATCTTTTTCTCAAGAAGATGAAAACCTTCCAAAGCTAAACCGCCTTCAGGAGTTTCCGGCCAGGGAACCCACATGGCCTCGGGCGCTACAGCCGCAAACTGGGCCGCCACAGATTCCGGCACGAAAGCCGTCAAAAGGCCCACGCCACTTTTCAAGGCCGCCCGCACTGCCATGAGAATTGCCCCGGGCATGGAACGGGAGCCGCCCAAGATAAATAGATGCCCGTAAGAGCGTTTGTCCGTTTGCGGCGGCCTGAGTCCGCGAAGAGGATCGAGGACGCTTGGCTGGAGAATGAAGTTTTTCCGTTCCTCCGCCAGATCACTCTCGAAAAATCCGATATCGAGATACCTCACCCGACCGACAGAGGGGGCGTTTGCAGGGTCAAAAAGCGGCTCCTTGGCAATTCCGGTGGCATAGGTAAAATCGGCCCGGAAAGATTTCTGTGCGCACGAGTCTCCCACCCCGCTGGGAAGATCGACGGCTGCCCGCATCCTTACGTTCCGCAATTTATTGATCCACTCTACAACAGCATCACCGGGTGGTCGGATGGGTGGCCTGAACTGCATTCCCAGGATGCCATCAATGCATATAGGAAACAAAACCCCCTCGGCCTCAGGTATCTCCCTTTGGGTCCAGGAAATTGTTTTGATACTTTCACCGCCGGTTCGGAGAAGGTTGTCGAAGCAGCGGCGGGTCAATGGTTTCAAGCCCTTAGGGCCAAAAACGAAAAGCAGAAAAATTTGGGTGCCGGGATGGCATTGCAAGATTTCCTCACAAGCAATAAGAGCATCCCCGGCGTTGTGTCCCGTGCCCAGCAAGGCGAGTATGTGGAGAGATTCGGCAATCGGCCCTATTTCCCGATAATCTCTCAAAATCGCCCGGCCCAAGGAGCGTCCGGCGCGGTTCATGGCATCCCATTCGTGAGCCTCGACACCACCTAACAATCGACGTTCGAAATCAATTGATTGCCGACAGGAGAGGATTGGGTGGGCGTGATTCATATCAAGAGGAAGTCTGCATCAATAAAGCCACCGCAGTTGCGTGAATCGAGGTGTGCGACAGGGAAATGAGAATCTCACTGGCGTTTACTTCTTCTAATAGTTCCAGTCCTTTTTCATCAAGTCGAACATAAGGTTGACGCCGCTCACCATTGTAAACGGAAATGGAAGTCCAGGCAAGATGGCGGCCGATACCCGTAGTGAAAGCCTTTGAAGCCGCCTCTTTGGCCGCAAACCGGGCCGCCAGATGGGGGTAAGGGTTTTTCATGGAAAAACAATAATCCTTTTCTTCATCGGTATATATGCGTTGGAGGAAACGATCGCCATGCCGCTCATAGGCTTTACGGATGCGTTCAACTTCAATTATGTCGGTTCCTACTCCTATAACCCGACCGCCTGTAGGCAGCGAAATGCTCATGCCAGGGCCAGATTCATGCGAAGTTTCATTTCCCGCACGGCTTCTTCGATCCCGTTAAACATAGCTCTGCTTAAAATGCTATGCCCGATATTGAGTTCATGCAGCCAAGGCAATTGCCTTATTTCACTGATATTGATGTAATTGATCCCATGCCCGGCATTGACCGTAATGCCCAGTTCATGAGCCAATTCGATGCCTTGGCGTAGTTTTTCCAGTTCAATGTTACGCTGTTCGAGGTCGTAATAGGCATTGGCGAAGGTTCCGGTATGCAATTCAATAAGAGGACTATTCATCTCGGCAGCAGCTTTTATTTGCTCCGGTTCAGGGTCAATGAACAGACTGGTGGCGATTCCATTGGCATTCAGATTCTCGACAATTTTCCCCACTCGTTGTCGTTGTCCGGCAGCATCGAGGCCGCCCTCCGTGGTCACTTCCTGTCGCCCTTCGGGAACCAGACAGGCGGTTTCCGGCTTTAACTCCAAGGCGATTTGGAGCATGGCATCGGTACAAGCCATTTCGAAGTTGAGTCGAGTCTGTATGCAATCACGCAATCGCCAGACATCGCTGTCCTGTATATGGCGATGGTCTTCACGAAGGTGAACGGTAATGCCGTCAACCCCTGCTTTCTCGGCAGAAAGGGCCAGAGCCACCGGATCGGGCTCGACCATTTGGCCGCAATCTCTAGCATATTCCCGGTAGCGGGCCTGGCGCAATGTCGCGCAATGGTCGATATTGAGTCCTAGCAATATTGGATTTTTGGACATGGCAAAAGATAAACATTTAGTCGGTTTTTCGCTAATTGTCTAATTCATTTTCATCGCTTTCAACAGAAGTTCTTTCTGCTTTATAGCCGGCACGTTTAGGAATATCTTCCGCAAAAAGAGAGGTCTATGCTCTACCGTTGGTCCCATCCGGGAAATTGCCATTCGATGCGCAGAGGTACCGTAGCCTTTATTTTGGCCAAAACCATAACCGGTATATTGTTGATCCATTTCATTCATGATACCGTCCCTGGTGACTTTGGCCAGAATGGAGGCCAGAGCTATGGCCAACGATTTGCCATCGCCCTTGACAATTGCCTGGTGTTCATAGGGAAAAGGTTTGAGAGGGCGGCCATCTATCAGAATAAGACTGGTTTTCCTCTCCCTGGGATTAAGATCCGCCTCTCTTTCATCGAACAAGGGTGAATGGGCAATTTTTTGGGGTAAATTCAGATTACCGTGAGCCACCCGGTTAATGGATTGGAGAGCCCGCTGCATAGCCAGCCGAGTGGCGCCCAAAATGTTGAGAGAGTTTATTTCGCCCACCGTGGCCGAGCCCGTCTCAGCAAGCAATTGTCCTGATTTTTTCAGGTTTTGAAGCTCTTGGAATATGATTTCTCGTTCCGATGCTGTAAGTTTTTTTGAGTCGTCAACGCTATCGGCCCATTGCTTGCACCAGGAACCGTTCAAGAATTTTCTGCCCAGACAAACGGCGCCTGCCACTACCGGACCGGCCAGACATCCACGCCCGGCTTCATCGATCCCCACCAATTGCTCGAAGCCATTAGTTATATGCTGAAGGTCGAACCGGCGCAGGTTACTCATTCTTTAAATCTTACCACCGTTGCCAGGCATTGTTTTTCGCCGGAACCGGCAACCCAAGAACTTCATAGGATGTCTTAAAATGAAGTTTGGCGTAATCACCCAGCGCTTCCGGTCCGAGTTTTTCCACCAATTCCCGGGCCTGAGCTTTGACCAGAGCCCCGGCCCCTTTTTTCAATTCCTGCCCGAATATTTTGGATAGCTTCTGCATTTGGCGGACAAACTCGGCCCGGGCCGCGATGGAAGCCGCTGCCACCACCGGGTCGGACTCCGCATGGGTCTGCATACGCAGATCGAATTTCACCCCCTTTTCCTTCAGATTTTTTTGTACCAAAGGCTGTTTTGAGAACTGATCGAGCATGCCCCAGGCAGTAGGTCGTTTGGCCAGAGCTTCCTCCAGCGCGCGGGCATGCAGCCAGGCCATCAACTTGTTCAGATTGGCCTGCGGTCGCGACATCAGTTGGTTATATTTGGTCATGCCGCAGAATGCAGTTTTAACGACCGCGCCTTTGGTTTGTCGGATTTTTCTGTCGAGCCTCAATATCTGTGGATCGGAAAGCCTTTTGCTATCCTTTACGCCTTCCTCCATCCATTTTCGAACAATGTCACCATCGGCAATCACCGTGGCGCAGACTACCGGTCCGAAGAGGTCGCCCTTGCCCGCTTCGTCGAGACCGGCATGATCTTCAAACCACTCAGGATTATGAACTTCATCGTAACCGAGGCGCGGCTCTCCGGTAATTTCCGCTTCCAGCACGTCGCGCACGAAATCCTCGGTGCCTTTTCCTGATATAACCGCCTTTCCGCTCTTATAGCCGACTACATTGACCTTCAGCATCTTATGTTTGAAGGCAAAACGAGCGTAATCGACGCTAAAAAATTCCCACAGCCGAAAATCGCAATACTCTTTCAATTTTTCCATCTGGGCCTCATCCAGTTCGATGGTGTAAAGAGTAGTTTTAGGTGGATTTTCGGAGACAGTTTTCTTTGCTTTTCTGGCCATCGTGGTGCATTTATGCAGATTCTATCCCGCGATTCAATCAACTAACCATTGGCAATAAAATTCTTGTGAAAAACCTGGCCGCCTTTCGCAAAAAACTTGGCCGGTGGTATGATTCCCAAGGAAGGGCGCTTCCCTGGCGGAGCAAACCGACACTTTACCGAACCGTAGTTTCCGAGTTCATGTGCCAGCAAACCCGGATCGATACCGCTATACCATATTTCTTAAGCTGGATAAAATTATTTCCCAATTTCAAAATCCTGGCCAAGGCAAAGGAAGAACAGGTCCTCAAGCTCTGGGAAGGATTGGGTTATTACCAGCGGGCCCGGAACCTGCACCGGTTGGCAAGGGAGATTACTGAACTTAAGGAAATTCCGACATCGGCTGCCGACTGGGAAAAATTACCCGGCGTGGGCCGTTATACAGCAGCAGCCATTACGAGCATAATTTTCGAAACTCCGGCAGCTTGCGTGGATGGCAATGTAGTTCGGGTCCTGTCGCGGGTAAACAATATTGAAAAAGAATTTAAGAACAATTCAGAGGCGGTCGGGTTTTTCCGGGAATCGGCGGATCGGCTTCTCGATCGGAGAAAACCCGGCCGACACAACCAGGCAATGATGGAATTGGGGGCGACCGTTTGCCTGCGGTCCGGCCCGAAATGTTCACGCTGTCCGGTTTCATCCTTTTGCCTGGCCCACCGCGCTGGAACCCAGGATTCAATACCACGTTTTCGCTCCCGCCAAATTTCCACCGCAAGAATTGACCGTCTCTGGGTACGGTTGGACGATTCCCTGCTTCTTCACCAGATCGCTCCCAATGGTCGACGGTTGGCGAACATCTATGAACTGCCAATAGTAGATGATATACTTGCCAACGGAACAGAAAAGACATTGATAAAACGGGCCAAACGTTCGATCAGCAACCAAAGGATAACGGAATCCATATACAGATGTCGACCGGGTAAAGGCAAACAAGCTGATATTAGACAAAATTCCAATCTGAAATGGGTTTCAATAGACGGGTTGGATAAGATTACCCTCTCCGGGCCGCACCGGCGCTGGATAAAGGAAATTTTAACTGAGGACGTTTAAAGTGAGAGTTCCACTCTTCTGCCAGGATTGAGGCAATTTCCAGTTTAATAATCTGAGAAGAAAAATTATTGTTCAAATAACGCAAACATGCTAGACTTCTAAAATGGAAAGGTACAAGTATAAACCTTATCTAGCCAAGCGACGGGCCTTTGTGGCGGCTGCCGCAATAGGATTTTGGGTTTTCTGTCCCCGAATATCAGGACAAATCTTTTTAATAGATTCCTTCGATCCACCGGAATTAGGTGAAATAAACGGGATCGCATTCGATCCAGTTTCAGGGGACCTTTTTTTGCATCAATCTTTCAATTCCCTTATCCACGAGTATACTTCCTTGGGTGCGCTGGTAAACTCGATTCCCGATCCGGGTTCCAACGGCAATGATTCCGATTACGAATTTGCCTTTCAGTCGATCAACATTAACGGGACTATCGCTCCGCCCAACTCCTTATTGGTCATCGAGGGAGAAACAGATCCGCAACGCCTCATTGCTGTCGACAAAACCACCGGTTTCCTGCTGGCTTCCGTAAATTTAGCCGAACCGATTGGATCTCTGGTCGGCGGTTCTTTTCATCCAACTCGCGAAACCTTTATAACCATAGATTGGTCCAGCGATCTTATTCGGGAGTTTGATTCAATAACAGGGAACCAGCTCAATAGTTTTGGATTTGGGACTGGCTGGGATGCATTTTTTGCCGACGTCGAGGTGCTGGGCGCCGATGATAATCTTTACCTTGTCAGCGACAGCCAGAATACAATTCGGGTGTTAACCGATACGGGTACCTTTATTCAGGACATTGATGCCGGGGTCCTGGGTGTTTCCGGCATGTCGGGGATCGCCTTTGACGATTTGAAGGGTGAAGCCTGGATAAGCAGCACCAATGGGAACATCTATCACCTGGGAGGGTTTGAGGCCATTCCAGAGCCGTCAACAGGGACATTATTTGCAATCGGCATAATGGGTTTCTTTCTCTGCCGGTGGAAGATCACAACAAGGGGCTAAGCCCTTTTGCAAGCTGCTCAGTGTTTTTGTTATTTACGCGAGAAGGAAATGGTCCACTCCGGGCCGCTTTCGATATTGTGGGCTTTGGCAAAATGTCCCTGGCGCAAAGCGATGGAAACGAAGAGGCGGCTATTGATAAATATGACCGGTTGGCCGATTTTCACTTCACCAAAGGTGTCAAAATATGGAACCTCTCGATTGAAAACCACCTTGTCGCCTTTCTTGATCGTTACGTCGAATCGCTCCCCGGTTTTCGGGTTTAAGCCATTGAACATTTCCAATTCGATATTGCTCCAGGTGTTGCCGAAATGTTTGTCGATATAAGGGATAAATCCCGTTACCGAGTCCTTGCTCAGATTCGCTGCGGGAGAATCAATTTTGAGGACTTCCGGTTTCAAAAGCGGGCCGACCCCTTCAAAGGTTATTACCCCCGCGGCCAGTCTTGCTCCAGTGTATGAATAAACGTCGCGCCCATGGAAGGTGTGCGATTCCTCAGAACCCTTTCGGCGATTGACGCTCTCATCGATTTCGCGCACCCCTTCGATGCCAAACGCCTCGGCCACCAAGGAAAGCGAACCGTTATCCGGGCTGACGAAATACTGGCCGTTTTTGGTCTTGAGAACAACAGAGCGCCTTTTTGTGCCCACACCGGGATCGACTACGGAAACAAACACGGTGTCATTCCTCCAGTAGGGCGCGGTCATCCACAGTTTATAGCCGGCTTCCCAAATGTTGAATTTGGGTATGTCGTGAGTGATATGGTAAATGGCGAGATCTTCATCGACGTTGTGGGCCACCCCGACCATGACGGCGACTTCGCCATCGGCAGTGCCAAAGTCGGATTGCATGACCAAAGCAGGCTTGGAAAAAAGCGGACTAATAATTCCAACGAAAATACCTAAAAAAACACAATTTAATAACTTATTCATAAACTTCCTATTCGTTTCCGCCCTTTCTTAACTCGATTGTCCAGCCTTCTCCTGTCTCAATATTATGCTTATCGGCGAAACTGGCTTGATTGATGGATAGCCCAATGTTGTACGGAGGCGCAGAACCGTGAATGACCATTGGCTTTCCCAGCGGGACATCTCCAAATGTTCGAACGAAAGGAAGAACGGATTGGTATATGACCTCCTCTTCCCTTTTCACGATTACATCTACATCTCCACTATAATCGCCGACATTGAGTTTTGAGAAAAACTCCAGATTAACGTTAGTGCCGACATTACCGAAGGTGTCAGTTCCAGTTAATATTGCGAAGATCGCATTATCGCGAAACTCCGGTTTGGAAATTGGGGGAAGAGCCACAACTTCAGGTTTTCTCAAAGGGCCAACCTCCTCATAGCTGATAATCCCGGCGGCCAGCCGCGCTCCAGTGAAGGAATAAACATCCCTGCCGTGAAAGGTGGAAGATCTCTGTGTGTCCGGTCTTCGATTGACGTTCTCATCGATTTCGCGGACTGCTTCGATGCCCAGTGTTTCAGCCACAATGCTTAAACTGCCATTGTCTGGACTGACAATGTAATGACCACTTTTCGTCTTCAGGACAACCGATTTTCTGGATGTACCGACGCCCGGATCAACAACCGAGACAAAAACGGTTCCCTTGGGCCAATACTGCACGTTCTGAGCCAGACTACGGGCGCCCTCACGGATGTCGAAATGCCGGATATTATGTCGGATATCAAAGATATCAATATCACGGCTGACACTGCGAGCGACCCCTTTCATGATGGCAGCGTAACTATCGGTTACCCCAAAATCGGATTGAAAAACAAGCGTCCCTTTTTCCATTGCAATCAGTCTTCCATTGAAGAAAACAACTGCAAGCATAACTGCAACCCGAAGTATTAACCTGTGGCATAAACATTTCATAATCTATTATTTGAATGGTTTAGGGTTAGATTCATGATTCTGGATTCAATTTTGGCAAATTCTTCCTCGGGAAACGAGCTTTTAGAGTATTCAGAATCTGTGGTTTGAAGGGGGGACTGGCTGAGTAGAGAGTTCGGACTTTGCCTGCCGTAAATTCCGCTAGGGAAGATCCTCCCGGGGGCAGGATAAGCTGTATCGCACCACGCCCTCCTCCGAGCCGGGTCCGGCAAACCGAAAGCCGTTTTTTTCCATCACGCGAATAGAAGCCGAGAGGTCGGGATAGGTTTCCGCTGATTACCCGGCGGACTCCCTCTTGGGAAAAAGCCCATTTGAGAAGGTGACGCACCGTTTCCGTAGCATAGCCTCGTTTGCGATGCTGATGGAGAACCGAATAGCCGATCTCGACTGTCCCGTCAGGTTTTGGGCGGCCTTTGAAACTGCAGATACCAACCGCTATCGGGTTATTCGGCCGCTTTCTTTGGCGGACTATATACCATGAATACCAGCCGACTCTGGCGGGGTCGGCTTTGAGTTTTCGAATCGTCGTCTCCAGAACGTCCTCCGTCAAATCGGGGGGCCAATTCTTCGGAACATCGGCCTGTAACAGGTCGGCCAGTTGTCCATGGTCCTTAATTTCCGCTTCCACTGTTTCTGCCGTGGCAGCAATTAATCGTAATCGGTCGGAGTTTAATTCAATAAATAAAGGTGATGTCATTTCTTGCTTGGTAAGTATTTCAAAGTTTTAATTTCGCCTGGAATGAACATATAGCAAGCCACTCCGAGGCGATACGTGAGAAGTCTGGCCCATCCAGGAATTTCAACGAAATGCGGGGCCATCAATTATCGAGTCGCTCAATCTGGAGCACCCAATATCTGGATAAAAGTTTCTTTAGAAAGATACTAAGCAAGCATAGGCTACGGGCAATAAGCTACAGCGAAAAACAGTGTAGACAAGTGAAATGTTTGCAAATTATTAATCGAACAGCCAAGGTATGAATTCCCGGTGAGGGACGCATAAATAATCAATCGAGAATATTATGAAAATGAACAAACAGCAAAAGAATCCCATCTTGGTCCTGATTCTGGTTTTATGGGCAATTGTATTTATTATCCAACCTCTGGACTTGCAGGCTGAGGAAACAGTCACCATTGCGGTGATAGGAGGAACTTCTTTCGGCTATCCACCGGATTTCGGAAAGGGATTGGTGGAGGAGGAAGGTTCTTTTACAGTGGAGACCAAGGCCGGGGAAAGCCCGCCAATTTACCGGATGCGTTATAAGGGAGTGCCGTTTTACTATATCCGCATGCATGGAGAAGAGGGCAGAAAAGAAAACCAGGAAACTGGCTGGCACTTTGTCACAACCTGGACCGCTCTATACCAACTGGGGGTAACCCATGCCTTTGGCGGAGCCACCGGCGGGGCCATCAATACGGGTTATGATTTCGATGACTTGTTAATCGCCGACGATCTGATTCTATATGCCAACCAGAGACCGCAAAATGTTCTAAGAGCCGCCGGTATTGTGCGAAAAAAAGTATTTCCAAGTTTTGCTGAGCCTCTTTGCCCTGACCTGCGAAGACTTCTCATAGAAAAAGCTAAAAAGGGTTACCATGGCCGTATACATACTTCCGGTGTGATCATTCAAGACGACCCCGGAAGATTTGAAACTCCGGCTGAAATCCGCATGATGCGTACCATGGGGGCCGACTGGGTAAGTCATAATGTCGGCACGGAAACAATTTACGCGCGACAGCTTGGAATTCATTTCGCACTCCTCAACTCTGTTTCCAATCCTGCTGTGGGAACGCGCCCCTTCACCTTCGAGGACATGCAAAACAGTGTGCAACGGATTACGGCCGGCTCGGTGCCAATCGTACTGGAATGCATCTCACAAATCCCTCACCTGAAACATACCTGTGGTATCGAATGCACTGGAGAGCCTTACAAAGGTTCTTACACAAAACCGGATTTGAAGGCGGCAGAGTAAGAATAAAATTCAGTTTTATAATATTTCAGAAGGAATCAAATCCCCATCCACGAAACAGGGTACGCAGAGTACGCAGAGCCGATTGCCGGGAGAGGTTTCCTCGATCACATGATGCACTCCTTTGGGGATGACGCAGAGTTCATTTGCTTTCAGTTCGTCGCACCAGGTTTCATCGTTTTCGGGATTGTAAAATTTGAGTTTGACGGAGCCATCGAGAACAAAATAGATCTCCTCGAAATTTTCGTGATAGTGCCCCTTGGTAGGTTGGCTATCGGGTAGAACCGCCACGCTGAGGGATTCGTAATCCTCATCTGTAAGGATTTCATGAATGTTCCCGCAGGTATTGCTGGTGATGATATTATGATCCTTTGCTTTTTTAACTATCATTTTGGAATCTGTTTGGTAATTAGAACCTATCTCAAAATCGATGATGTTGAGATAGGTTCTAAGTATATCGCCCGGTAAAAATATTCCAGATCAGAATGAAGGCATCGGGGAAATCGCTGGGGCGTTCAGAGATCCATCGAGAAATTTTCTCCGGTGAATACCAGCCTCCGCAATCAATCTCCTCCCGATTCAAGGTAAATGGCCCTTCATTTTCAATTCTGAACACCCGCACAAATTCCTCCCCAGTATTGGGACAAGCACCGAGTTTGAAAAGGAATTCCAGAGATTGATCGGAAACAAGGCCAAGTTCTTCCTCCAATTCCCTGACGGCGGCGGCGTCATAACTTTCTCCAACCTCAAGATGCCCGGCCGCGGAAGAATCCCAGGCGCCAGGAAAAGTGTCTTTGCTCTTGGAGCGTTTTTGCAAATAAAGCTGACTACTCCGATTGAAGACCAACACATGCACTGCACGGTGCTTGAGGCCCAAACGGTGGACCTCCCGCCTTGCACGCTGGCCGATTACGACATCCCGATCGTCAACGATATCAAAAATTTCATCCACCGTATGTGGCCAATCGAACAGCTACTTCAGGATTCTGATTCCAGCGAAACGAGTTGGCCATCTCGCCATTCCTCCAGCGAAACGGTGCAATCCAGTGTCCAAGCAGGCACACAGATAACAAGCATTTCCAGATCTTTCTGAAAAGGGTTCACCATTTTGTGGTGCTGGGGTGGAGCAATCTGGATGACTTCTCCCGGCCCAACCTCGGCCTCTTCGCCATTCAATGTCAACAAGCTGCGCCCCTTGATGACGCAATAGGTTTCCTCTACCACCGGGTGGAAATGTTTGGGCGTTAAACCTCCCGGAAGGATTTTTATGTGCGCGACACTGTAGTTGGTGGTCGAACCTTCGATACCGGCTCCAACCAGCTCACAGATCACCTCGCGGGTAAGTGTTTGAAGGATATTTTGGCAATTTTCGGTAGAATAAGTCTTCATTTACATGGACCTGCCTAGCGAACGCAAGAGGCCCTGTAAAATCATTTTCACCGCTGTGAAAACGTTGTTACGACGCCAAGCTGGAAAAAGTTCCTCTATTGAAACTTGGAGACGTTCTGCTCTCGTGGAGACCCGCCGCCTGCTTTGACGAAGTTTACATCCTGGTCGGACTCCTTGATTGTAATGACCTCCTGGCTTTCTGTTCTCGTGCCGACATACTCGATGGAGGCAGCGGCCATGAGGGGCAAGTATTTGTCCAAGTCGTCGCTTTCGTCCCTGTTTTTCACCGTAACCTGCCAAGCGTGCGGGGCTTCCTCGAATTCAACCTCCGCCCGGTTGTCGATGGCGGTAATTTGTAAATATTTTTCGTAGGTGGTAACGGGGATAACCTCGGGCTGCTGCGTACGAGCGATATCACCGGGGCGACTTCCCACGGAGCCAATCCCCCTTCTGGGTGGGTAACCCCGAGGATAGGCCCCGGTCCGGCTGCCGATGGGATTGTGGATTGAGCCGGGGGCTCCAGTATTGTTCACCGTTTTGAACTCCACATTGGGGGGAGCGGTACCGTAGGCCACGTTGATCACCAAATCGGCATCTTCAGCATCAGGTGACTCATAATAGCCTTTTCCCGACAAAGCTGTTTTCACATACTCGGAAACTTCCTGGAATTGAGGATCCTGCTCATCGACATTATTCTTACTGGAACTGACAATCCGGTAGGAGCGGCCCTCCTCCACCTCCGGGTTATTTATGGCGTTAACCTTGAATGTATGGGAGGTGGTTTCGCAGCCTCCAAGGAGAAGAAGGGGGAAAAGCAGGGTATTTTTTATCCAAAACGCTCCAATATCCTGCTTCATAGTCATCCGTTGTTGAGATTAGATTACTGTCCAGTTAATACTATTTCTTTGGTCGGCCCGCATTTCCCATTTTCCTCGGGCAGGGGGGGGGAAGGACAATGGCATGGGGTTTACATGCCTTCCTTGATGAAGGCAACGGATTCGTCGGTATCCTTTATTTTAACCTCCTGCTGCTGTTCGGTATTTTCTCCCACATAATCGACCGATGCCGCCGCCATGAGCGGGAGGTACTTGCGCAGATCCTCGCTTTCATCCTTGTTTTTCACGTAAATACTCCAAACCTGCACGGGACCCTCGCTTTCATCAGCATCCTGGTTTTCTCGTGAGGTCATGCGAAGAAACTTTTCGTAGGTGGTGATGGGAACAATTTGTTCTTCCATTCCGATAATTTCCTTTCGCGGGGGAATGTAGATGGTGGTGGTAACCATCCTCACCTTTCCGTCCGATCCTACGACTGGCGAGGAGACCGTCCGATAACCGCCCCCCACCTGGGCATAAACGGGCGTGGAATATGTTTTAAAGTCAACCTGCGGTTCTCCGATGCCATAGGAAATATCGACCACCATATCCGCGCTTTCCAGGTCGGGCGCTTCGTAGAGGCCTTTACTGGACAAGGAGGTTTTGACGTATTCCGCTACCTCCTTGAATTGCAAATCCTCCTCGTTCACCTCCGGGTTTGAACTGACAATTTTGTAGGACTGATGTTCGGTCGCCTCCGGGTTGTTAATGGCATCCACTTTAAAGGAATAGGTCGAGGCACACCCACCCAGTAGAATTGAAACAACAGTAATGGGGATTATTCGACTTAATTGCTGGATACCATTCATGGCAGCCTCCTGTTTGTGAGTTTTATGACAAGGGTGTAGGTGTAAAATGAATTGAGTTGGATTGGATGTGTTGAGAAGGTGGAAATTACTCGTCTCCTTTAAGTTCCTTTAGTTTTTCCTCCAGCTCGCGGATTCTTTCTTCGGCTTCGATCATGCGTTTTTCGGAATCTTTTAGCGAAACTGATTTTTGTTTGGCGGTGGTCAGCTCCTCTTCGAGCTTTTTCAAACGGGCCTCGGCCAGCTTGGCGTTATCTTCCGCCTCGATCAATTCACGCTCCGTGATGCGCATGCCTTCGGCAATTCTCAGCTCCTCCTCGCGGGCGGCAGCCTCCCGGGCGGCCTTTTCACGCATTTTGGCGATTTCCTGCTGATAGGCGCGTTCCTGGGCGATTTGTTCCTGTTCGCGGGATACCCTGGCATCCTTGGCGGCGCCCATTATACCCCCGATGGCAATCCCGGCCAAAGCTCCTACAACGGCCCCTTCGCCGGTCTCACCGCTTTGGTGCCCGATGACGGCTCCGCCAAGGCCGCCTGCAACCGCCCCGGTGGTAGCCCCCTTGGCCGTATTCGAGCTGGTTGCGCAGCCGCTCAAAAGAATCATCGGGCCGACCAAGAGGACGGCCATTAATTTACTGATACTGAAATTGTTTTCCATATTCATGAGCTTGTTCCCGAGCTATATATTTGCGGCCTAAAATTTTCTATAGAGTTATGAGCATTTTGCAAGTGTATTTCTTCCCGATTGGTGCCGGATTTTTGTTTTTTTATATTAACGGCTCTAATAATACGGATTCAAGGCATTTTTCTTAGAACAAAATATTGATTTATTTAAATCCCCCCTAGCAAGCCGCAAAGCCAACAGAATCCTCACCTCGGGATGGAAAAGGATGGTTGCACGGACGATGTATTTAATTTTTCTTTGCCTGATTTTGCAACAAAGTTACTTTGTACGGTATTATTCTATGTTAATAATGATGGAAAACGAATTTGTAGTTGAGTTCCATGCGGAAAATATCCTCACGAAATAAAAAAGCCGCATAGAGGTCTAATTACAGTAAACCCTGAATTCCCTGCAACGGTTTCAGCGAATTGCGATGTCCGCCAAAAATTCTAAATACACCCTGTTTTCGAGAGAGAATATTGTCCAGATTCTCGGTCTGGTTTTCTCTTTCGTCGTCCTGCATGCCATATTCACGCTCCATATTCGCCCCCGGGCTGAGGCCGTGACCATCACCCAGCAGGTCTTGCGAGAACAAGATGGCGGACGGGAAGGCTATGTGCCGGAGCGCAATATCTACATAATCCTGAAAAATTATGAGCAGGAAAGCTGTTTTATCCTTCTTTCATGGGCCATGATCATCATCATTTACAAACTTTACCTGGTTTATAATGAGAAGAGGATCATGGGGGAAACCTTTGTCGATATCGAAAAGGGCGAGCGAATTATCCCCCAGGAGGCCCTCAGCCACTGCAAACACCTCCAATCGCGGTTCAAAAACAGACCCGATTTCGTGGGAAAATTATTACCGACCGTAGTTTTGACCGCTTTGCACCGTTTCCATTCCACCCATTCCATCCAGGATGTTTCCCAGGCAGTGCGGGAAATTTCGGAGTCGGAGGCGGACCGGCTGGATTCGGACTTGTCGCTCGTGCGCTACATCGCCTGGGCCATTCCCTCGGTCGGGTTTATCGGAACGGTGCGAGGTATTGGTGAAGCCCTGGCCCAGGCGGACCAGGCCATACGGGGCAACATACAGGGAGTTACTACTTCCCTCGGTCTCGCTTTCAATTCGACTTTCGTGGCCCTGGTTTTGAGCATCATCCTGATGTATTTCATTCACCTGCTGCAATCCCGGCAGGAAAGCTTGATTTTCGACGTGGAAGAATATTGCCGGGAAAAATTGATCGCGGTCATGAAAATTCCATACCAGGAGGAAACTGAAGTAACCTTTACCTGAGACCCGAGGTCTGATACCTCTTACTTAGATAAATCGCCAGGTATTGCTACCACCACCATGAGAACGCTCGGTTTAGAATTTTGCGATGAAGGCTTCACTGCCGTTGAAGCAACTGACACCGCTTTCCGGGTTGTAGATCTGGAAGCTTCCAGCGAGGAGAGCCCGGGGTTTGTCTATTTCGACGGAACACGCTACATTTGTGGCCGGCAGGCTCAAAAACGGTCCCGGATTTACCCGCGTTTTGTCACCGATCGCTGCTGGGAGCAATTATCCCTGCGCCTTTCGGATTTGAATGTGCCGGGCAGAGCGCCGCCCCGCTACTCCGAACTGGCCTACCGTCACCTGCGAATGGTCTGGGAGCGTCTTCAAGCTGGAGGCCCGGTGGGCAAGGTAGTCTTTGCCCTGCCCGGAAATTATCTGAGCAGTGAAAACGGCGACGAGGAAAAAATCGGTTTGATTCTGGGCATCGCGCAGGATCTCAACATGCCGCTGGCTGGAATTGTCGACATGGCATGCGTCTCCTTGGCGGCGGAAATGGAGAGATTGGGCATCGAGGGGCAAACGGCTTTTCATATCGATGTCCACCAGCGCGCTACCTTTTTCAGCATTCTGGAGTTGCGGCCCAAAATCCGGCGGCTCCGACTGGCTATCGCACCCATCGGATTCCACCATGTCTTTGCCGAATTGAATCCAAAACTAGCCAACAGCTTTCTCAGCCAAACCGCATTCGACGTAACCCACGACGCCAATACGGAACAACAGTTCTACAATCAGACTCAAAATTTATTGGAACTGTTCAGGGAACAGGAAGAAGCCACCATCGAAATGGAGAGCCTAAAGAGATCACGGAAAATGTCGGTTTACCGGGATACGGTAGCCAAACACCTTGAGCCGGTCAACGAGTCCCTGGCTCAATTGGTAGATAAATCACTCAAGGAAGTTTATTCCGCAGGCAATGAAAAGAGTATCCCCTTTGTCATCAGTGAGCGGGCCGCCAAAATCCCGGGCCTGGCGGAAAAAATCGCCGCCGCTCATAATGCTTCCATCATCGTCTCGGAGTTCGGCTCGGCGGCCAGTGGAGCGGCCCTCTTGGGAAAAGCCTCGACGGTGTTCGAAAACCTGGAAGAGGCGGGTATCACAACCAGTATCGATCTTCGGGAGTTGGGCTTGGACAAGGTTCCTACGAAAGAAAAAATGTCTGAATCGATTGATGAAGTTCCTTCCCCAATTGAGCTTGCCAGAGAATCAGAACCTGCGAAGACCCTTCCCACTCATATCGTATACAAAGGTTTGGGAGCCCGCATTGAAAAGGATGGTTTTAATCTCACAGAAACCGGTGGAGAGGGCGCCATAGGCATTTCTGTAAAAAGGCTCGGCGATGGGCGACTGCAACTGGAAAACCAGACTGAAGGCATCGTTCTAGTGAACGGACAGGCAGCCTCAAATGGTGTAATTCTCAATTGCGGGGATGTTCTGACCTTGGGGCAAGGATCTTCCCGTCTCGAATGGCTCATTGTCCATTGCCCGGATTAAGCGAGACCTTTTATAGAAATCTCGCGCAATTGATACAGTTGATTTAAATTTATAAAGGTCCAAGGCATCTAACAAAAATGGCCAGAAAGAAAAAAGGACTCCAGCCGCTCAGCATGGCTTTTCTGGATGTCATTTGTTGCGGGTTCGGGGCTATCATTCTGCTCTTTGTCCTGACTAGCGGAAAAAAGTCGGAACACAACGTCAACCAGCTCGCCGACACGGAGGTCGATTTGGGCCGGATGCGCAAAGACATCCAGGCCGAGGAACAAATCCTCTTGCAGCTTTCCAGCTCCATCGAAGAAATCAAAAAGCGTTTGAAGGACCTCGAGTCTCGCGAAATTGATCTATCGGAATCCTTAACCGATCGAACAACTGATCTCAGTCTTTTACTCTCCCAATTGGCGGAAATGGAGGAGTTGCGGGCTACTTTGCTGGGAGATCTGGAAAATCTGCCCACGGTGCCGGAAGAAGTGCCCATACCGATGCCAAACCCGACACGGCGGCAGTACCTGACCGATTTCAAGCTCGATGGAGAGCGGGTCCTTTTTCTCATCGAAGCCTCCGGCGGAATGCTCGACGACACTTTCGATGGAGCCATCGAGCGATTGGCCAACAGCGAGGAAGAAAAACGGGAGGCCCCCAAGTGGAAACAAACCATGCGGGCGGTGGAATGGATGTTGACAGCGCTCAAGGCTCCCACCCGTTACCAGGTTATTTTTTTCAGCAAGGAGGTCCAATCGGTCATAACCCTCAGAGCAGGGGAGTGGTTGGATATCTCTGACCGGCAAACCATGGCGGAGGTTCTCGGCCAAATGAAGGAAGTCACCCCCCAGGGAGGAGCCAACCTGGAGCGGGCCTTTTTCTATGTCGGCGGCATGAATCCCAAGCCGGACAATATCATACTTTTTGTCGACGGATTGCCCACTTTGAGCGATTCGGTGCCGGCCGGGCCGATCATCGACCAGAATGCCAGGGTACGAATGTACAACGCCGCCACTCGGCAGGTGCCGGTGGGCATTCCCATCAATACCATCATGATGCCGATGAGTGGAGACCCGGCGGCAGCTACCAGTTTCTGGCTCCTGGGCACCAAAACCGACGGCTCCTTCATTTGTCCGTCGAAAACCTGGCCCGAGACATGAGCAAAAAGAAAAAACGCGACCTCTCCGTTTTCAGCCTCTCTTTTCTTGATGTCATCAGTTGCGGATTTGGGGCGGTAATTCTTTTGTTCGTCATTTCCATGGGTTCGGAGAGGCTGGTCATCTTCGATATCCGGGACGCCTTGGAAAAACTCTTCCAGGAACGAATGGCAGAGTTGATGGATGTCCGTACCAAAAAACAGGATTTGAAACAGATTCTCTCCCAAAACGAACTCGTTGAAAAAGAGCTGGATGATAAAATTGCATCCATGCAAACCGACCTGGATGAATTGATCAACCGGATCAAGGAGGCAGATTTCGGCAAAGAGAAACTCCTCGTGGATGTTGACAACCTTGAGGAGGAGGTCGATGCGCGGGAAAGGATTGTGGACATCCCCCAGAATGAGTCCGATCTGCCCATCGGTGTCCCCGTGTTAAGCAACCACCTGATTTTCATCATGGACACTTCAGGAAGCATGCGTGACCCGAGCACCGGACAAATCTGGAAATCCGTGACAGAAAAGTTTAAGGAAACCCTGGAAATTTATCCCATTGTCAAAGCGGTTCAGGCTATGGACGCGGATGGCAACTTCATCCTCAGGTCGAGCCGGGGACAATGGATTCCCGACAGCAGGGTGACACGAGACGGCATTGTAAGAGCCATCCGCAACTACGAACACCACAGCCAAAGCAATCCGGTTCCCGGCATCCTCAGAGCCATCCGTTCCTTCCGCGAAACCAAGTCCCCTGAAGACAAAATCGGCATCTACATATTCGGGGACGAGTTTACCCAAACAGCGGAAAAAGTCCTCAACCGCATCGACACAGCCAATAGTATTGATGAGGAAACAGGAGAGAGGCCCATAACCATCAATGCCATCGGGTTTCCCCACGTCATCAAGTTCGAGCGGCATTTCACCCGCACCGGTCTCAAGTTCGCCAATCTCATGCGCGAACTTACCTACCAGCACGGCGGCGCCTTCATAGGCACCCATTGAGCGATTGCATCTTCGATGGGTTCATGCAAATCGAAGAACCCGGAATTGATAACAATACTTAGTAAAACCTATCTCAAATTCGCAGATGAATGATGTTTGTAGCGCCACGGTAGCAGATGCCAAGTGGCTTTGCGCCCAGATGGGCTACAAGCCCCTCGGGCGCAAACCAACGCTGCAGGTGCCGCCGTGCAGCACAAATCCTTTGGACAGAGGAAGTTATGTGTTTGAGCAGTGTTCTGGCGGGGCAGCCGGGCTGTCAGCCCGGCAAACCCCGTCGCGCCTTGCTCAAAACGCATAATTGCTCTCTGCATCATCATCATCGAATTTGAGATAGGTTCTAAAAAAAAACTTCCGGAACCGTTTATTTGGCGGCCAAAATTGAATCGTATTTTGGTTTGTTGACGAAGAGCAGATAGAGGTTGAGGAGGAAGACAACCAGACCTGGGCCGATGCTGGGAAGGTGCAGGACCAGGTGAAAAAGAATGATGTGGACGCTGAGGGGCGCCAGAAGGACCAGCGCCAAGGCAGCCCACCGGTTTGCCAGCAAGGCCAGCCCGACGAGGATTTGCAGCCCACCGATGAGAGGAAAAAAATAACCGGCCTCACCCAAAGCTCCCATTAAAGCGTAAACTTCTTGAGTCATTTCGGAGTGGGGCATGAATTGTAAAAACACATTCAGCCCGAATATCAGTAATATTAATCCCAGGAGCAGCCTGGCCGCCATTTGCAATTTTTCTTTCATGGTTAATCTACCTTTCGATTTGATTTTATCATCCTGTTATCTACTGATATCGGGCTTGGGCTGTTTGACCGCATAACGGATTCTGATATCTTCCGGCAGCAAATCAAGGAAAATAACCAGAGACCAAAGGCAGGGTTGAAAGGTGGCCAATTTTTACCCAACTTGTTCCCTATGAGAAATGTTGAAACCAAAGCGCTCCCACTACTTTTGATGGTTGCCTGTTATTTTTTATCTGCTCATGCCATAGCAGCCGCAAATGATGGGGAGAAGGAAGCCTTCCGGTTTTTTGCCTTTGGCGACATGCCTTACCATCCTGAAGACGAGGACCGGGTAAGACAATTTCTGCAATCGGCGTCAAAAGAGGATTTTCAATTTTTTGTTCATGTGGGGGATATAAAGTCCGGGGAAAGCCCATGCGATGACCCAACCTACGGGAGTGCCTTCGATTTATTGCAAGACTTGCCTGTTCCGGTGGTTTACACTCCGGGAGACAACGAATGGACGGATTGCCATCGTGAGGCCTGCGGTAATTACGATCCGGTTGAGCGTTTGGCGTATCTGAGGAAAGTTTTTTTTAGCAACCGCAGTTCTCTCAAACTGGACCAGCTCGGGGTCACTCATTTGAATGCCTCTGATAACTTCCAGAAATTTTCGGAGATTTACCGTTTCAAAAAAAGCGGAATCCTTTTTGTTGTTCTGCATATCGTGGGCAGCAACAACAATCTGGTGCCGTCGCGGCCATCGACATTGCTTGAATTTAAAGAAAGGAATGCCGCCAATCTCTATTTATTAA
>JAJFLV010000146.1 GCA_021772535.1 Opitutales bacterium | reverse complement strand
TGTTTGGCACCTCGATGTCGGCTCATCACATCCTGGGGCTGGAGAAGGTCCCAAGGGTTCGGCTGTTCGCCGATTAAAGTGGTACGCGAGCTGGGTTCAGAACGTCGTGAGACAGTTCGGTCCTCTATCCGCTGCGGGCGTAGGAGATTTGAGGGGTTCATTCCTCAGTACGAGAGGACCGGGAATGACGTGCCTCTGGTGTTCCGGTTATCGTTTCAACGGTACCGCCGGGTAGCTAAGCACGGAAGAGATAAGCGCTGAAAGCATCTAAGCGCCAAGCTCCTCCCAAGATAAGATCTCCCTTGAGAGTCCTGGAAGACTACCAGGTAGATAGGCCGGAGGTGTAAGTGCAGTAATGTATTGAGCTTACCGGTACTAATGACTCGATCGGTTATATCCAACGATCCGTTTTTTTTAACAAAAAAACAATCTAAGCCGCAAGGTTTGGCGGTTGTAGGGTGGTATACCCGCTATTCTGCGTTTGAACTGAATTTTTTTAAATTTTCCAAGCCGCCACTTCTGGCAACCAATCCATCGGAACCGTGAGAGCAATATTCATTCGGCGGCTATTTAGAACAATAAGGAAACGACTCTGGTGATTATAGGTGAGGGGAAACACACGTTCCCATACCGAACACGCTCGTTAAGCTCTCAACCGCCGATGGTAGTGCGGCCTTGATGCCGTGCGAGAGTAGGTTGTTGCCAGAACTTTTGGCCCGCCCCTTCCGAAAGGAAGGGGCGGGCCTTTTTTTAATCTTGCAAGAACTCTTCCGGCTTTTGATTAAAACTCGTTTTTCACGGCCTCGTCAATTTGTGAAGCAATATTGACTGTTTTTGACCAGTGTAGAGGCCACGGGCGATTCCTTTAAATTCATTTCTCTACAGCCGGATAGGCTGGTCGATGTTTTTATTTGCATATTGATTTGAAAAATAGGGCCATGTGAAAAACTCACTGTTGCAAAATTGTTTTTGGATCCCAAAGAATAAGAATTATGAACATTGAGTTCTTCTTACTTTCCTAAAATGTTTTTCCTCATTCTTCGCTCCCTTGCTTTTATTTTCCAAGGGGCATCTTTATCCCAATCTCCGGCCATAATACAACCATAAGGCAAGATTTCATCAACTATGTATCCAAGATTGAATTCACTCATTTGCTCTTGAAGATTTTTTGCATTCTTATAAGCACTGGGCAATTCTGATATATCTATGTTATTCGAGAAAAATCGAATATCCAAACCATTTGTTTCTTCCGTAAAGATTTCGTCTATGGTTTTATCGACATTGTTTTTTTTGTGCTGGGTTCTAGTTATATTTCTTCCAGCGCCATGTGGAGCAAAGCCTAAATTATTCTCGGTGGATTCGCCTTTCACGACCAATACTGGTTCGCACATATTCAGAGGAATTAATCTTAGTCCATCTTGTGAATCGGGCACAAACTTGTCATCAAGAGGGGTCGCTCCCTTTGCGTGATAGAACAAGTCGTTTTCCTTAAAAACGAAGTTATGCTCGTTCCAAAACCTATTTACAGGCTCAATCGCTAATTTTCGACAGGTGGCATCGTGTAATACTGTATGATTCAACTTTGTCCAGTCTCGAACTATTTGTAACGCTTCCCAGTAGGCCTTTCCTTCATCTGTATCGTATGGAATCCAAGCGTTATTCTTGAGGGTATCCGGTGAAATTTCTTTTCTAAAATACTCAGCCAATTTCATACCGTTTTTGTAAAGATTTGCCCCGAACCCACGGCTTCCATGGTGAGTGACTATTACAGTTTCTCCCGTTTTCTTAGAACAACCAATAAACAAAAAGTGATTTCCGTCCCCCTGAGTTCCTAAATGATTTTTAGCGAGGTTTAGGCTTCTTTCTGAATTTAGAAGTCTGTTTTGTATTATTACCTCTTCTAAATCTTCTGGGAAATCAAATAATTCATCTCTTCCGCCACCGCCAAAGTGAGTTACTGATTGTGCTATATCAAGAGCCTCTTTAGGCGCAATTTTTCCCAAATTGGTCATCATTACCGAGCAACATACGTCTGCACTGTGCATTGCCGGGTGTATCGCATTTCTGGCAACTACAACTCCGCCTACGGGAATTTGGCCCCTTTCACCTGTTGGGCAAGCATCTGGCATTACCGCACCGTCGACCAATGTCGGGGTCCGCATCAATTCTTCCATCGTATTACAAACTTTTTCGACATTCGAAATTTCGTCTTCTGTTTCGCCCCTAATATTTTTATAGTATTTTATTGGTTGTTGATAGGGATCAAAAACTTTTGGGCATACAGAAGCGAGGTAGTTATCTAATTCAACCCCTTCAAGCTTATGTTTATTCGCAAAATCAATTGCTTGTTTAAACCACTTCCGAGGTTTAAATCCTTTTTCTATCAACGTTTTTCCTGTAATCATTTCGTGCCTTGCAAGGCAACTAACATTTTGTAGGCAGCGTCTACAAAGCCTATGATTAGCTACCATAAATTATTTAGCGATTATTGCAGAAAAGAATTAAATAGTAGTCAACGTTCATAATTCACATATTTTAGATTTAAGGGCGTTTCCAAACCTAAATATTTTAGCAATGACTTGTGCTCTCAACCAATATGCAAATAAAAACATCGACCAGCCTCTCCGGCTGTAGAGGATTTCAGGGCAGCGCCCTGAGTTTGACAATCAATGTATCATTTTTTCATATTCTTCCAACAATCTCCTCGTATTGTTGAGCCGCTACCGGGCGTGGATTGAACCGGTATCTCCGAAGGATTCATCTTTCGTATAAACTTTGTCCTTGATAGCCGGATAGCGGTATCGCGCAGGTCGGATGCGATTTTCAGCCGCCGGAGAATTACCGAGGGTGACATATCTTTGGAAATTCCCCGGTTGAGCGCCTTTTAATCCAATTTGGGATTCATCATTTACTTTCAACTGGAATCAAGCGTCCGCGGGGCGGTGTTTTGACGACTTTTTTTGCTGCGAGGTATTCCTGTAGGATGTCCGCGAAGAGCGGTTGGGAGCCTTTTGGGGTTAGCCGTCTGGATTGAGGAAAGGCCCTGAAAAGATCTCCCCCTTGGGCGAGAATTTCTATGGTGGCAACACGGTAGGTGTTCTCCGGGGTGAGAACCTCTTTGCCGACTTCAATTGCCAGAACCCGCTCTCCCTCCGGGTGGTCGGGGTCGTATTTCACTTTTAGGCCGGAGACTTGCAGCATTCCGCGCTCGAGAGTGAGGGATTGCTCCAGAACTTCTTTAATTTGGGTTCCGGTCATTTCAAGAATTACCATTTCGTCCTGAAAGGGGAAAGAATCCATCAAATCGGCCAGGGGGACGTCGCCCTTGGGCAAATCCTTGCGCAGCGCCCCGGCGTTGATAAAGGCTATTTGCGCTCCGCTCATCTCTTTTAAGATGTCGGCATACAGGTTACCCAGGTCCGACTCTTTATTATAAACTCTTGAGAGCCGCTCTTTGGCGTGGAAGACCGTCTTCTGCAATTCCGGAAATTGAGCACGGTATTTTTCGAGTTTTTGCACGATTAATGGGTGCGGTACCAAATCGTTGCTCACAACGGGCAAAAGTTCGCCATGGTGGGAAACTATTTCCTTTTTCCCTTTATCCATCATTAATTTCAGGTAACCGAGGCGTGTTCCCTGTCCGTAGGTTTGCATGATGAGGGTGCCGGTATTGGGGTGGACGACCGGTTTTTCCGTGCCCGAGTCGGCGTGACCGCAAAAAAGCACGTCGATCCCACGCACAGCGCCGGCCATGTTGAAATCGGCTTCGATGCCCCTTTGGATGTCGGCGTGGGCTTCGTCGTCAGTTTGCATGGGAGCGGTTTTTCCCTGATGGGCCAGGACAACGATCAGGTCCACCTCGGGACGAAGTTCGTCCACCAATCTTTGCACGATGGGGATTGGGTCCCGAAAATCAATCCCTGCAACATGGGAAGGGATAATGGCGGTGCGAGCATCCTGCCCATGGATGCCGATAACCCCGATGCGGAACCCATCCCGCTCGACGATGGCATACGGTTGGGCGTAAGGATGGTTCGTTCCTTTATAAAACAGATTGGCCCCGAGAACCGGGAAGGGCAGGCGGCTCTTTTGTTGAGCAAAACTTTCCCAGCCGTATTCAAACTCGTGGTTGCCGACCGCCATGGCGTCGTAGCCCATGGTGATCATCATTTCCATGGGCACGGCGCCTTCCGTCAGCTTGGAAAGAATTCCGGTGAAGATGTCCCCTGCGTCGAAGAGAAAAACCAGTTCCTCCCTCCCGCGTATGTTTTCGATCAAGGTGGCCAACTGGGCAGCGCCACCCAGGAATTCCACATCATCACGCCAATAGGCCGGTATGGGATCGAAGGCGCTCTCAAAGTCGTTGGTGAACAATAGGGTGACTTCCTTGGCGTTTTCTCCGGCCCTTGCCCTGGAGGGCATAGCTACGCTCAAAACTAGAAGTAAAAAGAATACAATACCTAACCTGCCCGAGGATTTATTCCGAATGTTGTTGGCGCAATATACCCTGCTTTCCATGTCTGAGTTAACTACAACCGGGGAGGTTATAAATGAAAAGGCAAAACTGTCCCGGAACTTCTATAACTTTTCCGGTTCCGAATCAGGACGGGATAAATCGATGTCGATGGGCTCTCGGGAAGGCTGCCAGATGAGCATTTTATATTGGAAAGATCCATCGTCCGGTCCGCCGCCAACCGGCCTGACGATGCCGTCGGTGGTATCCCAACCGGAAAATGTTGTGCCGTTGTCAGGTTCCCGTCCAAACCAACGCGGACGGTTTTCCTCATCGAGTCTGAACCAGAGTACGAAATTACCCTCGCGGTCGTAAACTTCGAGGCGATTTTCCAGCCCAGTTTTTACCACTAAATCTTCGTCGTCTGCAGCCAACCGGTGAATGATCTTGTAAACATTCCTTCCCGACCAGGAGCGCCAGTAACTTATTTCCTCGTCGCTCAGGTCACTGATCGCGCCTTTGCGATTGGCCCAACCGTGATCAATGAGGAGGACACGCTCCTGGAATCTTTCGGCAGTATCCGTTTGTTTGATCTTGAGCCGTAGATCGGTCATCGAGTGCCATATTTCGTTGATATAAGGCAAATCGAGCTGTGGTTCGGTATGCCTGGCCCGTATGTAAACGGATTTCAATGCCGCCCAATTTTGTTTGCCGCCCATCGCCTCCAGCATGAGGGCCAACTTTTCGTTTGCGGCAGAATCTTCTTTTTCTGCTGCGATGATACTCAATGGGACCAAGAGGCAAAGGAAGGAGACGGCCAATTTACGAGAAATGATAAAACTAATGGGGTTCATTTTGAGTAGTTTGGGGGTTGAAATAAGAGCTGACCGGTTGAATCGGATATTGAGATTGAAAAGCTGAAATTGTTTTCGTTCCATCATTGTTTTGGAAATTCTACTTGATTTGCCTAAAACCGTGCCGTAAACATCGCAGTCTCCCCTCGGGTGGCATCTGCCTCAGCATCCTTTTTTGGGCAGTGGGATAAGAAAAGAGTTTCGATCCACCACGGACTCGCATTTTTTACAGGCGGATTATTCTATGCGATTGGCGGTCGAACACAAACCTATGCTAGCGTCATCGCCAGTTAGTAACCTTTAACCATCATGAAGCCCTTTTGGACAGAGATTCGCAAAACGCTGTTTCTGGCGGTTCCGATGATTATTGGGCAGCTCGGGCAGATGGGCTTGCACCTGATCGATGCGGCCATGGTGGGGCAGGTGGGGGTTATGCCGTTGGCGGCGATCGCTTTCGGGGGTAACATCGTGGGCATATTTCTCATTATCGGCTATGGGTTGGCTTCGGCCGTGTCGGTGCTGGTGGCGCAGGCTTATGGGGCCAAAAATTACAAGCGTAGCGGAGAAGTCCTCAAGCACGGTATCGTGATCACTTTTTGTTACGCGTTCGTGGTGGCATCCGTGATGCACTTGAATATCGGCTTTCTCAACTATTTCGGCCAGCCGGAGGATGTGGTGGCAACCTCTGAGCTTTATGTCGTATTTCTGGTCTGGTCCCTCATCCCCACCCTGGCCTACCAATGCCTGCGGACCTACTCGGAGGCCCTCAACCGGCCCTGGATGCCTTTTGTCGTTCTGGCGGGAGGGTTTTTCCTCAATATTTTTCTCAACTGGATATTAATTTTCGGAAAGTTGGGCCTACCCGCTTATGGGGCGGCCGGAGCGGGCTTGGCCACCTTGATGGCCCGCGGCTTTATGATGGTTCTCATGGCGGTCGTTCTCCTCAGATCATCCCGCTACGATATCGGGCGTTCCCTGTTCAATATTTTTCATTGCAAATGGCAAATATTCAAGCCGTTGCTGGCCATCGGCGTACCCACCGGCTTTCAGCTTCTTTTCGAGGCCGGCAGTTTCACAGTGGCCGCTATTCTGATGGGTTGGATCGGGACCAACTCCCTGGCCGCCCACCAAATCGCCATCAATATAGCGGCCATGACATTCATGATACCGCTGGGAACTTCCTTCGCGGTGGCCATCCGTATCGGGCAGGCCTCGGGCCGGGAGGACAAACCGGCCATCAGGCGGATCGGGTTCACCAGTTTTTTCTTCGTTATCGGTTTTATGAGCTGCACCGCAATAATCATTTTTTTAACCCGCAATATACTGCCCTGGTTTTTCCTCGACAACAACGCCCTGGAGGCGCCCGAGGTGGTAGGGCTGACCGCTCAATTTCTGGTTGTGGCCGCCCTTTTCCAGGTCTTTGACGGCTTACAGGTGACCAGCATGGGGGCCTTGCGGGGAATCAGGGATGTCAAGGTTCCCACCATTCTGGTTTTTATCGGCTACTGGATGATCGCCCTTCCCTTGGGCTATTACCTCGCCTTCATGGTAAATCTGCAGGGAGTGGGTGTTTGGCTGGGATTACTAATCGGCCTGAGCATCGCGTCAGTGGTGCTTTCTTCCCGTTTCCACTTCATTACGAGAGCGGACAGGCCGGGGTTTCAAGCCACTTGAAATGAATTACTTCCTGGCGTAATAGAGCGCCGGTCGATTAATCGAATTTATAGCCCAACGGTGGAACTGATGGCCGTCTCCAGCATTTGTTTACCGTTTTGGTGAACAATTTCGCCATGGCCCATAATGATCCGCTCAAAATCCCATTCGAGGATTTTTTGGATTGAGCGACGAAAAGCGGTTTTGTCCTTGATGAATAACCGGAGCAGGCCGGAGGGCGCCAAGCGGCCATAGACATTTCCGTTAATCCTGAAAACCAGGCGATCAAAAAGACGCTCGCGGTGTAAAATGTTAAAGACCAGGTCGGCGACAATGAGGGTCCGGCTGGGATGGTGCAGATAAACGTATTCGTTAAGTTTCGGCATGCCGCCGATTCGCTGCTGGGAAAAGACCTGGCGGCAATCTTCCGGCAAGTGGCCGCCGATAACGACATTAAACTCCACTTCGGGACACGATTTAGATAGGCCCGGAGCGGCATGAAAAACTGCCTCGGAATAAGCCTTGCGGTATTCCTCCAGGTAAAGATCGTGGACGCAGTTCGGCGCCACCAAATGGGCCACCGTGCCCTCTGCATCGATCCATTGGCGTATTTCCGGGGTCAATGCCACCGGTGAGTGGAGCCAGAGATTGCCGTTTGGCAAACGCACCACCGTCATGCGATGGCCGATATGAATACCGGCCAGTTTCAGCGGCTCGTCGTATTCCCAAATCCCCTCATCCAGTTTTTCGAACATGGACTATTTATGAGCCAAGTTCAGATGGCAGGCAAGAAGATGGGAGCAGTTGGCGAAAATTAATGGGGATTACTCGAGTTCTGTCCAAATTTAACTAATTTATTAAAGGTATGTGAAAAATATTTTAGAATATACTTCTTCCATGTGCAAAAATTTTAAGTTGGAGCACCATTATTGAATGGATTCCTTAATATGTTGGTTATCAAATAATTAAGATGTGGTTTCTTGAAATCAATGGGCTAATTTTAAGATAAAAATTTAAATCAATACATAAGAATATCTAATGAATTAATATTTTTACATTAGCATAATTGATAAATTAACCGATATGGGTATTGTATATTTCAAATAAACGATGGAGGAAATATGCGAGTAAGAACAGAAGAATTTCCAAGTAAGTATGTAGCCCTGGCCGATTTTGCCAAGGCCCTTGGTCATCCCGCGCGAATTTCCATAATGTCATTGCTCCTGAAAAGGGGAGAGGCCACCTGCGGGGATATCGTTAATTCACTTCCCTTGAAACAACCTACCGTCTCCAAACACCTCAAAGAACTTCGAAATGTTGGACTGCTCGACCACCGGATCATTGGGGCGAGCATTTTCTATTCAATCAAGCAAGAGCGGCTGGAATCGTTCTGCACATCTTTCAGGGATACTCTACATCCCGCTGAAAAAACAAAATAGATTAAGAGACATACCAAACCGGAAAACCAGCCTTGGGCTAACTCCACACAATATCGATTAGGAGACATAAAATGAAAAAACTGTTGATACTGGGCGGCGGCACGGCCGGCACCATAATGGCCAACAAGCTGGCTTCGGCCTTGGACTCGGAGTGGCAAATAACCATTGTCGATAAGGATGAAACCCACTATTACCAACCCGGATTTCTCTTTATTCCGTTTGGGATCTACTCCCGCGAGGATGTTGTCAAACCGAAGAGAAAATACTTTCCCTCGGGGGCTGAATTTGTCTTTGCCGACGTGGAGGTAATCGAAGCGGAAAAAAACCAGGTAAAACTAACCAATGGCCGGATTCTGGATTATGACTACCTGATAATAGCAACTGGAACGGACATTCATCCCGAGGAGATCGAAGGGATGGCCGGAGAGTCCTGGCGGGAGCGCATATTCGATTTTTATACGGTTGATGGCTCCGTCGCGTTGCAGAAATTCCTGAAAGACTGGAAGGGAGGCCGCCTTGTTATCAACATCGCAGAGATGCCCATCAAATGCCCGGTGGCGCCGCTTGAATTTGCCTTCCTGGCCGACTGGTGGTTTACGCAGAGAGGAATCCGCAACAAAGTGGAAATCGATTATGTTACTCCACTTCCGGGCGCCTTCACCAAGCCGATCGCTTCAAAGTCTCTGGGCAGTTTGCTGAAGAAGAAAAACATCAATGTAATCCCGGAATTCGCCATTGGGAGGGTCAATGCCGATAAACAAAAAATAGTCTCCTGGGATGAAAAAGAAGTCTCTTACGATGTTCTGGTCTCGGTACCCACCAATATGGGCGATGCGCTCATTGAGCGGTCCGGTATGGGCGATGAGCTGAACTTTGTCCCGACGGACAAGGAGACCTTGAGAAGCAAATATTACGAAAACATATTCGTAATCGGCGATGCCACCGATCTGCCTAGTTCGAAGGCGGGTTCGGTAGCTCATTTTCAAGCAGATATTCTTTTTGAGAATATTCTTCACCAAATCAAGGGCAAATCCCTGACCTCACGTTTTGACGGCCATGCCAACTGTTTCATCGAAACGGGGTTCAACAAAGGTTTGCTGGTTGACTTCAACTATGAGACGGAGCCTCTGCCGGGAAAGTTTCCATTACCCGGGGTAGGACCCTTTTCCCTTTTGGAGGAAAGCCGGATTAATCATTGGGGTAAACTGGCCTTCCGCTGGGTTTACTGGAACCTGCTGATCCGTGGGGTTTATATGCCTATACCATCGCATATGACGATGATGGGTAAACGGCCTTACGAGGAGCGGGAGGAAACATTCATTTCCAATACATTTTGATTAACAAATTCTAAAAACACCAAAAACAAGGAGACAGGTATTATGTTAAGTACAGAAGTTGCAGGAACCACCATCGAAATGGACGAGGAAAATTTCATGGTCGATTACACCCAGTGGAACGAAGCGATCGCTTGTGATCTGGCCGCTCGTGAGGGCATCCCGGATCTGACAGACCGACATTTCGACGTTATTAATTTCATGAGAAAGGAGTTCGAGGAAAAGGGGACCGGTCCCTCCCTGCGCCGTCTGACGAAGCAAAGCGGCGTTTCGACGAAGGAACTGTATACACTATTTCCTGGGGGGCCGGCAAAGAAAGCAGCCCGGATTGCCGGGATCAAGAAACCGCAGGGGTGTATTTAAGTGGGTGTCTTATAAGTCGAAATGACGATGGCAGAGATGATTTGCGACATTCAGCAAGGCGCATCAATCGAAGTTTGGGCTGGAAGCCCTGACTCGGTTGATGCAACGCCGCTGATGCCTCAAAACACTCTGTCCCAATGGGATTCGGGCGGGCATCGAAGGTCGCGGCGTTGGTTTCGCGCTCACGGGCTTGCAGCCCGCTACGCG
>JAJFLV010000145.1 GCA_021772535.1 Opitutales bacterium | reverse complement strand
ACCCTGCGTCAACGACTGGGTCGTTTCACACGCAAAACCCTCTCCTTTTCCAAGCTTAAGAGTATGCATGAAACCTGTCTGAGACTTTTCATTCATCAATATAATCAAGAATTAGCCACCATTCCTACTTATTACACTACCCTTTTTTTTAGACTGATTACATTGAAGTAAACGCATATTGCGGCCCAAAATTGGGCACTCATATAAGATCGAAGTATCGTTTTTTTCAACACACTCTTTTGGGTGGGGAATGATCAAGTTCAACTGTAGATTAATGCCAAAAACTTGAAATATTGTAATAGATCGTGGACCTTTAACAATGATTTTGCGCAATTATTGGGGTGAAAAGGAATGAAAAATTTCCTATCTTCTTGATGATTAAGTCGAGTTAATAAAAAATATTAATATACATTTTGTGAGAAAAAAAACTTGCGGATTCAAGAAAAGTATTCTAATGTTCACTATATTCTAATTTTGATACAAACGTAGATTGAATTTATTAACAAGAGAGACCCAAAATAATAAAATGAAAAAATTAACCTTACTCACCGGAGCAATGTTGCTGTTTGCGATGATGCAGATGCCAGTCTTCGGCGCTGATTCACCGCAAGCGGTTGCAGGCCAGCAACAATCTGCCGATGCAGATTGGGTGCCGCAAAGGGTCAACAAATGCATCGAGCTGCTTTCCTCGGGGCAGCCGATATACTACGCGGCCGCTTATGGAGGATACGAAGAAGGCAAAAGCATGGCCCGGACCTGGGGCGATTACATCATTTTCAATATGGAGCACAAGCCCCTTGATTTCCTTCTTCTGCGGGAATTCATGAAGGGTCTTGTCGATGGGGGGCCGACACCAAGCGGGCACCGCACCCCAACGGTTATCGTTTCCCTTCCCGTCCTCGGTCTGGACGAAGAGAGCTTCATGGGCGGTTCATGGATGATTCAACAAGCACTGGCGCAAGGCGTCCATGGAATCCACCTGGCCCGCGCCCGCGACCCGGAGGCCGTCAAACGGTATGTGCAGGCGGCCCGCTATCCGATTCATAAGGAGGCCGTTGATATTCTCGGGACAGGAATTCGCGGATGGGGAAGTCATGTTTTTCCGGCCTGGGTCTGGGGAATTGAAGGAAAGGAATATTTACAAAAAGCCGATGTATGGCCATTGAACCCGGACGGCGAAATCATGCTCGGGATCAAGCTGGAGGACCAGGAGGCTCTTAAGAACACCGCAGAAAGCATTGCTGTTCCGGGGATCTGTTTTGCCGAGCATGGGCCACGCGACCTGGGGCTTTCTTTTGGCTATCTGGAGGGCAGGGCGGATCCGCCCGTCCCGCCGGAAGTCGCTGCCGCCGGTGACAGTGTCCTGGCCGCATGCAAGGCCAACGGTGTGTTTTTCCTGGATAACGTTTTACCCGATAACGTCGTCCGCCGGATCGACAAAGGAGTCATGATAGGAGCCGGGCGTAGAGAGGATGCGGCCGAGGTGGGCCGCAAATATACCAAAAGGAAAATGCCCTGGTAAACTAAACTACTCCCATGTCATCTTGTGCCTCTTCTTAGCACCATTACAAACGGGGAATCGTGAGACCGCCATCGACCATGATGACCTGACCGGTGGAGTAGGGGAAATCTCCCCGGGCCAAGGCGGCAACCGCCTTCCCGACATCCTCGGGGTAACCCCAGCGAGGCTGCACGCAAAGCCCTTCTTCAAGCAGTTTATCGTATTTATCCTCAACCGAGGTGGTCATATCGGTTTTCGTTATTCCGGGGCGAATTTCGTAAACGGGAATTCCGTATTCCCCCAGTCGGACCGCAAATAGCTGGTTCGTCATGCTCAGGCCCGCTTTGGCAATACAATACTCTCCCCGATTTACCGATGCCACAGTGGCCGATATGGAAGAGTTGGTGATAATACAGCCCTCAAAGGCGGAATCCTCCTTTTTCTGCTCGATCATCCAATTGGCTGCCAGTTGCGTGAGAAAAAATGTCCCCTGGAGGTTGGTTTTGAGAACAAATTCAAAGCTCTCCTCACTCATTTCGAGAATATCCTTGCGCTCTCTCGGGGCGACCCCTGCGTTGTTAACCAGCACATGTAACCGCCCATAATGGGACTTTACTTTTTCCAGAATTGCAATCCGGTCACTGGTTGAGCCGATATCGCCGCGACGATAGATTACCTCAGCGCCTAAAGCCGTCAGCTTGGAAAGTGACTCCTCGACTGCCGATTCCTCACGCATTCCATTGATTGCTAGGTCGAAACCCTCCCTGGCCAGGCATTTGGCACAACCAAGGCCGATGCCCCGGCTCCCTCCGGTTATCAGAGCCACACGCTTTTCTTTTGGTTGGTTAGCCATGGTATTGCCAAGTGCTACTCTTAAAAGTCGAAAAATTAAACCTCCAATTCGGGAATGTCCACCCATTGACGTTTTGCCCAGCTCTCCAATCCTTTTTCTGCCAGTTGCACACCTTTTGCACCCTCCAGAAGATCCCAGGGGAAAGGCTCATCAAGCACGACATGGCGCAGGAACAGTTCCCATTGAACCTTAAAAGCATTATCGTAATCCTCTTGATCGGGAAGGAGAGCCCATCCGTCAAAAAAGTCGATCGGCTGATCGATGTCGGGATTCCAGACCGGTTTCGGAGTATTGCCATAATGTTGAATCCGGCATTTCCTTAACCCGGCTACCGCGGAACCTTCGGTCCCATCGACATGAAGGGTAAGCAAATCATCACGGCGAACTCGCGTCACCCAGGATGAGTTAAAATGGGTGATGATTCCGCCTTCCAGTTCGAACGTGGCGTATGCCGCATCGTCTGCCGTGCAAACATAGGGGTTACCATTTTCATCGATGCGTTCCGGAATATGGGTCACGCCCAAACAGGAGACGGCTTTTACCGGTCCGAATACATGATCCAGAACGTACCTCCAATGGCAAAGCATATCGACGATTATGCCACCATCGTCCTCTTTGCGGTAATTCCAGGAAGGTCGCTGTGCCGGTATGGAATGTCCTTCAAATACCCAGTAGCCGAATTCGCCACGGACCGATAAAATTTCCCCAAAAAACCCGGCCTCGATCAAACGCTTTAATTTCCTCAATCCCGGCAGCCAGAGTTTGTCCTGAACAACACCGTTTTTGACCCCGGCTTCGCGGCAAAGACGGTAAAGTTCCAGGGCCGTTTGGGTGTCTATGGCGATCGGTTTTTCGCAGTAAACATGCTTTCCCGCTTTCACCGCCTGACGGACGGCATGCGCGCGTCGTCCGGTTGTTTGTGCATCGAAATAAACACTGTTATGGGGATCTGATAGGGCTTCATCAACATCGGTGGTCCATTTTTCGATTCCAGATTGAGCGCAAAGCGTTTTCAGCTTGTTCGGGTTACGTCCGACAAGGATTGGATCCGGCATTATGGTTTCATCGGCGCTCACGGCCACACCACCCTGTTTTATAATTTCCACGATCGACCGCATTAGGTGCTGGTTCGTGCCCATGCGCCCGGTCACGCCATTCATTATAATTCCAATATTATGCCTCTTCATAGCTTTTATGATTTAAACGTGTTTATAATAAGAATTAACGATTTGCTCTAAAAAATCAGGTTGATCCATTTCCCAATAACGATTCGAGAATATTTCTACTTCAATGAAGCCGTTGAAGCCCGCCTTTTCCACCCAGCTTCGTATTTCGCGGATATCGATGCATCCTTCACCCATGAGCCCACGGTCGAGAAGAAGATCCTCAGTCGGGGTTTTCCAATCGTTAACGTGGAAAGCCGAGAGTTTGCCGTTTTTTCCACAACGCTGAATCTCTCTTTGCAGGTCCGGGTCCCACCAGAGATGGTAAACATCAACCGCTACTCCCACCCAGGGTGAGTCCAGGCTTTCAGCAAGATCGTTAGCCTGGCTCAATGTATTTATGGCGGACCTCACATCCGCGTACATGGGGTGGATAGGTTCGATGGCTAGGCCAACCTGACAAGCTTCCGCCTGGGGCAAAACTGCTTCTATGCCGTCGCGAATTTGCTCTCTGGATAAAGTCAAAGGTTGGCCGGGCACCGCTCCGCAAACCAGCACAAGTAAGGGCGAACCAAGAGCACTCGCTTCCTCCAAAGTACGCCGGTTCTCATCGATGGCTGCTTGTCGGTCTGCATTACTGACGTGCGGAAAGAATCCGCCTCGACAATAGGAAACAACTTCCAAACCGTGGTCATCAAGGATGGTTTTGGCTTCTTTCGGGCTGATCCCGTCAAGGGCGTCCCTCCACACCGTTATACCGGGAATCCCCGCTCGGGCGTAATTTTCGGCAGCTTCCCGAAAAGTCCAGGGTTTTGTCGTAATCGTATGAATACAGCAGCGGGAAAGATCAGTTAAGGGCGTTGTTGTCATAACAGAATTATCTATTGGTAACAGATTGGGCTTATGCCACACCTCCGAAGAAGGTGTAGTAGGGTTCCCCGGAGATTTCCCGTTTGAGAAAGAGAGCGAGTTCGCGGGCATGATAGTCGCCCCACATGCTGGATTCTCCACAAGGTATTTTCTGGTCTTCCGGTATATGATCCCAACCGTTCGGACGGTGATAAATCGAATGAAGAATCAAACCCTGATGATCGCTGCTCACGCTCAAATATGGTTCCGAAAAAAGACTCTTTGCAACGGTTAGGCCGGCTTGCCAATAGTGATTCCCCTCATCAATCTCGCCTCTTTTTTCTAAGTAACGGCCAAGTCTCAACAGTCCTTGTGCGCCAATTGCCGCTGCTGAACTGTCAACCGGTTCCCAAGGATTAAACGGTTCGGCCGGCACATTGAGATAATCTCCCAAACGGTGCAAATTCGGAGCGCCTGTATCCCAATAAGGTATTCCATCCGCTGGACTGTTTTCGATATAAAAATCACAGGTGGCTCGGGCGGCCTTTAACATGAATGCCTCGATTTGGGTTCGCCCCCCAAAGTCGACCAATTCTTCTTCGTCCAGTATATCCAGGAATTCAAGTTCCTCCGCGTATCCGGCCATGGCCCAGGCCAACCCCCGCGTCCAGGTGGTAAATCCGCTATAGCCCTGCTGTGAATTTGGGCAGCGATAATTTCCATCCGTCAGGTTAAACACACTCTCATGCGCAGTCCGGCCCCAAACATCATAACTATCCCGCCCCTCGCCATAGTAAATTGAATATTCAGCGGTTGCCCTGGCATGCTGCAAAGAGCGATCCAGTAAGTTGATTTTCTTATCGTTTTCACCCATCAAGACATGGCCGAGCCGATGACTTAACAAAAGCACCCGACAGGACCTGATGGTATCGACAAAGAGCGAATGGGGGCCGTTGAAGGAATGAATGAATCCACCGTTTGGAATCGTTGTCCAGCGAGAGGCTTGCACTGCGCCTGAAACTTTCAAGGCGAGTTCATAAAAATCCTTTTCGGCTTTTTCAGCCGGGATTTTTCCCTCCTTCTGCAACCGTAAAAGATTTCCGTAAGTGCTGACGTTATTAAAACCGTGGTCATGCACTCCAATGTGGCTGACGTGGGGAGCCATCTTCCCGATGGTTTGTTCTTTGCCAAGTTTCAAAAACTCCTCTTCGCCGGTGGCATCGAATTGGAGAATGCTGGAACCCACTTGAAAACCTTGCGTCCATTCTGTCCACCCCCGCGTGGTGTATTTTCCTTCGACGGTGAAAACGGGCGAACCTGAAGAGTTGTCGTAATCTCTTTCAATGAGGCGAATTTTTTCACCTGAAAGGGACCACAAATTTTCCAGACTCTCGGCAAGATCTGTTGTCTTCAAATTAAATTCAATTTTCATATTATTCCCAAACGGTTAAAACCGGTTCTGTTTTCTCTGGTGAATGATGATTATTTTCGTTTCTTCCAGGGCTTCATAGGCATGCTTCTGGATCGCGTCGAATTGAACGCTTTGTCCGGTCTTGAGAATTACCGATTCATGAGGAAGTTTTACTTTTATTCTCCCTTCCAGGACCCAGCAAAATTCGTAATCGTCCCGGTGAATTTCAGGTTTGGACAATTTGGTTCCCTTGGGTGCCTGACCCAGGAAGCATCGCAGGTTGGCATATTCGATTTTTTGAAAACGAAATCCACTGGATTCGTAGGACTCGGACTGTTTCCGGTGGGAAAGGCGGGATTCGGCCAAAGAAATTAAATCGGTGGCGCTCATGCCGAAGACTCGTGCCAGCTTATAAAGCGTTTCCAACTCCGCCTTGGTTTGGTTTCTCTCCAGTTTTGAAATAACCGGCGCGGAAACTCCAGATCGTTGGGACACCTCTTCAATGGTGTGACCCTCGCTTTTGCGAATCTCCCTTAAAATGGAAAAATCATACATTTTTTGCTCCGCTTTTTTATCTTAATATATTTCCAGAGTAATATAGAAAAATTCTTTGGCAATAAAAAAAGGTAATAAAAATAGCTTATAAGAAAATATTTCTCAGTTAAAATTTTAACACAACGGAGGCCGGCCGGATTGTTTTCAATGGCTCTGAAGTGCGTGGCCCTCAAACCCGAACCAACATCCTTCAATCCAATTAATACCGGAAACGGAAGCCTCCGTTGATCAGCCGCGGGTGTCCGATAGATATGAGGCCATTGGAAGCTTTCCCGGTTTCAAAGTTATCATTAAGCAGATTTTCAATGCCAAGGAATATCTCTAGATTTTCCCTCAGTTTGATCACCGTGGACCAATCCACGATCACATAGTCGGCAAGTTTCAATGAATTGATATCATTTTCGTACTGCGAACTGGTGTAACGCACCTGCCAAACCTGCAACCAGTTTGGAAGCGGTTCCCAATTGAGCGAAAAAGCGAATTCGTGCGCCGGAGTCTGGGCCAGGCGTTTATCTTCCAATTCCGGTTGGTCTTGGCTATCGGTAATACGGGCATCGCTGTATAAATAGCTCAGCGAAATTTGGAAACGGTCGCCAAACTCGAGTCCGGCCTCAACCTCGAGTCCTTCCACCAGAGTGCCCTCAAGGTTTCGTCGTTGCCTGCAGGAACCGCCGTTTGGCACGAATCCGCAGGGTGCAATGTTTCCGGGGCCTTGAGCCAGGGTTACATTTGCAATCGCCTCATCGAGTGTATTGCGAAAGTAGGTCAGATTTAGGTCGATTACCTCTCCCGGCGACCATCCTACGCCTATTTCGCCTCCATGGAGGCGTTCGGGATCTAGTTCCTGATTGGATTCGGTGATATCCGAGCGCACCCGGAAGGGTCGGTAAAGCTCGTTCAGGGTGGGAGCGCGGAACCCGGTATAGAAAAGGCCGCGCAGGCGGAATTGTTCATTCACATCGTAATCTAAACCCAGCCTCACATTTCCCACCCATTCCTCCCGCCTCGTGAAACGGTCATCCCGAATCATTTCATTGGCAGCCAAGTCGAGTCGTTGCCTGAAACCGTCAAAACTGCGCCAATAGTCCCCCCGCGCACTCATATTCAGATTCAGGCTCTTCGAAATCGACCAAGTATCTTTAACGAAGAATCCGATCAACATTTGTGAGCCGCCCGCTTTGCGCTGGAAGTTGAATGACTCTCCGTTAAAAAAGAACTGCTCGTGAGTAGCGCCTTCCACTCGGCGGGCATCGGCGCCCAGGAGAAAACGATGATGTTTACCGCTGGCGATGTTCATAGTGAAGCTTCCACCCCAGGCTTCAGCCGGAACATCGAACTGGTCGAGAGCGGGCTGCTCACTGCCACGGTCTTCGTCTGCTGAGGAAAAAGTGCTATTGAAATCCCGCTGCTGGTAGTAGAACTGCAAGAGCCAGCTTGCCTCACCGCTATCAGTGAAATGGGATAGGCTTGCATTTGTGTTGTAGCCATCGGTGCCATTGCCGGTCAATGGTGTTCCATTGCCCCGATCCTCGTCGAAATACGAAGCCCGCAGAGTGAGCGTTTTTTTGCTGTCCATGCGCCAGCGAAGACCTCCTTCGAACAATTCGGTTTCGGAAAAAGCATTTTCATCGATCAACCCTCGCTGGTCCTCCCTCAGCACGGGATATCCGTCGGTGGTGAAAGTGTGGGCGGTAAAAAAGACATCTACTTCTTCAAAGGAACGTTGCACATTAATAGTGGCTTCAGCGGCGCCGTGGTTCCCTCCGATGGCTTCCAGAAAGAGGTTATTCCCGGAGGCCTGTGGTGAGAAAACCTGGATCGTGCCGCCGAGGGCAGCATTTCCCCATGCGCCCGCTCCGCCTCCGCGCTGAACTTCAACCGTTTCAACAATACCAAGCGGTAGCCTGTTCCAGTAAATCCAACCTCCAAAGGGGTCGTTCTGCGGTATACCGTCACGCAGCACCAGTGAACGCCCCGCTCCGTTTGGGCCAATGTTGCGAAGACTCACGCCTTGGGTCGTTGGATGGGCCACCCGGCTGCTGCTGCGGCGAAACAGGCTGAACCCCGGAACGCTCCGCAGGACATCGTCCAGACGTCTCTGTGGAGATGATTCGATATCTGTGCGCTGGAGGATACGGTGGGAAGTAGCTCCGGTCCCAGGTTCGTCGGGGTAACGCCTTGCGGTCACCGTCAAATGGGGCAGTTCCTCGATCTGCGCTAAGGCGTAATAATGTAGCAGTGTAACAAAAACCACTAGAATCCCTCTGGTGGCAATGGAGGTGTTAGCGTTTTGAAAGAGGTGTTTGGGCCAAAAGTGCATTAAAATAAATGGGTCTATAGCAAAATCTTTGGGGTTATGATGCCTACAATGTAAGAGAATGGAAAGTGTTTTTGACAAGGGCCGAGGTTAGGACGTCGCCCTGCAATCTATTCCTTCGCAGCCGCGGCACCCCGGCTTAAGCTAGTGCCGTTCAACACTACTACCAGTTTTTTCTTGTCTTTCCTTTTGCCGCCAATGCCCAAAGCGAGGCCTCTCTGCAGGGGCGTGTGACTGACAGCGCAACGGGATTCGGTATCGAGGGGGCGGCAGTTGAGCTCGATCTCGATCCGGGCGGCGACCCCATAGAGTTTACGGCGGTAACGGATGCCTTCGGGTTTTTCGCAATTGGGGATATTG
>JAJFLV010000144.1 GCA_021772535.1 Opitutales bacterium | reverse complement strand
GATCGTCGAACGGTTCTTCGCGTGGATACAATGGCGGCGGCGAATCCTCGTCAGGTGGGAGTATCATATGGACAATTTCCTAGGTTTTGTGCGGCTTGCAGCCGCCCTCATCCTCCTGAAACGAATTTGAGATAGGTTCTAATTATAATTCAACGTTCCTCTTGTGACGACCGAGAGTGAATCTGGAAGTATTTACTGAAAGCAGGTTTTTATCTGGATTCTTAAATATTGAAGATTAACACCTTAGTTTCAATTGATTAACTGGAACGTCTGGGAAGATTTATGACGATCGATCAAACGCATTTTAATTTGTCCGTTTTTATTTGTGTGATGGGTAGATTCACATGAATTCGGCAACTTAATCGTAACACTTACCAATACCTGATTCTCCTATTATTAAACAATTAGTGACTTAAAAAGTCGATACTGTTTAATTGCTGGAGTAATAATTACAATACATTTAATTAAATCTTTCTGTAATATTGCTTCATGGTTTCACGGAAACCCATCTTTTGCCAGAATTTGTTGGAAACGGGATTGGCGGAGGAAACCTGGCATTCCACTTCTTCAATCCCCCGAGCGGCGAACCCTTTACAGGTTGCCTCCAGTAATTGTTGACCCACTCCTTTGCGCCTTCCTGTTCCTTTTACGATGATATCAAGGACATTTCCATACGGTTTGCTCTCATAAACCGGAGGATAAGTTAGTATTTCACCCAGAATGTAACCGTCAATTTTTCCATTCTCCTCCGCTACCAGAAAAATTTTCTCCGGTTCGGAAAGGTTGTTTTTGGCAAACTCCCGAAATTTCTCCTCCGCTCCCACACACACCTCAAAATAACGATCCTGCTCAGCATGAAACCGCATCATCTCCGTCCACAACCCAACCACCGCTTCCAGATCCCCAGAACGTGCCTTCCGAATTTCCATCCTCCCATCTTAGACATGAAAGTCCTCGGTTCAAGTCATTGATATTGGAAGAGGAAAGAAACTCTGCCGAGGGATGAACCCGTCGTTTCTTCGTCAGCCTATGCCCAACTCTCAACAGGAAAATTCTAGATCCGGACCATTTTACCTTTTAGAAAAGGATGAGAAATATCTTTACCTTCAAATAGTGAACAAATATATACTAGACTGTGTTTGCTTTGGGGAATTATTCGTGGTATAGTTTTTACGGCTCTTTGCTTTCCCCACGGGGTTTGGCGGAGAGAGCAGCTGCCTGTGGCTATGCCGGGGTGGGGCTAGCCGATGTGAGTGGGTTTTACGGGGCCGTGGATTTCTCCCAGGCTTGCCAGGCGGTCGGAATCAAGCCGGTTTTCGGGTGTCGGTTCCAGGTTGAAAGGCTCGGCAGAGTGCAGATCACCGTGCGCAGCCCGGAGGGCTACCGCGCCCTTTGCAGGGCGCTGACCCGGTGGAACATGATTGAGGCTGAGAGCGGAGCCAGGGCCAGGGCGGGCAATGGCAAATTCGTCGCCCCGTGGGAGGATTTTTGGCGTTTCTGGCAACAGCATGGGCCGGACCTCTGGCTCTCCTTGCCCATTTTCCAGAATGTACCCCGGCCAGGGTTTCCCTACAAATCGTGGCGCAATCGCTGGCGACAGGCCTCCCGCCTCAATTGGCCTGAGGCCGTTTGGATTGAACTGGGCTGGAGCCACCCAGAGGAGCGCGCCTTGCAGCGCCGCGTTTATAATGAACTCTCGGCCAACTGGGAGCGCTGGGTGGTCATGGCGGGGGCCCGTTCCCGCGAGCCTGGGCAAAGCCGGGTGCTGGATGTGCTGCAATCCATCGGTACGCTGACCCGCGTTAATCAGCAGCACCCAGACAAGCTGCCCTCGGGTGACTATACTTTACCTTCCGCTGAATTGCTGCAATGGCGGTTTCGCAAAACCCCGCAGGTTTTAGCCTCCACGGAGGTTTTCGCCAAGGGCTGCGATTTCGATTACACCCGCGACCGGCTTTTCCTTCCCCACTGGAGCGGAAACAGTGGCAGCAGCGACGGAGACGAAAGGGACAACCGCCGCCTGCGCTACCTCTGCCTGCGGGGACTGGTATTGCGCTACCGCAAAGAGAACTACCCTTGGGCCATCCGGCCTTCACGCGAGGAGAGGCTGGCCCGTCTGCGGCGCGAGTTGAGAATCGTGCAGGAGACGGGTTATGCGGGTTATTTTCTTATCTTTCACGATGTTGTGCTGGCTTGCCAGGCGCGGGAAATCCCCATGCTGGCGCGGGGCAGCGCGGCGGGCAGCCTCATTTGCTACTGCCTGGGTGTAAGCAATGTCTGCCCCTTCCGTTTCGGGCTCAATTTCGAGCGTTTTCTCAACATCGAGCGGCTCCAGCACAGCAAGCTTCCCGATATCGATCTCGATTTGCCTTGGGACCGGAGGGACGAGATCATCACCCATCTCTGCCAGAAATACGGCTCCCGGCGGGTGGCCATGATCGGGGGGTTCAGCACCTTCAAGGCCCGCGCCGCCGTGGCCGAGGCGGCCAAATGCCATGGTTTGCCCGACCATGCTGCACGCGCCTGGACCCGTTACTTGCCCCACGGCAACCTGCGCCGTTTTCTCAATCGGCGGGAGGCCTATGTGGAGGCGCAACACCTCGACCGGGAGGAGCAGTTTGCCGAAATCGCTGCTATCGCCAAGGAGCTTTCGGGGCTGCCCCGCCACCCCATGATGCACCCCTGCGGAATCGTTATCGCCGACCGGCCGCTGACAGACTTTACCCCTCTCGAAATTTCCAACAAGGGCTTTCCCATGACCCAGATGGCTTTCGAGCCGATCGAAGATCTCGGCCTGCTCAAGCTTGATTTGCTGGGCCAGGCCGGGCTCAGCGTTCTTCGCGACACGGTGCGGAACGTGCGGGAGGACTGCGGCGTGGCCGATCCTTTGGCTGGGGTGGATTACAATGCCCGGCATATATTCGATATGGTGGCCAACGGCGGGGCGCGGGGCGTTTTCCATATCGAGTCTCCGGCCATGACGGGGCTGCTCAACCTCTGTCGCTGCGCTGATATCGATTGCCTGGTGGCCACGGTCTCGGTCATTCGACCCGGAGCGGCCAATGAGGACAAAAAGAACAAGTTTGCCCGCCGCTATCTCGGCCTGGAGATGCCTGAATACGCTCATCCCGATCTCGAACCCTATTTGCGGGATACGTTCGGCCTCATGGTTTACGAAGAGCACATCATCCTGGTGGCTCACCATTTCGCCGGCATGGACTTGGGCAGCGCGGACTTGCTGCGCCGCGTTCTGGTTAAAAAAAAGGACGGCCAGGCGATGGAGGAACTAGGCAATGTCTTTGCCGCTTGTGCCCGGCGCAAGGGCCGCAACGAGAGGGAGATCGAGACGGTCTGGCGCCTGTTGGCCGATTTTTCCGGCTATATGTTCAACAAGGCGCACGGGGCCGCCTACGCCATCGAGGCTTTCGACGGTTGTTGGCTGAAACACCGTTGGCCCATTCATTTTCTGGCGGCCGTTTTGCAGAATCGGCGCGGCTTTTACCGGTCGCTGGTCTATGTGCTCGAAGCTCGCCGCCATGGGGCCCGCTTCTCCCTCCCCGATGTCTACCGCCCCGACGGCGGCTATCGCGTCGTCAAAAAACTTGTGGGTATTCCTCTGTGGCAGATCAACGGGCTCTCACAGCATTTCGTGGAAAACTGGCAGAAAGCAGTCGCCCGGCGGTCCTTTACCGGTTGGGAGGATTTTTTGAGCCGTGTGCAGCCGGACAAGGCCGACTTGCTCCTGCTGGCCCGCGTGGGTGCATTGCGACGGGTTTTTTCCAACCGGCACCGGGCCGTTTGGGAAGCCCACAACTACCGCCCGGATGACTGGAGCAACCGCGACGGACAACTCGATTTTTCCGGCAATGACCAGTATTCTCCCGGAGAGGAACCCCCCGATCTGCCTATCGAAGACCCGTATCTCCTGGCCGAATGGGAGGCCGATCTGCTCGGTTACCCGGTAACCCTGTCGCCCTTCGCCTACTGGTTGGCGGGAGTCGATACGCGGGGGACCACGCCGATTGACGAACTGCCCCGGCACATGGGTGAGGAGGTGGAGATCGCCGGCATCGTGGTCAACACCCGCAGCCACACCACCTCCAGGGGCGAGTTCATGAAATTCATCTCCCTGGCCGACGCCACTGGAATTGCCGATATGACCATCTTTCCCCCGGCCTACCGCAAATACGGTTTCGATCTGGTCCGCAAACCCGCTTTCCGCGCCCGCATCAAGATTGGGCACAATCCCACCAACAGCGGCATTTCCCCCGATTTCATGGCCTTGGTCGAGGAATCGATTACGGTGTAAATTTGACCAAGGAAATTAGAATGAGGAGCGTTTTTAATCGATTTTGCGGCCATTGAAGAAGGTATGCTCTGCGATCAATTTTCCGGACCGGTCCCATTGCCGGGCGGGGCCTTCGGCCTTGAAATTTATCCAGGTCGATTCCGATTTTTTATTTCCGTTTGGCCAATACTGTGTCCAATCGCTGCTCCCGTCGATTCGGTGGGCCCATGACCACAGTTTTTCGCCCCCGGCACTCCAAAAAAATTCTTCCTTCATTTTCCGGCCCTCGACAAAAGTGACCTCCCACTGTTTGCTGCCATCTTCGTAATACCAGGCTTGTTTGCCATGAAGCACGTATTCACCCTCTGCCGTTATCCCGCCCCTTCTGATCGCTTTTATTTTCCCTGAGGGATAGTAGTCCGCATCTTCTATTGTTTCTTTAATCTCCGGTTTATGATTCAGGCTCCAGCCGGCGTTCTCATCGAGAATCCAGGCTTCGTTTATTTCGAAATGGAGCAACGGGGTGGTTTTGCTGGCAATGATGTGTATAAGCCCGTTGGGGGCTTGTTTGGCCACGGCATACCCGAGGGAGGGGTAGAGATTTTCATGGGTGTTGCTTAATGCGCCCGGCAGTTTTTTGATTCGCCAGGTATCCCCTTCGTCCTCCGATAGTGCTACATAGGCCCCGCGCTGTTTGATGCCTTCCGGGTGCCGCCCTGTCCGGTGTTGAAAATCCCCGCAAAAAAAGAGCCGGCCGCTGTGGAGGCGAATCAGGCTTGGCCGCTGGCCGCTCCCCAATTCCGAAAACGGTGTCTTGCCGACCTCCCAGGTTTTTCCGCCATCGGCAGAAATCGATTTGGGCATGTAGCCGTCGATATTCGATTTCTTTCCGCCCATGCCCAGAATTCTACCGTCCCGGAGCAATTGGAAAGATGTGTGCCGCCCATGGGTGCGCCCCCCGGTGTCGATCCAGGTGTGTCCGTTGTCCCGGCTGGCCCAAAGAACGGATGAACTGGCGTAGCCATCGGTGGGAACGTATAGGGTTCCCTCCAAATCCCGAAAAACATCCATGATCGGTTGAGGGGTGTGCGGCCCGATTTCATTGGTGATCTGCGGAAACCGCGCCTCGCTCCAGGTCGCTCCGTTATCTGTCGAAGTGATCCATTGAAAGGGGTAATGGCGGTTGTAATAGGTGTGGCCGAAGTAGAAACTCAACGTATCGTTTTCCAGGTAGAAGCACGGAGATGTGGTATTGGCGTCCGCATACTGGACGAAAACATCGGGCATGTCCCATTGTGCTGCGCCGAACCGCAGCCGGGAACCGATTAATAAGACCTCCGGTTGGTCTTCTCCCTGCGGGCCTGATTTGGAGGTAAAAAGGCTGATCAGGATATCGCCATTCGGGCAGACGGCCAGACCCGCGTTATGAATATGGCCGCGAAAGCCTTTCGACAACCCGACCGCACGGCTTTGATGCCAGGGGACATCCGTGGGCGGAATGGGCAGAAGGGCCCGGCGGCGGTACCAAGGCTTTTTCGGATCGGGGCCCTTGCTCACGTTGGATCGGCTCTGAACGACACATTCTCGAAAGAAAGGTTTTTCCTCCGCCAATGGCTCTGTTGTCGGCAGTGCCCCCTGAACCACACGAAATCCGATGGAATGGTGACCTGGAAGAAATAACCTCGGGATTTTCGTGCGCATTGCTTTCCCCTGAGCTGGTGAATGGAGCAAGTTGGCCTTGGGGATTTCGGTTTTCTCCTGACTCTGCCAACTCCAGGTAATGTTCAAAAAACTCCGATCGCCCTCACTATGAATATAACCGATCCTGATGGGATATTCGGCACCCTTATTCAATTCAATGGTACCCGATTTTTCGGTTTCCTGGCCTTCCCAACTGACCACCTTCTCGCTCCCGATGGTCAGATTGACGGCAAAGTCCGAAGCAACATGAAAGTTGACCTCGCCATCGGCCGGAGCGACCAACGTTCCCTCCCATTGGGCGGACCACCTGGTTTCGCGATTCTCTCCCGGCTGCTGAAAATCGTTCCAATCCACATCGAGGACCGGCATGTGGTCCAGGGCTTTCGGTTTTTCAAATTTTGTCGTTCCATACCACACGCCGATGAGTCCTTCCAGGGTCGGCTCATGCGAGAGGCTATCACTCTCCGAGTACCTGCCTGCCTTTGTGCCCTCCATCATGGCAAAGGACGGGCTGTAGGTAGCGCGGTTTCCCGAACGCGCGTATTCCGGCGTTTTGCGGTCCAGTCCACCACCGCGAATGACTTTGTTCAGACCCTCGCTTCGCCCTACTGGATCAACCTGGTCTTCGTAAGGGTAGGGCCCGTACCAATCCTGGCACCATTCGAGCGGCCCTGAATGAACATTCTTTAACCCCCAGGGATTGGCCGATCCTGGTTCCGGGGGTCCCTGACCGGACCAAAAAGGTGCATCGCTTCCAGCGCGGGCGGCATATTCCCACTCGGCTTCCGTTGGCAACCGATAAGGCTTGCCCTCCACTTTGCTCAACCATTGGCAAAAATCGACCGCCTCATGCCAGCTCAAGCCCACGACAAAGAGACCCTCTGCCATGGAGCCGGTAAAATCCGGCCGAAACTGCCGGAACTGCTCAACCGTAACCTCCGTCTCAGAAACCAGGAACTGCTGGCTGATCGTCACCCTATGGGCTGGTTCTTCATCCCAATGTTTAGGTGAAGACTCCTTGCGTCCCATTACAAAAGAACCGGCGGGGATGGCCACCATTCGCATCCCCAGGGAATTTTTCTCAACGCCCGTGCTACCCCATGATTGGG
>JAJFLV010000143.1 GCA_021772535.1 Opitutales bacterium | reverse complement strand
AGCCAGGAGTGAAAGGGCATCAGGCCGGCTTTGGAAAATCCGAAAACAAAAAGAACCAGCAGCACAGTGGCCTCTCCTCCCGTAACGGCGCCGGCTAAAAAGCCGCCGGAAGCAAAATCCATCGATCCCCCCGATTTCAGGTAGGAGTAGATCATGGCCGGCAGAGCAAATGCCACTGAGGTGCCCAGCAGGTAGGTCAGGTAGGTGCGGCCCCCGGTGCGGGCTTCCGAATCCTGGTGGTGAGTGACCAAAGGATAAGTTGCCAGAGAAAGCGCCTCGTAAAACAAATACATGGTGAGCAGGTTGGCGGAAAAAGCGACCCCCAGCGTGGCCGATAGCGCAACCGCGAAAAATGCGAAAAATCGAGTATGGGAATGCTCTTTCAAGCTCCTCATGTAGCCAACGGAAAACATCGATGTGGCAATCCAAAGGGTGGAAGCCACCAGTGCGAAGAGCATCCCCAATCCGTCCACCCGAAAAGCCACTGGGAGGCCTGGAAGAATCTCCCAGAGGGTCCATTCGATCACTTTCCCCTCCAGGATGAGGGGCAGCATCGATAGAACGATTCCCAGTTTGGTAAATCCGGCCAGAAAGGTCCAGGTTTCGCGCAAATTGGGCCGTCGCCTGGAAAGGAGAATGGGAATAACGGCCAGGAGGGACACCAGGCAGGCGAGGAGGGGTTTGCTACTGACAACTGCTTCCATTTTAATTCAAGAAACCGATGAATCCGAAGGAGCTGACGGCCTGCCGGATGAGAATTACAATGTCCTGATTGAAGATGCCGATCAGCAACAAACCAGAGGCAGTTATCAACAATGGCGCCAGCATGGTTGCCGGCGGCTCCCCTACTCCATCGGTGCCGGCGGATTCAGGCTGGTTCTCGTCCTTTTCCTGGCCATGGGATGGTTTTGAAAAATAGGCTACTTCGAATACTTTGAAAAATAGTATTGCGTTGATCAAACTGGAGAAAAGCAGCGCCACCACGTAGCCCCAGTGGCCCGCTTCAATTGCCCCGTTGATCAGGTACCATTTACTGAAAAAACCGCATGTGGGAGGTATTCCTATCATAGACAGGGCGGCAATGACGAATCCAACCATGGTCCAGGGCATTTTCCTGAACAGCCCTTCCATTTCCGATATGGAGCGTTTTCCTGTCTTGGTGATAATGGCCCCGGCGGCTAAAAACAGGCAAAGGGTCATAAAGGCATCGCTGATGACGTGATAAAAAGCCCCGATAAAGGCGGTCTCATTGGCCAACCATACACCTCCCACCATATAACCGACCTCCGCCACGATGATGTATGAGAACATTTTTTTCAGATCAGTCTGGGCCAGGGCCATTATTGACCCCGCCACTATAGCGAGCACTGCCATCCAGACCACAACATTGCTCCACCCAAGGTATTGGAAAACATACTCCGGCCCAAAAACGGTTAACATCATCCGGATCATGACGTAAACGGTTACTTTGGTCATGAGTGGAGCGAGGATGCAACTGGTGGAAGACGGCGCGTAGGAATAAGCGTTGGGCAGCCAACCGTGCAACGGAAAAAAGGCCATTTTAATCCACACCCCAACCATGATCAGCATAAAGGCCACCATGATTGTTTTTGAGCCGTAAAGTCCTGTTTCTTGAAGGATCTCCCGAATATCCACCATGTTGAGGGAACCGGTTTTAATATACAAATAACCCACCCCGAGCAAATAAAAGGAAGCCCCGATAGTGCCCATTATAATGTAATTGAAGCTGGCCAGCACAGCGCGTTTCGAATGCATGGCAATCAAAGCGTAACTGGTCAGGGAGGCAACCTCCACCAGAACATAAAGGTTAAAAGCGTCCCCGGTTAAGCTCATCCCAAGAAGGCCTGTTACCAGGAGCAAAAAAAGAGTGTAAAATTGCGGGTATTTATTCGGCGTTTCCAAAACCGCCGCTTGGGTTGAATAGACGGCCGTTAACAAAGCAACCGTCGTGACCACGACAAGAAGCATGGCGTTTAGCGGATCTATCCTGAACTCTATCCCGAATGGCCGGGACCACCCGCCCAATAAGTAGACGATTTCTCCCTCGGCTGCGACTTGTCCCAAAAGTGCAATCGATGCGGCCAGGGAAATACCTAATGCGATTATGGCCATAGGCAGACACAACCCGTTCTTCCAGCTGCCAAATAAGGAAACAGCGATGGCTGCGAAAAAAGGCGCTAAAAGTATTATGGCCGGGTATTGGTCAACCATGGCCAGACTTGATTTTCGCTAGTATTTCGGGCTCTTCTATGGTGCCGAATTCCTGGTGGATTTTTTGTACCACGGCCAGGCCGACTCCCAATGTGGCCACCCCCACGACAATCGCGGTGAGCATCAGCACATGAGGCAATGGATTGGCATAATTCTCCGCTCGAATTTCTTCCACTTGCCCGTGATCTGATGCCTCTGCATGATCGGAGGCATGTGCGATGTTATGCTCAAGGATGGGAATATTGGACTCCTCCTTTACCCCCATGGAGACATAAAATAAAATGATGGCGGTCTGAAAAATAGACATTCCGATGAGTTTTTTGATTAGGTTTTTTTTCGAGATCATGGCAAACAGGCCGATCATCATCAGAATGACATATATCCAGTAATTAAGACGCGAAACTACGAATTCGGTAATAGTCATAATATCACAGCCCTCCCTTCATTCTGCCGCGAGAGGATAGATTAGCGTAGATGGCGAACATGATTGAGGCCACCGTAAAGGCTACCCCTATTTCGACCCCCAGAATACCATGGGAACGAGCTGTGATGGGATCAACCTGCAACAGATTGTGGAGTATCGAATAATCCAAAAAATTGCCTCCCAATAAAAGGCAAACCAATCCTATTCCAGAGTAAATTAATACCCCCACCCCCGCCAGAAGTATTGCCTTTTTTTCTGAAACCCGGTCCAGGGCGGTTTGTAGTTGAAAGGATATTGCGAGCAAAATCAAACTGCCTCCAAAAATCACCCCACCCTGGAAACCTCCCCCCGGGCTGTGGTGCCCATGGGCAATCACATAAAGGGCAAACAGTTGAATGATCGGCACCAGCAGCCGGCAGGTTTGGGCCAGGATGAGATTTGATTCCCTTAACTTTTTTTCGGAAGCCAGCCGAAGACGGACTCTTTTATCGATCGGACCCCTCAGGATCGCTATGATGGCAATGCCGGCGGTAAAAATGACGACGGTCTCAAATAGAGTGTCGTAGCCTCGGTAATCGGCCAAAATGGCAGTAACCATGTTGGGAACAGAGGTTTCCTCAAAAGTTTTCAGGATGTAGTGCTGCGATACCCGGTATTGGCTGGCAGGCGAATGGGGATCGCCCCAAGCTGGAAAATCTTCGGAGGCATATAATAACAACGCCCCGGTAATAATGACTGCTATGGCACCCAGTGTTTTCAATCGGATGATTTCCTCTTAGTGTTGTAAATTGTTGAGATAAGGAAAACGGTGCTCGCTCCGGCTCCCACCGCGGCCTCCGTAAAAGCCACATCGACAGCCGCCATTTCTGCCCAAAGCAGACACATGAGAAAACTGTAGACGCCAAAAATCATGGTTGCGCTGAGCAAATCGGTTTCTCTCAAAGCGAGAATGGCCGCAATGAGGAGAAACCCCAAAATTATAATATCGAATTGCCAGATCATGTCATATCCTCATCCGGCTCCTGTTTCCGTACGGGGGGCCGGTTTCGTCGCTGATACCCGGCGTGCATGAGGGCGTGTGTGCTGGTCGGCCCGGTCAGGGAAATAAAAGCTACGATGAAAAAAATCTTTCCCACCACCAGCAGATTAGGCCAGGAAAGATCGTGCAGTTGGAAGAGAGCGAAAGCAGTCAAAAGGCTGATTGTGGACATAGTATCGCTAATTCCAGCTGCATGCATGCGGGAATAAAAATCGGGAAATCGCAAAACCCCAATGACGGCGCCAAAAAAAATGACCACACCGATAGTCAGCAGAGCAAGACACGCGATATTGAGGATCATGCCCGATCAACCTCCGTGACAATGATTTTGGTGTCTTTTAAAGGTTTCGTTCTAAGCAGATAACGCGCGGCGGCCAGAGAGCCGACAAAATTCAATAAGGCGTAGGTAAGTGCAAAATCAACAAACATGTCCACTCGGTGGAAGAGTATTCCGATCAATATCAAGAGGACCGTGGTTTGTGTTCCCAGCATGTTGACTGCAACAATGCGATCTATTGCAGTTGGTCCGATGACCACTCGCAATAGAACCAGGCCTGCCAGTATAAATAAAAGAATTCCGGTGGTTAGAAAAACGTCTTCCATGCTTTACCTTTTTGCCCTTTCAAAAATATCGGCTATTCGCCGCTCCATTTCCCCATCCAATGAAGCAGCGGCTTTCCGGCTGATGGCGTGAACAAAGAGGATATCCTCCTCGATACGCAAAGTTACGGTGCCGGGAGTCAGGGTGATCGAGTTGGCCAAAACATATCGCGCATAGTTGGACTGAAGCCTGGTTTTTATACGAATTATGGTCGGTACAACATCCTTCAGGCCTTTGCGCCACAGGGCCAGGCGGAGGACGTGGAGATTGGCCAGCAAGATTTGATAGAGCAGCCAAAAGAGATAGCGGCAAAAACGATACAACTGCCCCAGCCGCTCCAGTAATCCAATGGTTCGATCGGTAAAATACAGGTCAGAAGAAAAATAAGTGACAAAGGAGGCCGAAAAAATACCCAAGGTCAGGTGGAACCAGTCGAACTTCCCGGAGAAAACAATCCAGACTATAAATAGAAGGATGAAAACCAATATCGAATACATGGAAAATCTGAAATCTGAATAAGCAAGAAAATGGTCAATTTGGTGGCTTCCAGCCAACCCAGAGGATGTATTTCTGGATTTTCGTCTAGAGCAACCAAACCGTCAATGGGCTACCAATAGGGACTGCAAAGATGTTTTCAAGTTTTTCTTGAAAAACGAATAAAGACGAAATCGCTCCAGCCACCCGAAAAGTCCGATTCCCGCTCTTAGAGGGCGTCTTAGTTCACCGAGGGATCGTCCGGAGCCTCAGCGAGGAATTTCATGTCGGGAAGAACTTTCAGAAGAATATTTTTCCACAAATCTTTTCCCACCGAGTTTTGAATGGCATTCCCGTCAATCGGGCTGACTACCCAGGCATCCTGCTTAACTTCGCTTTCGATCTGCCCCCGCGTCCAGCCGGCGTAACCGAGAAAACCGCGAACCTCAAGATCCGGTTCATTGGCCAGCATAATCTGCGCTTTATCGGCCGAAATTCCAAAATAAAGTTTGAAAATACCTGTTTCCTCCACCCATTTCCAGGCGGCTAAAATAAGGCTGCTATTATTTACCGGACCTCCCACATAGACGGGAACTTCCGACAGGGGGCTGTATGCGAACTCTCCTTTCAACTCACCCAAAGATTTTCCCATGGGCCGATTGATGACCACTCCGAGGGCGCCCTCATCATCGGAATGGGCGGAAATGAGGACCACTGTTTTTTTGAAATTAGGATCTACCAGTCCAGGATGGGAAATGAGCAGCGATCCGGAAAGGTTGTCTGTATTATCGCTTTGATCTCTCATCGTAACCGGGTAAAAATACTGCTCTTTTCGTCATTTTGATTATGAAAACTGAGCCCGATTAATCAAGCGAAATCATAATCGAACGATGGCAATGCCGGATTCGGCCAATATTTCCTGAACGATCGAATCGTTTTTATAATCCTTATGATAAACAATTTTGCGAATTCCTGCCGAGGCCAGAACTTTAGCGCAATTTATGCAGGGAAAGTGTGTCAAATAAGCCGTTGCCCCCCCCAGGCTGATACCCCGGCGGGCGGCATCGGCCACCGCGTTTTGCTCGGCATGGACGGTCGCCTGCTCATGGCCATCGCGGACACGGGAATGATGCGGAGCGCCCGGCAAAAAACCGTTGTATCCTGCTGCTATGATCCGATTTCGGTTGTCGCCGCCGCTCACCAGCACACAACCCACATGCAGCCTCTCACAACTCGAACGGGAGGAGATCAGTAAAGCTGTAGCCATGAAATATTCCCCCCATGAAGGTCTTTCCTTCCAGCCTTCCACTACCTCGCTCAGTTGGTGGAGGTGATTGGGTTCGGATAAGGGCCTCTCTATCTCGTCCACAGTAATTTCGCTCATATAAATGAGACAGCGTAAAGGATTTATTTTTCCTCGCAATACAGAAATGATTGGAGAAAGGAATCGGAATATCGAAGATAGAGCTTCAATCCTGCAGCAGACATTCTCTGAATATGTGCCAAAGCATTGAAAATCAAAAGGTTTTTATTTACTTTCAAGGCGGAACCGGTTAAGGAACAATTGTTTCTTAAGCAAATTTTTACTGATCAATGGAAGTGATTTTATTGATTTCTATCAACGCTCTACTACTATTGCTAATGGGCCAATTCAGATGGGAAAGAGGGAACTCCTTTTGCCCTCGGGACCTTTTTTGTAACTGAACTTGCTGCCGTGAACCAATCCGCTCGATGCATCAGGAATCAAATATCGTCGAACTCGTAATCGGAATCATTTCCCTGCTCTTGATCGCCGCCATGGTGCTGGCCATCACAAAGCGTTTGAAATTGCCCTTTTCCGTACTCCTCGTGCTGGTCGGGATGGGTCTGGCATGGCTGTCCAGATTTTATCCTGCGGCCCATCAGCTGATCGAGGAGCTGGAGCTTTCCCCCTCCCTCATTCTCTATGTTTTTCTTCCCACCTTGATTTTTGAATCGGCTTACAATCTGGATTTCCGCCAGTTGCGGCAAAACCTTCGGCCCATTCTCACTTTGGCCATCCCAGGCTTGCTCCTCTCAACCCTCATTATAGGCCTTTTGGTTGTATTTGCCTCCGATGTTCCCCTTCCTGCCGCACTTCTTCTGGGGGCCATACTCAGCGCCACCGACCCCGTAGCCGTAATTGCCCTCTTCAAAAGACTGGGTGCGCCTTCGCGCTTAAATGTCCTGGTGGAGGGAGAGAGTCTTTTTAATGACGCCACCTCCATCGTTCTGTCGAAAATAATGGTCGGCATAGTTCTGGCCGGCAGCGTTACTTCGGCCACTTTGGTTACAGGAGTGGGGAAGTTTTTCCTCGTATTCTTCGGAGGATTGGTGGTGGGCTGGTTGTTGGGTCTTCTGACCGGATATGTTTTGGGTAAAGTGGAGTCCGACCACGACATCGAGATTACGCTGACTACCATCCTGGCCTATGTTTCTTTTATTCTGGCAGAGGAATTTCTGCATGTGAGCGGAGTAATGGCCACCGTTGCGGCCGGGCTTACCCTAGGCGGCTGGGGCCGGATTCGGATATCCCAATCGGTGCGGAGTTACCTGGAGCATTACTGGGAGTATCTCGTTTTCGTAGCCACCGCATTGATTTTTCTGATGGTGGGGTTGAGGGTGGAACTGCAAGATCTATGGGAAAACATCGATATGCTGGCGGTGGTTATCTTTGCGATGCTGATTTCCCGCGCTTTGGTCATCTACGGGCTAATGCCTCTGCTGGCCCGAATTCCTGGGTCGGAGCCGGTCAGCGGGGGTTATCAGACAGTCATGTACTGGGGTGGATTACGCGGCGCCATTGCACTTGCCATCGTGCTTAGCCTGCCCCATTTCGAACAGGCGGAATTGTTTATCGTGCTGGTCATGGGGGCGGTTATTTTCACCCTTCTGGTCCAGGGTCTGACCATGGATGTCCTGGTCAAGAAATTGGGGCTCGATCGCCCTCCCCTGGCCGACCGGTTGGCTCTTTTGGAGGGAAAATTGGCGGGTAAAAAAATGGCCCTGCAAAGAATACCCGAGTTGTGCGATGGCGGTCTCTATTCCGGGCCCATTGCCGAGCAATTGCAAAAAGTTTGCGAAGAGGATATCAAAGGAGTGAGAGAGGCCCTGGAAAACTTGCGCCAAAGTGAACTGGATCGGAATCAGGAATTAATTTTGCTTTTTCTGCACACATTTGCGGAAGAAAAAACCCTCTACCTCAACATGTTCCATAAGGGACACCTGAGCGAAAGATCGCTACGCCAATTGCTGTTAATCCTGGTTCGGCAAATCGATGCAGTACGTACCTCGGGCACCTACCTGCCAATTCAGGCCTACAGCTCGAGAGGCCAACGGCTGCAAATAGCTTTCTTTCGACTATTACAGAAGATACCCGGATTTTCAACCATGGTGGAGGGCCTTCAGCTCACTTCCATTTCAGAAGCGTTTGAACAGGCCTGGGGCCATTATCAGGGGAGCAGCCGGGTTCTCGATTACTTAGAGGAACATGAGCATCAAGAAGTCACTTCCTCGGAGATTATCCAACAGGTGCGGGGCCAGTACCAAAAGAAACGTGAGGCTGCCCGGCGGGAAATCGACGAAGTAGCCGAGCAATTTCCCGAATTCGTTCATACCATGCAGGAAAGATTGGGCCGACGACTGATTTTGTTGAGCGAAGAAGAAGCAGTGGAAGAGCATGAGGAGCATGGTTTGATCGCCCCATCGGTGGCAGAGCAAATGAAAGAAAACATTGCTCACAAGCTTCGCGATCTCCGTGGCCAGGAAGTGGATACATTGAGGGTAGGACCTGAGGAATTGCTGCGTAAAGTTCCCTTCTTTGAGGAAATACCGGCAGAAGAATTCGGAGACATTGCAGAACGAATGAAATCGCACACTTACGGTGGAAGGGAATCCATCATTCGTCAGGGCGATCCGGGAGCCTCCTTATTTTTAATTGCCCGGGGTGTGGTGCGCGTTTCGAGAGAAGAATACGGAGTTTCGCGCGATCTTGCTTCCCTCATGGCCGGGGACTTCTTCGGTGAAATGGCTCTTCTTCATGAGGAGCCTCGCACGGCTACGGTTCGTGCCGTCACCCCTTGTTCGATCTATGAGCTACATCGAAACGACCTCAATGCGGCCATTGAGAAGTTCCCCTCCATTCGCAAAATCCTGGAGGAAAGTGACCGCACGCGTAAGTTCGAACAATCGCAAAAGTAAATACGGCAACCTCTTGCTGGACCTTTCTGCGGAAGAATCACCAATCCCCCAACCCTCTTTTCTCCATTGATACGGATTGTAGAGCCGGAAATTCTGGACACTTTGACAGAAGATGATCCCGCCGCATTGCGCAATCGGAAGGATATCACAAATTTTAATGCCCTCATGGGCAACTTCCGGTGGTTTCATCAAAATTTGCAAAAACGCATCCGCTCCAGCGACCGGATTCTGGAGGTAGGCGCGGGCGGAGGGGAATTATCCAACTACCTTGAACGGAAACATTCAAAGCGAACTATTCCGCTCAAGGTCGATGGTTTGGATCTTTGGAAACGGCCCGACGGTTGGCCTCCTGATTGGTCCTGGCATCAAGCGGATTTAACTTCCTTTGATCATTATTCGCCCTACAACATTATCTTGGCCAGTATGATCCTGCATCAATTTAAGGAACCCGAATTGCGCCGTTTTGGTGAAAAAATTCGCCGCAACGCCCGGTTGATCCTGGCCAGCGAAACCGCCCGCAACAAAACCAGCCTGTTTCTGCTTCAAGCCAGCCAACCTTTTTTAAGGTTCAACTGGGTAACGAAAAATGACGCTCGTGTCAGTATACAGGCCGGTTTTGCCGGAGAGGAGCTGCCCCACATGCTGGGCCTGCCACCTGAAGAATGGAAATGGACTTGCCGAACCGGTTTGCTTGGCCAATACCGAATGATTGCCATTCGACGGCAGAGTTGAGTGGATAATTCGTCTGAATGAAAACCATCACCATCGTGGGAGGGGGGCTGGCAGGCCTTTCTCTGGGGATTGCCCTCCTGAAGCGCGCCGTACCCGTTATCCTGTTCGAGGCTGGTAACTTTCCCAGGCACAAAGTCTGCGGGGAATTCATGGCCGGCGTTACCGATGCCACCCTTAAGGAGCTAGGCATTGCGGAACACATGAAAGGAGCCGGTAAACTGAAAACCACCTCCTGGTATTATCGGGACAAGCTCGACCGGATTGAAGATTTGCCCAGGCCTGCCATCGCTCTTTCCCGCTATACCCTGGATAATCGAATGGCGCAAAAATTCAAACAACTGGGCGGCGATTTGCGCACCGGCGTTCGTATTTCGAAAGAAAACGATGAACCGGGGCGCGTGTGGGCTTCGGGACGGCAGATAGGAAGACCCATCTGGCTGGGATTAAAAGTCCATTGCCATGATTTCCCGCTCAACAGCGATCTGGAGCTGCATCTCGGAAATTACGCTTATGCGGGCGCCTCTCCTGTCGAAAATGGCCGGGTAAATGTTTGTGGTCTCTTTCGCCGCAGGCCTGAAATCAAGGGTGAAAAAAAACATCTGCTCCAGCTTTACCTGAAGGCTTGCGGCATGAATTCTCTGGCCGAACGAGTGGCCAACGCCCGAACCGACCCACAAAGCGCCTGCGCGGTCGCGGGCATCGATTTTAAACCCCTCAGCCTCTCTCAGGACCGCCTTTGCCTGGGCGATCAGGTTGGCATGATTCCCCCATTTACGGGCAATGGCATGTCGATTGCCATCGAATCCGCAGCTCTCGCTGCCTCCCCAATAATCGCCTTCGCGGCTGGAAAAGAATGCTGGACGGTGACGATTAAAACCATCAACATGCGCATCCGGAAACGATTTCGGGTGCGGCTATCGCTGTCCCGCCTTATCCATCCTATGCTTTATCATCCTAAGTGCCAACGGATTCTTGTGATGGCAAACCGAGCCAGGCTCTTGCCATTTCAAACTTTATACAATCATCTGCATTGATTTGCCCCCCGAAACAACAAATGTACCTACAGTCAATTTCCAACGCAGTTCCCCAACAGGCATTAACACAAGAAACCTGTTGGGAAATCTTTAAAGAATCGCCCACTGCCAGACGTTTGAAAGCCCGTTCGGTTGGTTTGGTGCGGAAAATTCTGACCGGCGACAATGGTATCGATAAACGCCATTTCGCCATGAAGGATCTCGAAAACCTCTTTGAACTCGATGCCGAAGCCCTGAATCAGGGATTTGAGAAAGAAGCCCCCATCCTGGCAGGCAAGGCCCTCCAATCAGCCCTCGATAAGGCTAGCTTGAAACCGCAGGAAATCGATGCGCTTTTCGTTTGCACCTGCACCGGCTACATTTGCCCCGGCGTGACCAGTTACGTGGCCGAACAGACCGGGATGCGGCGCAATACCTACCTGCAGGATATCGTCGGCTTGGGCTGCGGCGCCGCCATTCCCACTTTGCGCAGCGCCAGTAATTTCCTCAGCGCTTATCCGGAGGCAAAGGTCGCCGTTATCGCGGTCGAGATCTGCTCAGCTGCCTTTTATCTCGATGACGACCCGGGCGTGCTCATCAGCGCCTGTCTTTTTGGTGACGGCGCCTCGGCTTCCATCTGGTCCAACGACCATGAAAAAACGGGCCTGCACTGCAACGGGTTCGATCTGGTCCATCTGCCAGAAGACCGGGATCTGCTTCGTTTTGTCAACCGCTTGGGAAAACTCTGCAACATGCTGCACAAATCGGTTCCCCAAAAGGCGGCCCAGGCAGTCAGCACCCTCTATGAAAAACTCAATGGAACGGAAATCGGGCAAATAATCAGCCATGCCGGCGGGCGTGACGTTTTGGAAGCCATTGAAGAGTCGATCCCCGCTTTCAATTTGAAAGAGAGCGCCAAGATATTGAGAAATTTTGGAAATATGAGCAGCCCCTCGGTATTATTTGCCCTGGATGATTTTGTCTCTCACAACACGGTGGATAAGAACCTCTGGCTAACCTCATTCGGGGCCGGTTTTTCCTGCCATTCCTGCTTGGTTTCCCCACATTAAAGGCCGTTGTTGAGTGGAAGACCCCGATAGTCTGAAAAAACCGGACCACAATGACGACAACCACCGCTGGAGGTTGCGCCTTGATTATAATTCTCCCGTTGTCCTGACCTTTACCCTCTTTTGCGGATTGGTTTTCACTCTGGATCGCTTTACCGATGGCTGGTTCAGCCTGAACCTGTTTTCCATTTCTCCCGGATTCACTTTTTCCGAATTTCAGAATTACCCGACATTGGTAACTCACGTTTTTGGCCATATCAGCGCCCAGCACCTGACTCTTAATCTCTCCATTATCCTGTTGGTCGGTCCGATTCTGGAAGAAAAATACGGCGCCGGGCCATTGCTTTTGATGATTGCCATTACGGCGCTGGCAACCGGTTTATTCCATGTCCTCTTCTTCTCCTACGGACTGCTGGGCGCCAGTGGAATAGCATTTATGCTGATCCTTCTCAGTTCCTTTGCCAACGCCAAAGCCGGGACCATTCCCCTGACGTTTGTGCTCATCCTGATACTCTACCTCGGCAACGAATTCTCCCGCTCGGGCAGCGACGACAATATTTCACATTTCGCCCATATTCTAGGGGGCATCTGCGGGAGCCTTTTCGGTTTTTTCAAATCGGGGAATCTTCAACTGCGGTAACTGGGGGAAACATAAAATCGGGGCCATCAGGGCCTCCTCCACGAAACTGTTCCAGCAATACTTGCAGAGACTCGAAGATACCATGCGCAAGGTGGCGAATTGCGTCGGTTGGCTCGATCAAGTCCGGAATCATATAGACAGTCATGCCGGCGGCGTGAGCGCCCCTTATGCCCATCTCGGAATCCTCCAGGACCAGGCATTTTGCCGGCGCCACCGAGAGCAATTCCGCCACCCGCAGAAAAATTTCCGGCTCGGGCTTTCCCTTTTCCACTTCGTCCCCCGCCACTATGAATCTAAATCTATCCAGAAGCCCTGCCGAGGACAGTTTTTGCCTGGCCAGTTTCTTGCCGGTCGATGTAGCCACGCCGGTAGGGATATCCCATTCTTCCAGATAATCGAGAAGGTCGAAAACCCCTGGTTTTACCGGCACCGGTTCCTCCCGCAGCATTCTATGGTAGTGTTTATTGGCTCTTTTTAGAAATCTATCGAGGGGAAAATCCGCTCCCAAGCGGTCTTTGAAGAGGACTTTAATATCGCTCATTACCAATCCAATCACCTGCCGGCTAAGGGAAATCGGCAGTTCGATATTCAGATCGGTGCCCGCTTTTTGCCATGCCATTTGGCTGATCCTCTCGGTATCGAGCATCAGACCGTCCATATCGAAAATAACCGCTTCAATCGAATTCTTCATCCAACTCGCTTATGAAGGCCCAAAGTCCATCTGTCAAAACCTCTGCCGTCTTGATTTCAAAAACCCCGGTCGGTATCTCAATCCACTCAGCCTCTTTCTCTTCTCCTATCTCGATAATATTGAGCCTTCTCCGCCCCGACTGGTCAGGCCTGTCCCCCAGCTTGTTTCATCTTCAAATGGACGGGTAAAATGGATTTAATAAGCGTAAGTTGCTATTCCCTGTTCTAAACCAAAAAATCGGGATTTACTTCAAGAACCGGATTCGTACCCTGGAATCCAGAAATCAATCCCTGTGTTTTCATTGAAAAAAAAATAATCCCCAATATATTCCCCCTATTTTCGAGAACTTTAGCCTGAATCAAGAAATTTTCAAACTATCAAGGTAAGATAAATTTATTACTCAACAACTTGATAGGCAACCAATTGCCCGGGTGGCGGAATGGTAGACGCTGCGGACTTAAAATCCGCTGTCCGAAAGGACGTGAGGGTTCGAGTCCCTCCCCGGGCACCATATTGATAATCAATAAGTTAAATAACTTCTTAAGGTCACATAGCCGCGTTGAATCAGTGGGTCAAAATGCCCCAAAATACCCCAAAAATGGTATATTTCGGCTATGTTTTTGGCAAAGTTTGGCAACGGTCTAAATTTCAGGTAAATCCGCTGAGCCCCAATCGCTATTTTTTAGACCACCGCAAAGATCAAAAAGGCCTCCATTGAGAACGCCTGCAAAAGAATGGCTGGCTGTTCAGAATGTCCAGGGTGCCCTCACCAACCGGTATTTAAATGAGCAAGCTGTTCCCGACATGCGAAAATCTGGATTGTTTTTTACTAAGTGTTGAGGCGGCTATACCAAAGTGGCATCACGGACATCGATCAGATCGCTTACCGAACGGGAGACGCATCAAACTTGCAATCATGAAGAGGGTACCACTGAACCGCAATGCCCCAGAGTCCGTAGTAGCCAGCGGTAAGGGGAATGCATACCACTTCTAGGCTTACGCAAGATAATCGTATACTATCTTGCCATGGCCTTGTGTGTAATCGCAAACTTGATAGAACGACCCGAGGAATTCCTTTGGTTTAAGTCTCCAAAAATCACCGGCAACCGTTGGACGAAAACTTACAATGCCCGGGCCTTTGAACAGTTTGTGAATCTTGACATCGGCAATCTCTCCGTTTGCCACCAACTGCTTGATTGCCGTTTCGTTTGAGTCCGCCTTCGGAATCATCTTCAGCAAGTACATTGGAAAGAGGGCCGGGACCTCTTCAGGGGTGGCTACCTCCATGCACCGGGAATTCAACTGCATAAATTGAATGCCGGCTCGAACGGCTGTAGTTGTCAGTTCACTGCCATATTGCTCAATGGTAATGTCCGCGATCTTCTTGGGACATCCCCAGATCTCCCGGCCGGGCGCAATCGCATCGGAACTAGACAAAAACAGGCACGGTAAGAAAAAGGCCTCATTGCCCTCGTAAATAACCTTCACGCAGACCCCGACCTCGTTGAAAGGTCCCCAATGGGTGCAAAACGGAACCTGAATGCTAAAAGCGCAACAGATGCCGTCCTCGGCCGGTTTCAATGGCTTTGGAAGCAAAGCAGCGACATTGTCCTTTTCCGTTTTGAAATACACCATTTGAAACAGGGTATCGCGGTAGTAAGGTGGAAGGGTTGGATAAGCCGGCGAATCGAACGGCATACACCAGTTCTCATTTCGATATGTTTTCATAATTGCGGTTCCTCTCTTAAAACGCTGGAGAATTAACTTCTATACATCATTCTTAAAGTCATAGACGATTCACCGAACCCATCTGTGTGGTCTTTTTCCAAGTAGTAGGCTCCAAAATACTCCAGAGGTGTGAAATCGAAGAGATTGTAGGTGGGCGATGGATTGAACTGTACGACACCATCCCCGGGCGTGAGCACTGTGAATTCGATGCAATCATTCCATTCTCCAAAAAATTCGCCTCCTAGTGAATAGTAACCTTCTGCGATCTCGCAGACCTCGGAATACAATTCGACCCGTGCTTCGACCTGTATCCGCTCCCGGTCTTCCTTTGGGATTTTTGGTGTCGTTGAGCATCCGCAATAGACTGCCACTAGCCAAATTGCTGCTGTGGCATAAATTCTCATAACGTTCAAGCGCTGGAACGGTGGCGTAAGCTGCCGTTTCTAGACGCGCCTTGTTGGGCTTCATTCTATTCTCCTGTCCACAAGACTCCTGCGATCACGTCGGATATTTTCTTGTAGACCTTTGGAAGCTGGGCCTACAGCTCTTGCTCTGTCCCTTCTCTTATCAAAACTTTACCGCTGTTCGTCCTAACCGTATAAAGCGGATTCTGTGCACCTGCGTGTATTATGATTAAGTGGTCTGCGGACTTGAGTTGAACAATGGGAGGAGCGTTCGGCACGTACGCCGCTGGGGCGCTTGCTCGATGTAGAGAGCACCCAGTCAATATAAAGATCATCATCGAATTTGAGATAGGTTTTAGATGCGTAGACGCATCGTTTTGGTACCTGCTGATTCCTTAAAACGGCCATGAAAGACTCACATTTCCACCTGCCGGGCGTATTTGAAGACCTCCCCAAGAAAAGAGGCCGCCCCCTTGCCAGAACGGCCCCTGGTGGTTTGGTTTCGGGTATCAGGTTTTAATACCTGCACCAGAAATCGCTGGAACATGAAATCAGCTAAAGATTTGCGGGTCGAGACACCCGCTTCCTCCTCATCCTGAATCCCCTCCCTATAAATTACGGACGACGGCTTTGGCTATGCCCTGGATGACTAGCTCGGCCACCGGGTGGAGTTGCGGATAAACTTTGTTTTCCGCTTTGAGATAGGGGGCTTTGCCGCGTTTCTGAATGAAGCGCTTGAGGGTGGTCTCGCCATCAATGAGAGCGGCCACAATGTCATCGTTTTTGGGCGGCCGGGGCTCCAGGATGACGATGTCTCCATCGAAGATGCCGGCATCGATCATGCTCTCTCCCCGCACTTTGAGGGCGAAGGCACGGCGCGAACGGCGAATGCCAGCGGTCTCCGCATCAATCTGCAGGCGGCCGATTTCCCCGGCCGACTCCACCCCGTCCGGATAACCGGCGGCAATGCTCCCGTAGATGGGAATATCGACCACTTCCCCCGCCTCGGCGGGCTGGTTTTCCTCGTTAAAATCCATGGTGATGCGGAAGGTGCGGGCCTGCCCCGGCACACGGCTGATGTAGCCCTTTTTCTCCAGCGCACGCAGATGCCCCATGACGGCGTTGGTGCTGCGAAACCCGAAGTGGGCCTGAATCTCCCGGAAGCTCGGCCAGGTGCCCTGCGTCCGCATGTGCAATTGAAGATAACCCAAAATTTCCTGCTGTCGTAGTGTCAATTCGTCCATAATGGTCAAATGTATAGTTGAACGTCTGTCCAGTGTCAAGCCCTCAATGAAAAAAATATTCAGGTCCCCGAAAAAACTCAAAAAGCTCTGCCACCATGATGGGGAAAACCTCTACGAAATAAAGTTGCCCCTTTGAGAGCAGATCCCATCTTATCCCTGCATCTCCATCTTCAACTCCAATTCTATCTCCAAAATTAGATGAGCCGGGACCCTGTTCAGATTATGGTGGAAGAAGCCACCCTTGATTTTACCTTGGGCGATAACGAAACCGCTCTGGAAAAGCTGCGGGAGGCGGTTCGCCTGGACGGGCAGTCTTTTGCTGCCTGGCATGCCATGGCGGAGGTATGTTTCTCCCTGCGGCTTCTCGATGAAGCCTTGGAGGCAGCAGAAAAGGCCCTTGCCATTTGCCCCCATGACATACATATCCATACCAGTTTATCCAGAATCTGGATGGAACGAGGAGATAAGGAAAATGCTGAAAAGTTTGGCGCCAAAGCCCGCACATTAAGCTGGAAAGACGAACTCAAGAGTCCTCCTCCGGCCGAAAAAGAAAATCCTTGAATTAAAGATCAAGAGCCTTCTGGAATCGTAGCTGCCACCAGCCAAGTTACATTGACAGAATCGTTCCCCGGCTCTTATAACCGATAGCTCTTAAAACATGGACAAACCGCAGCACACGCTCGAATTCGAAAAACCGCTACGCGACCTCGAGCAGCAGCTATCGGTTCTCCAAGACACCTCTCGCCAACATAAGCTAGATGTGAAACCAGAGATTGGAGCGATCGAAAAAAAAATCGAGGCGACCCGCCGGGAAATTTACGCCAACCTGACCACCTGGCAAAAAGTGCAATTGGCGCGGCACCCTCTGAGGCCCTATTCTCTCGATTATATCAACGCGATTTTTGACGATTTTCAGGAACTTCACGGGGACCGGCGGATGGGGGACGACCAGGCCCTCATCGGTGGCACAGCTTTTTTTGAAGGAAAGCCGGTCATGCTGCTGGCTCAGCAAAAAGGCAGAGGAACCAGGGAAAATTTACGGCGAAACTTCGGAATGCCGCAACCCCAAGGCTACCGCAAAGCGAACCGCCTCATGAAAATGGCGGCCAATTTCAAGCTACCGGTGATCTCTTTCATCGATACTCCCGGCGCCTACCCGGGAATCAATGCGGAAGAATGCCATGTGGCGGAGGCCATTGCAGTTAACCTACTTGAAATGAGCCAGCTTCCCGTCCCCATCATTGCCATTGTCATTGGTGAGGGCGGCTCCGGCGGAGCCATCGGCATAGGGGTGGCCGATCGCATTCTCATCCTGCAATTCGCTTATTACTCGGTAGCCTCTCCAGAGGCTTCCGCAGCAATCCTCTGGAAGGACAGGTCGCATGCCTCCAAAGCGGCCGAAGCGATGAAAATCAGCGCACAGGATCTCTACCGCCTCGGTGTGGCCGACGAAATTATTCCCGAACCATTCGGCGGGGCCCATCGCAACCCCGACCAGGCAAGCGAAAATGTCCGTGAGGCGATTTCCCGGCACTTGAAGAAATTACGGGCTTTTTCACCTAAAGCGCTCAAAACCAACAGGTACCAAAAATACCGAGACATCGGTGTTATTGAAGAACCCCCGGAGGGCGATGCTCAAAGCCTCCCGCCCCACCCTTCTCCCAAAGCGGCCAACGAATAAGCGAAGCGGACCGATTTCTCTTCCGCGAATAAGTTTTCTACAATTGCAGGCGAAGCCCATCGTAAGACAGGGAGATTCCGGCGGGCAGTTCACTATCGACGGTTTCATGGTCCACCAGAAAGGCCATGTGGGTGAAATAAGTTTGGCCGGCGCCAATATCGCGGGCGGTTTCCACCGCTTCATCAATAGACATGTGGGTGGGGTGTTTTCTCTGTTGCAAAGCATCAAGAATTACTACTTCGGCCCCTCTGGCCATCTCCCGCTGTTCGGGAAGCACTTCCTTGCAATCGGTAAAGTAAACCGCTTTTTTTCCAGTACTGCGCTCGATAAAAACCAGACCCAACGTCTCCACCGGGCCGTGTGACAGTAGAGTTGAAATGATTTGGCCGCCCTCCACCTCGAGAACCGGTGGCATCTCATTCAAATTAAAAACCGGATAAAACCGGTTGATCGGCTTCTCCAGATTGACCGCGTAAGGAAATATACTCTGGATGCAGCGCAGTCCGTCAGCGGTGCTGTAAACCGGCAGAGCCGTAGATTCACGCAAGGTGCAAAACCGCCGCAAATCGTCCATCCCCATAACGTGGTCGGCGTGCCGATGGGTTAAAATGAAATGGTCGATCTGCCGGATGTTTTCCCGCAAGCATTGGATGCGAAACTCCTGCCCGGCATCGACCTGGATGTGGCAGCCATCCATTTCCACATGGATGCTGGGGCGGGTGCGCCAGTTTTTCGGGTTATCCAAATCGAGACCGGGAGCATCATGAGCGATCATGGGGACCCCCTGTGAAGTGCCGGTGCCCATGAAAATGATCTCCATCAAACTATGGCCGCAAACAGGTTGCGGGATGGCAAGTGAAAACGTTTTTACACAAACTTGTGGGACGCAGGATGGTGAAACGAGCTGTCCTCAGCGGGTTTCAGAGTTGAACGAATACTGGTTTCAGGACTCGACAAACAAACCTGTATTTCGCATCAAGCATCATGCATTGTTCGCAAACCATCGTCATCACGGGGGTCACACGGGGGTTGGGTCGCGCATTGACAGAGAAATTTGCCGATCTCGGCCATGTTGTGGCCGGTTGCGGGAGGGATGAAAATCGATTGTCCGAATTACGGGATAAGCCCGGTAGTCCGCATAGTTTTCAGTCGGTCGATGTCTTGAACGGACCTGCTGTTGGGAACTGGGCTAAGTTTGTCTTGAAGCAATACGGCACTCCGGATTTCCTCATTAACAACGCTGCCATAATCAATAAAAACAACTCGCTTTGGAAGGTCCCGGAAGAGGAATTTTCAAAGGTAATCGATTCGGGCCTCAAGGGCACGGCAAATGTCTTGCGGGCATTCCTTCCTGCCATGATAAATGTTGGAAGGGGTATCATTATCAATTTCAGTTCTGGAGCGGGTCGCATTGGTTTTCCGCAAATCGCCCCTTATTGCGCTGCCAAATGGGGCATTGAGGGCCTGACCAAGGCTTTGGCCCAGGAACTTCCCCGAGGCATGGCAGTCATACCCCTGAGTCCGGGACCGGTTAACACCGAGATGCTGCAGAGCACCATGGGTGAAAAAACGGCAACGAATTATCACAGTCCGAAGGAATGGGTGGAACGCGCGGCCCCTTTTATTCTAAATTTAACTCCGGCGGATACCGGAAAATCCCTCTCCGTCTATTAAAAATTTGCAGGTAAGTTAACTATTATATATTAACATTCTAATGAAGATGCTGACACATAGCGGGACGCTGATAGGCATGTCGGTATTTTTCCTGGGCGGTTGCACGGAGCGGACTGATTTGACGGTTTCGGCAGCGGCCAGTTTGCGGGATCCTCTGCGTGGGATCGGCGATATTTATGAGCAGGCACACATCGGAACAGAAGTAACCTTCAACTTCGGTTCTACTGGTTCATTGCGCCGGCAGATTGAGAACGGCGCCCCGGTGGACGTCCTCCTCTCAGCGGCTGAGAACCACATGGAAAATCTCATTCAATCGGGAAATATTCAGCCGGATTCCGTTCGCCATTTGCTGACCAACCGATTAACGGTGGTTACTCCTCGATCAAGTGTTTCCCTTTCTGAAATTGCCGGTCTGGCCCGACCCGAAGTTCGCAGAATAGCGATAGGTGAGGTCCACAGCGTACCTGTGGGCCAATATGCGAGGGAAGCCCTTCAAGCTCTCGGTCTATGGAATGAATTGAGGGGAAAACTGGTTTATGCAAAAGATGCCTTGCAGGTGCTCTCTTATGTGGAAACCGAACAGGTTGAGGCCGGAATCGTTTATGCCAGTGATGCCGCACGGTCCGAACTTGTTAAAACAGCTTTCGAAATCCCTGCCCGGCTGCACTCGCCGATACGGTATTCGGCAGGCATTGTGGAAGGAAACCGGAACAAGGAGGAAGCGGTCCGATTTTTAGAATTTTTAACCCGCAATGAGGCCAAATCCATTTTTAAAGCCCATGGATTTAGGGTTGTGGAAAAGTGATTCCACTGTTTTAGGGATAACCGATTTCTTATAAACAAATAAGGCAATCTATATTGTTATAGGAGGATGAGAGGTTAAATGATACAGAAGAAAGGAAACAGAGTTCAGAATCCTGTCTCTAAACTCTTACCTTCTGAATTCTGACTCATAAATGGAATTCTCAGCTCTTTGGATATCCCTTAAAACTGCGGCCACAGCCACGGTTATCGTCTTTGTACTGGGAGTGCTGGCGGCGCGCTGGCGTTTACATTTTAAGGGCCGCACCTTCGATATCCTTGACGGAATATTGATGTTTCCGCTGGCTCTGCCGCCAACAGTAGTCGGTCTGGGCCTTTTATTGATTTTTGGCAGACAATCTCCTCTCGGCAGTGTTTTGCAAGATATTGGAATAAACATCGTCTTTTCCTGGCCTGCTGCGGTGGTTGCAGCAACGGTGGTATCATTTCCGCTCATGTACCAGACTCTCCGGGCGGCCTTCATGCAGATCGATCCCGCATTGATCGATGTGGCCCGTATATTTGGGTTCAGTGAATGGCGAATTCTCTGGCAGGTCATGCTGCCGCTCAGTTGGGCCGGGGTAGCCGCGGGTCTGGTCCTCTGTTTCATGAGGGCGCTGGGTGAATTTGGCGCCACCCTCATGATCGCCGGCAATATCCCGGGCAGGACTCAGACCGCGCCCATTGCGATTTTCTTTTCCGTGGAGGCGGGCGAAATGGCCCAAGCGGGAATCCTCTCGGCCATTATCTTGGGAGTATCGGTTTGCGTTGTGCTGATCATGGGGCTTTTGAGCCGCCGCCGCGATCACTAGTTGACGTTGGTCGATTGATGGGATGAAACCGGGCATGCTGCTCCCACAATCGCTCCTTTTCAACAGAGGTGTATATTTGCGTAGTGGCAATGTCGGCATGGCCCAGCATTTCCTGGATGGCCCGTAGATCGGCCCCGCCCTCGAGCAAATGAGTGGCAAATGAGTGACGCAAGGCATGGGGTTTGACCGGCATGGAAAGCCCCGCCTTGACAGACCAGTCGCGCATCCGGAGCCAAACCGTTTTACGGGAGATGGCCTTTCCCCGGTTGCTCAGAAAAAGAGCGCTGCCGGTCTTCGGTTTAACCAGTCGGAGTCTGGCCGATGCCATATAAACATCGACCGCCTCCATCGCGGCAGTTCCCAGGGGAACCACCCGGTCCTTATCGCCTTTGCCGGAGTGAACCCGCACAAATCCGTTTTCCAGATCAACATCCTGTAGGGAGAGCGAACAAATTTCCGAGACACGCAGCCCGCTGCTATAGGCCAATTCCATAATGGCGCGGTCCCGGGCACCCTGCGGAGAGGCTTGATCGGGAATGGCCAATAGGCGCTCTACTTCCTCCTTGGTCAAAGTATCGGGCAATTTTCGAGCCGCCCGCGGGGCTTCCTGCAATGAAGTAAAGTCCTTCTCCAGCTTGTGCTCCCGAAGAAGATACCGGGCAAACATTTTAAGGGCCGATAATTTCCGGGCCAGGCTGGCCACGGCGAAGCCTTTGGCGCTCATTCTTTTAATCCATTGAGCTACATGCCCGGTTTGGGCCTCCTGCCAGCCGCCTATATTTTTTGAAACGAGAAAAAAGGCAAATTGGGCCAAATCGCGCTCATAGGCCTGAGTAGAGTTTTTCGAGAGACCTTTTTCCAGTTCGCAATATGCCAGGAAACTATGGATTTCCTCTTCATATCCTGGGGGAATCTCAATGTCGGCAGAGGCCTTCACGTCGATTGTACTTTCTGCAAACGGTTAGCGAGAGATTCCATCACTCCATCGAAGGAACCGTTGGAAAAGAAACAGAGAATCAATTTCTTCCGCTCTACCTGAATACAAAGGTTGTGGGCTGCCTCCAAAAGGCGAACATTCGAATCGAAGGCTGATGCATCGACTCCTTTTTCTCTCAGATTTTTACTTAATTTCTCCGTATCCAAAATGAGGCCGGGCATCAGTTTTTCAGAACGATGGACCGGCCCGAGAAAAACATTATCGGCTCTGGCCAGGGCATTGCAGAAGTCCTCCTGGAATACCGGGGAACGGGCAGTGTTGCTGCGAGCCTCGAAACAGGCAGCCAATTGGTATCCAGGATAACGGGCGCGCAAGGATTCCAGGGTCAGTTCAATGGCGGTGGGGTGGTGGCCAAAATCCTCCAGCAGCACGAAGCCCTCCGATTCGAGCAAAATTTCCTGGCGCCGTTTCACCCCTTTCATGTTTTTCAGAAGATCCAGAGGCAATCGGGTAATATCTTCCGGGTAGAGTGTCAGGGCAACCGACAGGGCGGCCAGGGCGGCATTACGGGCGTTGAAATATCCATGCAGGCTCCAGGTTACACGACCCCAAGGGCGCCCTCGCCATTCCAGGGAGAAAGAGGAACCCTCAGCATTGGCGCTGTAATCGATGATTTGCAGGTCGTTGCCCCTGCCCTCCCCCGCAAAAATTGTTTGCGTCCAGGGAACAGGCAGCAGCTCTTTCAGGTTGGGATCGTCGCCATTGGCCAGGATATAGCCGTTGCCCGGAACCAGGCGAAGCAGATGATTGAAAGTACGCTGCACATCTTGCAAATCGCGGAAAATATCGCCGTGGTCAAATTCCAAGTTATTGATAATCAAAATGTTAGGATAATAATGGATGAATTTGCTCCGTTTATCGAAAAAAGCTGAATCATACTCGTCTCCCTCTATCACAAAGGGATCGGCGCTGTCGCCACAGGTGGCGCCGCCAGGTAAATCGAGGGGGAGACCGCCGATAAAGTAACCGGGGTTTTTGCCGCAGTTCCTCAGCAGCGCTGCGGTTAAAGCAGCCGTGGTTGTTTTTCCATGAGTTCCGGTTACGACGATATTTTTTCGGCTTTTAAGCAAGGTATCGCCAATAAACGCTGGCAGCGAGGTGTAAGGATATTTGCGCGTCTGGAGCAGCCATTCGACCTCGGGATTGCCCCGGGATAGCGCATTGCCGATAACTACCAGGTCGGGCGCAAAAGATTCCAGCCGGTTGGGATCGTAACCCTCAAAACAACGGATGCCGGCCTTCTGCAGGGTGCCTGCCATGGGTGGGTAAACGCCGCTGTCGGCGCCGCACACTTCGTGGCCCTGGCTTTGCAACATTATCGCTGCATTGCCCATGGCGACGCCACAAATTCCCATAAAATATACACGCATATAAGAAGGTCCTGAGAAAAAAGAGAACGGTGATAAAACACAATTGAAAAGGCCACTGAAAATAATATTCCACAGCCCCATACCCGTCTATCGTGAATAAGGTGCGGGCAAGCATTGCCTCTTTACAATCAAGGGGAACGATGCCACATTCTGAACTCACACAAATGGCGCCGAATTCAAAATTCATCACTTGTGTTTGCACCGCAAATACCTGCCGCAGCCCGATGGCGGAAAGGCTTCTCGGGCATGCCCTCAACGCCGAAGATGAGCCTTTACGCTCCATTCCGGTTATTTCGGCAGGAGTCTCCTCTTACGAAGGAGAAAAGGCTTCCGAAAACTCGATTCGCGCATTGCAAAAGGTGGGGCTCGACCTATCAGACCACTATAGCCTATCCCTGACCCAGGAAATCGTCGACAACTCCCTGGTCATCTTTTGCATGACCGATTCTCACCGGTATTTGTTAAAAGAGTTTTTTTTCGAAATTAAGGCGCCGGTGGTTCTGTTCCGGCAATTTATCGAACCCTCGACGAACACTCAGGTATCCGATCCCTACGGCATGCAATTGGAAGCCTATGAAAATTGCCGCGACAACCTGGTCGAAGCCATTCCTTCCTGCATTAATTATTTAAAAGAGAATTTGGTTCCCGACCTCAAATAATCTAACCCCAAGGCCAATATTTTATGATCACAGACAAACTCACATTTGACACTCGGTCGCTGGAAATGCTGGACCCGGAAATCCATGCCGCCATCCAGGAGGAGGTTAAACGCCAGCAAACCCACCTGGAGCTGATCGCCTCGGAAAATTTCACCTTACCGGCCATTCTGGAAGCCCAAGGCAACGTTATGACCAACAAATATGCGGAGGGCTACCCACGCAGGCGTTGGTATGGCGGCTGCAAATTCGTGGACAAAGCCGAGCAACTGGCAATCGACCGGGCCAAACAACTTTTCGGCGCCGGGCACGCCAATGTCCAGCCCCACTCGGGCAGCCAGGCCAACGCCGCCGTTTATTTCGCCGTGCTCCAGCCGGGAGATAAGATCCTCACCATGAGCCTGCCCCACGGCGGCCACCTCACCCACGGCTCCCCCGTCAATTTCAGCGGCAAGCTATACGATGTGGTTAGCTACGGTGTGAATGAAGAAACCGGCCGGATCGATTACGATGATCTGGCCCGCATTGCCGCTCGAGAAAAACCAAAAATGATCACGGTGGGAGCATCCGCCTACTCACGGATCATCGATTTTGAACGAATGGGGCAAATCGCCCACGATTGCGGAACCCTTCTCATGGCGGATATTGCCCACATTGCCGGGCTGGTGGTGGCAGGATTGCATCCTTCACCGATTCCCCATGCCGATTTTGTTACCTCGACCACTCACAAGACCCTCCGGGGTCCCCGTGGCGGCCTAATTCTTTGCAGTGAAGAAAATGCCCGGATGATCGACTCCTCCCTCTTTCCGGGAACTCAGGGCGGACCTCTAATGCATATAATCGCGGCCAAGGCAGTCTGTTTTCAGGAGGCCATGAAGCCTGAATTCAAGAAGTATCAAAAACAAGTGGCGGACAACGCCAAGGCTCTGGCGGCAGCCATGCAGCGCCTGGGTTTCCAGATCGTCAGCGGCGGAACGGACAATCATTTATTGATGCTTGATTTTCGCAAAACTCATCCTGAACTGACTGGAAAAGTTGCCCAGCAAGCGCTGGATAAGGCTAATATCACAACCAATAAAAACACTGTTCCAGGAGAAACGAGAAGTCCCTTCCAGGCCAGCGGATTGCGCCTGGGTTCACCCGCCGTGACCACCCGGGGCATGGGAATCGATGAAATGGAATCAATCGCCGAGGCTATTGAAACCGTCCTCAGCGATCCAGAAGATGAAGACCGCATCACCCGGGCAAAAACCGTTGCCCTCGACCTCTGCGTCCGCTTTCCATTACCCTATTGACTGGATCCCTCTTTTCCTGCTAAACTCATCGACGTTTAAATTCCTTTACGCATAAACATGCCCTTTTGCAGAAACACCACCCGAAAACCGGGATTCACCTTGGTGGAACTATTGACCGTCATCGCCATCGTGGGTATTTTGGTGGCGCTTATCATTCCGGCTGTGGGGAAGGCCAAGGAACTGGCACAAAGACAAAAAGCAAGCAGTAACCTTCGGCAAATAACATTGGGATATCTGGCATTCGCCAATCAACAGGAAAGGGCCCGTTCCATGCCCAACAGCGGCGATAAAGCCGTCACTGACATTTACGAATGGGCCCAATTTTTGGCCACGGAATCGGATTTGAACGACGCCGCTCTTTATTATGTGGATGTGGATCCGCTGGCCGCCACAACAACTTTGCCACGGGTGATTGTGCGTGCCAACCGGGAGACGGGAGCGGTCACGGTTGAACCGGCGTGGGAAGATTCTCCCGTTGGTTATGAAGCCTTCGCCGGGATGAGTCCGCGCGCTCCCCCCTCAACCACTCCGCTTATCTGGACCAGGGGGCTGAGGTCGGATGGAACCTGGGACCCCGATACTTCTCCTTGGGAAGGGACCGGAGGCCATATCGCATTTCTCGACGGGCATGTAGAATTTTTTAAGGACCTGAAAGGAGAGGATGGCCGGGGAGTGCTCATCGATTACACCACCCAGGCCCCAACCGCAGACATTTCCAGAGCGGCCAACATTTCAGCCACCATAGTCAAGCCCAGCATCGGTAATTGACTGGAAGGACACTCGTGTGGAATTTGGGGCCGGGTTTTCGCCTGCAAACCTGGTTGTTTTAATGGTTCGACCAATTTTTCATTCAGTTCACAATCCGTAAATCAATGGAAGAAAAAATTTTTCAATTAATGTCCCAGCCCGATTATGTGCCTGCCAAGGTGGAGAAAATCGGCGAACTTCTCGATCTCACGGGAAACAAACAGGACATCCTCAAAAACGTACTTCGACGGCTGGTAATTTCCGGGGCGATTGTAGTGGTGAAAAAAAACCGCTACTGCCTGCCGGCGGATGCCGATCTCATTCCAGGGATCATTCGTTTCCGGCAAAGCGGATCGGCCATCCTCATCCCCGACCCTGAAAATACACGCCTCCGGGAACTCGGCATTGCCGCAGGGAAAGAGCGGCTTTTTATCCCGGCGGAGGACACCGGTGTGGCTCTGCATGGAGACCGCGTCCTGGCCCGCCTGGTGCAGCCAAGAAGGAATTTCCGCAGACGTCGGCCTGGCAAAACGGTGGTCGCCTATCCCCCGGAAGATTTGCGCGGAAGGGTCATCAGGATTTTGGAGCGGGCCAGGGAAACCCTCACCGGCACCCTAAAGAAAAGCCGCGCCTATTACTATGTTATCCCGGACGATCCCCGCATAATTCAGGACATCCTGGTTCCTGCTCCCGGAAAATCCGGTCTCAGCCCGGATCCCCGGATTAATGACAAGGTAATCGTCCGCCTGCTGGAATGGAAACAGCGGCACCTCAACCCTGAGGGGGAGATTATTGCAGTTCTGGGAAAAACCCATACACCGGGCCCGGAATACGAAGCCTTGCTGCACCGCTACAGCCTGGAACCGGCGTTTCCCCCGGATGTGCAGCAAGAGGCTGGGTCATTGCCGGATAAGGTAAGAGATTCCGACATTAAAGGAAGGCTCGATCTAAGGGATAAATTCACTTTCACCATCGATCCGGACGATGCCAAGGATTTCGACGACGCCCTTTCCATTGAGAAAAAGGAGAATGGCGAAATAGAAGTGGGAGTGCATATCGCCGATGTCGGCGCCTATGTGAAACCGGGCTGCGCCATCGACAAGGAAGCCCAGAAACGAGGCAACTCCACCTACCTGGTGGGAACCGTCATCCCGATGATCCCGGAGGCGCTTTCCAATGGACTTTGCAGCTTGTCGGAAGGTAACGACCGGTTGGTCAAAACCGCCTTGCTGACCTTTAATGCCAAGGGACGGCTAGGCAATGTGCATTATGCCAATTCGGTTATTAATAGCAAAAAGCGCTTAACCTACACACAAGCCTATGCATTTATGCAGGGGCTGGATAATAAAAAAATTCGCACCCTTCCGGTGCCGCCGGCCCACATGACCGGTTCTCCTGGCCAACCGCTGTCAAAACTCTCCAATGAGGATTTGGAACAATTGCGAGACAGCATCAACCAACTCTGGCGCCTCGCCTCCAAACTCCGGACAAGCCGCATGGACAGAGGCAGTCTGGATCTGGATATGCCGGAAATCAAAATCTATACCAATGCCGAAGGTTATGCTGACCGAATCGTGCAAATCGAAAACGACGAGAGCCACCAGTTAATCGAGGAGTTCATGCTGGCGGCTAATGAAGCCGTGGCCAAGACTTTGCGCCGGGCAAACCTGCCTACCGTTTATCGGGTGCACGACAAGCCGGATGCGGACAGGCTGGAAGAACTTCGCGACTACCTTGCCGGTTATCAAATAAATGTCGGCGACCTGACCAATCGCCAGGAAGTATCCAAATTTCTCCGTAAAATCAAGGATCACCCGCAAAATTACACGTTGAAACTCCAGTTTTTAAGGAGTCTGAAAAAGGCAATTTATAAAGAACGATGCGATGGGCATTACGGACTGCATAAGGAAAATTACTTACACTTCACCTCCCCCATTCGGCGTTATCCGGATCTCGTTGTTCACCGGGTTCTCGAACATTACCTGGCCAAAACCGGAAATTCCAAACTGGACGGGGATCCGCAAAAAAAATATGGCCAGGGAGAAGTGACCAGGCTTTGCCAGCATCTCAGTCTGACTGAAGCCAACAGTGTGGAAGCTGAGCGTGAATCCCAGAAACTGAAACTGATGGAATTCTTTGAGCGGGAAGTCGGTCGCGAAGAGAAATCCGTTTTTGAGGCCGTCATAACCGACGTCAAGAACCACGGAATGTTTATCGAGTTGATGCAATCGGCCACTTTCGGCCTTGTCCACATTTCAACATTGAAGGACGATCTCTACCGGCTCAACGACAGTCGCACCGCGATCATCGGGCGCAGGAAAAACAAGACCTTTTTCATCGGACAAATCATAAAAGTGGTAGTGGAAAGAATCGATCGCTACAAACGGCAGATTGATTTCCGGTTGGCTTGAAATGTTTGCAAGGTATTCAGCCGAATTCCGTCATAGATGTATTAACAATTAAGTTTTTGGAATATGAAGAACTACGATTATCAAAAAAAATTAAAGGAAATCTGGGAAAAGTCCCTCAAGCTCTACGCCGCCGGAAACCGTCAACCCAATAGTTATTTCAATGAAACGGAAGCGGACTTCATCGCTTCCATCGGGGTGACTGCGCAGGAGATCTACGATTTTGCGGAAGATTACAACAGTGGCGAAGAGCCGGATTTCGCCACATTTGCTCTCATCCACGACATCCGGCGATCCTATTTTCTGGATAAACAACAGGGCGTTCCCAGCGAGAATATTTTAGACCCGGAAACCCTGCCCGCCCGAGATTCGGAGGCCAAGGGCATCCGTTGGCTGCCCAGAATCATTGAAAAAGCAAAGGCCAAACTTCGGGGCGAGCTGCACCCGGACATTATGTATTCCTGTGGCGGTGACCGGGCTTTCCTCAAAGAAAACGACATTCACGCCTCGGAATTTCTCCGCATTGTGGCGGAAAACGAATACGACGAGCAAAAGATCATCGACTGGGTGGCCAACCGGTCTCCTGCCAAAGCGAACGCTTAACCTGACATCTTTGGAAAAAGAATAATTTCAGGGTTGGCTTAAAACAGCTCACCTTGTGGGTCTTCCTTGTCGTCCTCTAAAAATTCGCCGTAACGCTTGATCCAGGCATTCAGTTTCTTGGTATAGTAAACGGGATCGAAAGGCAAATTCTGTGGATCGTAAGAATCCAGCGGCAAAGCCCTTTGCCAATCGGGCAGACGGGCCTTTTCTGAGACCGGAATGTAGTAGGAAACCCGTTGCCCCATTTTGGGCGATGGACTCATTTTCAGGGCCACTTCGAGAGAGGCGCGGCGCGGTTTTCCTCCCTGCTCCACCTTCTCCCGATATTTATCAGGGTTTTGGCTGAGGTATTCCGATTTCGCCAAACGATCAATATTCATCGAATGCGATTCGATTTCACACCTGAATTTCTCCGCCAATATCAATGGAGACTCTTCCTCGACGCCAAGCAGGTAGCTGATGAGCCGATTGGTAAGATCTTTTAAAAAGGGTTCGATCCCACGGGAACGTAAGGCAGAACCGCGAATGGTTATTTTATTTCCATCAAAAAGAGCGTAATTTTTCGCTTTATAGCAAAACATGGAGACATAACGGCCATCGTATTCCAGTTCGATTCCCTCTGGCAGAATACCGCTGATTTTTGCAAGGAGTTGTTCCGGTTCTTCCCAATACTCCTCCGCAGCCAGATAAATACCGTCGGTATCGGCTTCCAGAACAACGCATTCCAGCCGTTCGAACTCGGCAATTAGCTCCCGCAACAATTCACGCCCCCGGCGGGTCACTTCCGCCGCCAGGTCGCTGTCGGCAAAACGCGCCCCGAAAAACCCGAGGTACCCGTAAAAAGAATTGATAAGAATTTTATAGGCGGTCTGCCGGGCCTGGTATTCGAGGCGCAGATCCTCCGTTTCGGCATTGCGGGCGAGATTCTTGAATTCGAGCCGGGCCAGCCGCAGTTTTTGCAGTAATGGTATAAATATTTCCAGTGAATCGGAAGCTGGATTGCGCCCGATCACCATGAGAAGGCTGGGATATAGCGAAGCTACATCGAAGTGGAGAACATTGCGATATACGCCGGTCACAAAACTCCTTGAAAAAGCCCCTTCAAATGGCTGTACTACGGGATATTCAGGCAAACTTTGCCGAGCCTGGAAGTATTTTTCCTGCAAAAGCAGGTCCACTTTGATGGCAGAACCGCGCAGGGCGATTTCCTGCAAGATCATGGGAAAATTTTCCGTCTGGGCATAATAGGTTGGCAGCAAAATGTCGGCTACTCCCCGGGTTTCCCTCAGATCGTCGCCCAGATAGGATAAAAACCGCTCCCGGTCCTGAAAAAAGGACTGCTGAATCTCATCCCCGGAGAGGTAAGTCCGCTCCTCCGATTTTGGCGGCGTCACACCCAGGTAAACGGCCACGTCCTTGAGCGAATAGGAAATCATGTCGCGCGTGGTGACATCGAAAAGCTGGATGAGCAGATAAGTATCGAGAACGGCCCGGCCCGGCATATCGCATCTCAAAAAATCAATCCAGCGCTCCGCCGCCCGCAAGCGGCTTTTACGAAAAATGGCCTCCTGCCCGAACCGGCCCCAGGCGCAGGGAAGACGGTAACGCAAGCACCGCCGACGCAGGTATTGCAGATCGAAATTGAAGAAATTGTGCCCTTCGATTACATCCGGGTCCACCTCCGCCAGAGTTTGGTTGAAGCGTTTCAGTAAATCGCGTTCGGAACCATCGCTCATTTCCTCCAGAACCAGGAAAATCGGCTCGCTTTTCTCTGCACCCGCCAAAGAGAGACCAATGGCCAGCACACGATCCTCCTTGCGGCCAGGATTGCTGAAACCGCCCGGCACACTGCAAGCGGTTTCGATATCGCATTGACAGCGCCTCAATTGGCCAAAAGGCAAGTTTTCGTAAAGCCGCCGCTGATGCCGCAACAGGAATTGGCTTTCCATTGACCGTACGCTCTCCAACTGTAGATTTTCGGGACGGTTTTTTAACAATTCACGATAACTTTCCAGGTCTTCGAAATGAAGTAAATGGCGATAAGGTGCTTCTCCGGATAGCGTTTCTTCTTTGTATTTCCCAAAAGGTGGAAGATTGTTGGACCAGGAAAAGGGAATGAAAGGAAGTTTCAATTCACGGCGGTTGTCCGGCCCTTCGAGAACTGAAAGCCAGGCTTCCCCTTGAGGGCTTATCCATAGGCCGCAAATCGTTCCGATCTGGGGAAGCGGTTCCCCAATGCCATTTTCAACCATAAACCAACTGCTACATTAGATTCGTGAAATTTGCATCACAAATCCATGGGGGCGAATCCCTGCCTGAGGGTATTCTCGCAGATGGTGCGCGGAATAACGAATTGAAGAAGATAGTCGGAACCCCCGGCCTTCGAGCCTACTCCCGAATGATGCGCCCCGCCAAAGGGTTGGCGGCCAACCAACGCCCCGGTGCTTCCTCGATTGAGGTAGAGGTTCCCTACCCGAAACTCTTGAGCAGCCCGTTTCAAATGATTTGGGCTACGGCTGAATACTGCTCCGGTCAAGGCGTATTCCGTATTCAAAGCTTCCTTCATGGCTGAGTCGAAATTGGGTACTTTTATTACGGCCAAAACAGGCCCGAAGAGCTCGAGCTTCAATAAATCATGACCGTTGGGCACATCGGCGAATACCGTAGGTGGCACAAAATAACCGGTTGCGGTCTGATCCGGAATTTCTCCCTCCACCACCAGACGGCAATCCTGACGGGCTCCCGCTATAGCCGTTTGCAGACGTTCGAATGCTTCCCGGTCGATCACCGGACCAACAACGGTTGCGGGATCGGAGGCAGGACCGATGGTTAGGCTCCGGGTGGCTTCAGTTAATCGGGTTAAAAACTTATCATAAACCGCATCCAGGACAATGACTCGTGAACAGGCGCTGCATTTTTGCCCGGAATAATTGAAAGCTGATGAAACTACCCCTGTAACCGCCTCGTCCAGATCGGCGTCGCTATCTACGATAATGGCGTTTTTACCGCCCATTTCGGCGATAACCCGTTTGACATGCTTTTGGCCAGGATGGACATGAGCGGCCGAGGAAATGATTTCGAAGCCGACTGCTTTGGATCCCGTAAAAACGATGGTGTCCGTCAGTGGACTGTTTACCAGGGTGGGGCCAACTTCCTCACCGTAACCCGGTAAAAAGGCGGCTGCCATGGGAGGCAGTCCGGCATCCTGAAAAGCCCGGAACAACTCCGCGGCGATAAGGGAGGATTGCTCCGCCGGTTTCACTAAAGCGCAGTTGCCCGTGACCAGGGCTGCCGCGAACATTCCACAGGGTATGGCCAGGGAAAAATTCCAGGGACCAATAACGACGCATACGCCTCTTGGCTCATAAAAGTAAAAATCGTCCTCCCCGGCCAATGGATTGAGCTCCCTCGATTTGAACAAATCGATTGCCTGCAATGCGTAATAATTCAGAAAATCGATTCCCTCGGCCACATCGGCATCTGCCTCGGTCCAGGGTTTGCCCGATTCCAGGATCATCAAAGCGGTTAGTTCGGAACGGCGTTCCTCAAGTATAATGGCGGTCTTGTAAAGGATCTCCGTTCGTTCCATGACCGGGACTTTACGCCACTGAGGGAAAAAATCGGCCAGGGTCTGAAGGGCATTGTTGGCCTCTTCCTTCGAAGCCATGCCCACCCGACCAAGAACCATTTCCGTGTTTTCAGGAGAAACGGTTTCCCAGGTATCCGGGCAATCGAGGCGTTCGCCAGTAATTATCGGGCAAACCTTTTTAGGTTTGTTCTTGAGCTCTTCTAAAGTTCGATCAAGAGCGGTTTGCAATTCTCTCCGGTTCGAATCAATGCTGAAATCCCGCAGCGGCGTATTGCGAAATTCCTGACGGGGATCGAAATCCAGATGATCACGGCCGGTATCGGCGGATTCAGGTTCGGGTTTGGCCATGAGCCGGCTGGCTTCCTCGTGCTCGTGGAATCCTATGCGAATAAATCCCTGGTTGGAGGTGTTTTCCAACAAACGCCGAACGAGATAGCCCATACCCGGAATTAACTCGCCGATGGGAGCATACTCCCGCACCAGGTATCCTCGGTCGATAAACGCTTTTTTAATGGGATCGGCCATCCCGTAAAGAGTCTGGATTTCAAAAGCGGTCTCATCCAATCCCCAGCTCCGGGCATAAGTGATGGCGTGGCATAGCGAGCGGATATTGTGGGAACCGAATGCAGGACGTGTGAGTTCATGGCGGTCCAGCAACAACCGGGTAATTTTTTCAAACTCCACGTCAGAAGCGGCCTTGTCCTGCCAAACCGGTATGGGCCAATTATCGAGTTTGGCATGGATCGTCTCGGTGTCCCAATACGCGCCCTTGACCAATCTTACCGTAATCGGGACACCGCGCTTTTCCACCCACTCGAGTAAATTCCGGGTATCTTCTTCGGTGCGACGCAAATAGACCTGCAGAACTATCCCCGCCTGGTCGAAATCGTGAAATTCCTCCGATGAAAGCAACCGCTTGAAAGCTTCCAGTGTGATGGAAGTGAAGGAAGTGGACTCCATATCCACATTAACAAAACAATTGGCCTTGCGGGCTTCTCTCAGGATTCGTCCCAGACGTTCGGAGAGGATGCCCACCGTTTTATCATAATTGACCGGCTTCGACTGAGAATAGAGGGCGGAAAGCTTTACCGACACATTAATGGGGGTAATTTCTCCCGGATGGGCCGATATCAGCGGCCTGCTTTCTTTCCAGAGAGGAACCTCCTGTTGGAGAGTCCGAATGAGTTCCAAATAACGCTCCAGATAGCGATTCGACTCCAATTCGCTGACTGCCGCCTCTCCCAGCAAGTCAACCGTGAAAGCCATGTTTTGACGACGGATTTTGCGTAAAGACTTGAGGGCCTTTCGCGGTGTTTCGCCAAGGATGAAGCGCTCCGCCATGGACCGAACCTGGCGTTTGATGATTGTGGCAGTGGTTCTGGCCGCCAGAGAGTCGGGCTTGAGATTCAAGCCCCATTTGACTAATCCGGGAATACGATGGGCCACCGGTTTAAAATACTCCTGAACATGCCGCATAATGTCGGGACCGTCCCGGAGAGACGGAAGCACTGCTACAAAGCGCAGCAAACTGACCCGGAAACTCTCGTCCTCCATTGCCCAATTGATGAGCTTGCCGGTATAGAGTTCGGGGTCGAACAGCGAAATCCGGGTATTGCGAATCTCGTTGAATATTTCCGTGCCCAGACGGAATGTTTTTTCCTCGAGATCGGTTACCTCACTGATAATCGTCGGCATAGTGTCAACGGATTTTCTAACTTACCTTACGGAAGGAAAAATTTCAAATGTTATAGAGTAATATTTTGAGAAAGGTTCAAGTTGCATAGGACAATTCTCAAAATTGGTCACATTCGCCAAAACCCACCTTTTCCCGTCCGCCGCTAGAGATTCTACCGGCTGGCTCTCGTCCATTCCAGAGCAGGAAATTGAAACGATAGGGATTGCCTTTTCCCATCTCGCCATAGGAAATTGGAACCAATCAATAATTCGATGAAATTTTTTAAATACCACGCTTTGGGCAACGATTATCTGGTATTAAATCCAGAGGATGCGAATCGAGAATTGTCGGAGGCTGAAATCCGGCGCGTTTGCCATCGCAATCTGGGTCTCGGTTCTGATGGAATTTTATGGGGTCCCTTGCCCACCAATGAGGCTGACTTCGGGTTGCGCATCTTTAACCCCGATGGCAGTGAAGCGGAAAAAAGTGGTAACGGCCTTCGCATTTTTTCCCGCTATCTGTGGGACACCAAGCTGATCTCGGAAAAGCCATTCACCATCTCGACGCCGGGGGGCATTGTGAGATGCGAGGTCGGTCCGGGAGCAAGAGAAATAGTGGTGGAAATGGGAAAAGTATCTTTTGACAGCGAAAAAATTCCGGTTGTCGGACCAAAACGTGAGGTCCTCGGAGAATCCATCGAAATTAACGGCCGTGATTACAAGTTTTATGCCGCCACCATCGGTAATCCGCATTGCGTTCTTCCGCTGGAAGAAATATCCAGCCTGCTGGCTCATGAGGTGGGTCCGATTCTGGAAGTGCATTCGCTTTTCCCTCACCGGACTAACGTCCAGTTGCTCAAAATAATGGACCGGGCTAATATCCAATTGGAAATATGGGAGCGTGGAGCCGGTTATACCCTGGCTTCGGGCAGCAGCAGTTGCGCCGCGGCAGCCGTAGCCCGCAAAATGAATGCCGTTGATTCTTCCTTAACCGTTCACATGCCGGGAGGCAAACTGGATATTCGCATCAGCGATTCCTTTGACATCACCATGGCAGGACCAGCGACCAAAGTAGGCATATTTGATCTTGATGAGGAAGCCTTGAAGGGTGTTTCCTAATAAAAATGCTTATTACCCGTAAATTGCGCCAATTGAGGTTGCGGAAACCTGTGGATTCTGTCATTTTTTTCTAAAGATGAAGCGAACACTCACGATCATTTCTTGTTTGGCGATATCCAGCCTTGTGTGGTCCGGTTGCCAAAATCCGGATAATTCCCCTCTTCGTCCGGTTGCCACCGGAGTCCAGGAATCGCCCTTCGGTTCGGTTGTTTCCGGAGAGACAACGGGAATCGAAGGATATATCGCAAAAATCAAGGAGAGCAACGAACAGGTTCGCCAGGAAGAAAAGCGCGAGATGAATAAGGATACCGTGAGAGCCTTCAATCTTTCCACCGGCCAATACGAATACGTCGAACCCGATTCACTGCAACGCTGGAACGAAGAAGAAAAGCGCTGGGAATTCCAACCGGAGTAATTAAACCGGAATCCGGTTTATGGGCCAAGAGTTTAATCCGGTAAAACTTGCCCAGGAAAAGGTCTCCAGAGTTCTCGGCGCAGGTCAGTGGGCCATCGACGCAACCGTTGGCAATGGTCGCGATACCCTGTTTCTAGCCCAATGCGTCGGACCCGGAGGAAAGGTATGGGGATTCGATATTCAGGAAGCGGCGTTGGCCAAGGCTCGTTTGCTCCTGCAAGAACACGGGGTGGACAAAAGAGTGGAGCTTATCCAGGCCAATCATGCTGCAATGGACAATCATTTGCCCAGGGAATTGAAAGGCAGGATTCGAGCGGTCATGTTCAACCTCGGCTATTTGCCAGGGGGCGACAAAAGTATCATCACCAAGCCTGCCGAAACCATCAAAGCCTTAAATTCTGTTCTGTCCTTGGTGGCTCCGGGAGGAATTCTGAGCGTCGTTTCGTACATCGGACATGCGGGAGGCGGGGAGGAGTATGAAGCAATCAAGAAATGGTGTGCTTCGGCAGACTCCAATAAGTTAGGATGGAAATGTGAAACAAATTCGCGAGATCACCAGTTCAAACCGGCCCCCGTTCTTTTCATAATTGAAAAGAGCCTAAAGAAGGCGTCCGATTGAATCGGCGGGATGATTGCCTGAACTTATAGCAAGCTGTAGGCAGCGGTAACTCCAGCCATAACGATGGAAACCATGCTCATGAGCTTGATCAGAATGTTCAGACTGGGTCCGGAGGTATCCTTGAAGGGATCGCCCACCGTGTCCCCAATTACCGTGGCCTTATGTGCTTCGGAACCCTTGCCGCCCATATTTCCCTCTTCCACAAATTTTTTGGCGTTATCCCAGGCGCCGCCCGAGTTGGCCATAAATACCGCCAGGACGAATCCCGAGCAAAGTCCACCAGTGAGCAAGCCGACCACTCCGGCCGGACCAAATACAAGGCCCATAATGACCGGTGTAAGCACTGCCAGTAAAGAGGGCATGAGCATTTCTTTTTGCGCCCCTATTGTGGATATGGCCACACAGCGGGCATAGTCTGGAACCACGGTGCCTTCTAAAATGCCGGAGTTTTCGCGGAATTGCCGGCGCACCTCTTCCACCATCGCGGCGGCCGCGCGGCCAACAGCCTGCATGGTGAATCCGCAAAATAGAAAAGCCATCAGAGATCCGGTAAACACACCCACCAGCACAATTGGATTCATCAGGTTGATGCCGAAGTATTCGATATAGTCGGCAAAGGAAGCTTCGGAAATATCCATACCCATTTTTTCCTGAAAAAGAGCCACTTTTGCCGCGCTTCCCTTTACACCGGCTTTGAGCTGTTCGATATAAGAAGCCAGTAGGGCAAGGGCCGTTAAAGCGGCTGAGCCGATTGCAAACCCTTTGCCAATGGCGGCTGTGGTATTGCCCAAGGCATCGAGCGCGTCCGTTCTCTCCCTCACTTCAGGGGGCAATTTACTCATTTCGGCGTTACCCCCCGCATTGTCGGCGATGGGACCATAGGCATCGGTTGCCAGTGTGATACCAAGGGTTGAGAGCATTCCCACTGCGGCAAAGCCGATTCCGTAAAGGCCCATGGAGAGATTGGTGAAATCAAAACCAGAGGCGAAACTGAATGCCAGAATGATGCCGGTGCAGACCGAAATTACCGGCACGGCCGTGGATAACATGCCGATGGAAATTCCGGAAATTATCACCGTGGCGGGACCGGTTGCGGCGCTGGCGGCAATTACCTGGGTCGGTTTATGGGCATGAGAGGTGTAATACTCGGTCGCTTTGCCGATCACGATTCCGGTTATCAACCCGATCACCACCGCGCCCCAGATGCCGAGGGCGTTTTCCAGGCCCAATCCTCTGAGGATGAAAAAGGATGCCACTACGACAAGAATGGCGGAGGTGTTGATTCCCCGGTCTAGGGCGTGAAGGAGAGCTTTCTGGTCGGCCCCTCTTTTAACCCGCACCAGGAAAACGCCCAAAACCGACAGGATGGCGCCTATTCCCGCAATTATCATCGGCGCGATAACGGCAATGACCTGCATTTCCGGGTTCCCGTAAAAGGCCGCTGCTCCCAATGCCGCGGTGGCCAGGATGGAGCCGCAGTAAGATTCATACAGGTCGGCCCCCATGCCGGCGACGTCTCCCACGAAGTCTCCCACATTATCTGCGATAGCAGCCGGATTGCGCGGGTCGTCCTCGGGAATACCGGCTTCGACCTTGCCAACGAGGTCGGCCCCGACGTCCGCCGCCTTGGTGTAAATACCGCCGCCCACCCTGGCAAAGAGTGCTTGCAGGGAAGCGCCCATTCCGAAGGAGAGCATAATCGTCGTGATGCGCAAAATATTGTCGGAAGCATTATCTCCGTCAATTGGGTATCGCAGTGAAAGCCAGTAAAACCAGAGGCAAATGGCCAGGAGCCCCAACCCCACAACGGAAAGACCCATGACAGCGCCGCTGCGAAAGGCCACCCGCAAACCGCGGTCTAGCGATACACTGGCGGCCTGGGCCGTTCTGCTGGCAGAGTGAGTGGCGGTTTTCATGCCGAAAAACCCGGCCAATCCGGAGAAAAACCCACCCGTGATAAAGGCGAATGGCGCCCACCGGCTATGGGTTCCCAAACCGAAGGCGAGAAAGAAAAATACCAGCAGCAACAGTATGAATACAAGGATCACCACCTTGTATTGCTGCCGGAGATAGGCATGGGCGCCATCTGTGACATGTGCGGCTATCTCCTTCATGCGGTCGTTTCCGGCGTCTTCTTTTTTCATCTGGCGGAAAAAGAAGGCCGCAAAACAGAGCGTTAATACTGCGGATAACGGTGCAATCCAAAAAATAGGTTCCATGATTAATGAAGTGTTCTCAGAACAATGTTAGTGGTGATTTTTGACAGGCGCAAAACTCGGAAAACCGTAAGGTATTAACAGGATCAGCGGGTCGTCTTGGAAAAGTTTAAACAATTCAACTGTTTGACTCAGATTTGCCAACATCCAACGGTTAGCCGAATTTCCGGGCGCTAAAATCTGTTAAGGAAACACTATCCTCAACAGTGTCAAGGACGTATGGAGATGAAAAGGGCTCTAATGGCTGATTATTTTAATCCCTGGAAAATATTTTGCAGAAAATTGTTTGCCACCAGTGTAATTACGGATGCGAATTGAAACACGTTCGGGATTTTTATGACGCAATCTAGGGAACTGGTAGAACAATTAAGGAGGGAAGTCCTCATGGCCCGGCAGCGGGTTTACCAACTGTCGCAGCCAACGCCTTTGGAGGTCGTCAAGCTCCCCCATGCTGTGCAGGTTTTTTTGAAACGGGAAGATATGTCACCGATTCATTCCTTCAAATGGCGCGGGGCTTACAACAAAATGGCTCTCCTCAGACCTGAAGAGCTGGATAGGGGAGTGGTGACCGCCTCGGCAGGCAATCATGCCCAGGGAATAGCTTTGGCAGCGCGTCAAATGGGAGTCCGGGCCAAAATTTTCATGCCCCAAACAACTCCCCGGACAAAGATCGCAGCGGTGCGCATCCACGGCGGAGAATACGTGGAGGTTATTCTTTGCGGCGACACCTACGATGTTGCCAGCCAGGCGGCCAGAGAAGAGGCGGAAAACTTCAACCGCGCTTTTATTCCCCCTTTTGACGATTTGCAGGTGATGGCCGGCCAGGGCACGTTAGCAGATGAAATTGTCATGTCGGGCCAAGGCCCCTTCGATGCGGCTTTTATCCAGATTGGCGGTGGTGGTTTGGCCTCGGCTGTCGGATGTTGGCTGAAATCCTTTTATCCCGATATCCGCCTGGTGGGAGTCGAAGGAGTGGATCAGGCTAGTATGAGCGCCGCCATCACAGCCGGGCAACCGGTGCCTCTCGATAATATAGATGTGTTTTGCGACGGAACAGCCGTCAAGACGGCCGGGGATCTGACCTATGCCCTTTGCCGCGAATTGATCGATGAATACACAACCGTAACCAACGATGAGGTGTGCGCGGCAATTCAGTTGCTATGGGAAAAACAGCGCTGTGTGCCCGAGCCGGCTGGCGCCATGGGTCTGGCTGGAATTATCAAAAACCTGGAAAGTCTGGAAAATAAAAAGGTTATCTCCATAGTGTGCGGGTCCAACATGGATTTTGAACAATTGGCCTGGATCGCGCGCCGGGCAGATATCGGAGCGGCCCGCCGGCATTACCTGCGGTTGGAGATCGAGGAAAAACAAGGTACTTTGTTCGGACTGCTCGATAACGTATTTGACGGTCTCAACATAGTCGAATTTCAATACGGCAAATGCCACCCCGATCGTGCCTGGCCGGTGCTGGGATTCGAGGTTTCGCCTGCGGAGATGAAACTGCTCAACACCCGCCTGAACGAGTTTGGGATTCCTCATGAAGACGTTACGGCGCAGGAGGATGTCGATTTCGGCATTATTCATTACGACAGCGGCCTCATGCACCTGCCTTTCTTCATTAAGCTGGAGTTTCATGATCGCCCCGGCGCTCTGCATGATTTTCTCAAAGAGGTCAGCCCCTTCGCCAATCTATGTTACTTCAACTATCGGCACACCGGCGAACGGGTGGGAAGATCGCTGCTGGGTTTCGAGTTTTCCGATGAAAACCAAAAGGCTTTATTCAAGGAACACCTGGCCAACGCTGCCGGGGCCTATCGATCCTACACGGAAATTTCCGCCAGTGTCCTCCATCGTATCCTATAAAATTAACACTCCACCATCAGCCATGAAACTCACTCAACAATATTTCAACTGGATCCAAAATGCCAATGAGAGCATTTTCAGCCAGAACCGCGAAGTCCTGCAAAAAGCGGGCAAAGTTATCGGCCAATCAATTGCTGAAGGGGGCATCCTGCACACCTTCGGGAGCGGTCATTCCGCTATCCTGGCTAAAGAATTGGTGCACCGGGCCGGCGGGCTGGCGCCTGTCAGCGCAATTGTCGATCCGACCGGCGGCTGGGTGGAAACATTGCCCGGTTACGGAACGCGGCTGGTGGAAAAACACCACTCTATTTACGAACTGAGGGCCGGTGAGACTGTTATCGTGATTTCCAATTCGGGTAAAAACCCCTGCCCCATCGAAGTTTCCCTCAAGTGCCAATCGTTGGGGTTGAGGGTTGTCGCGCTGACCAGTTTGACCATGTCCCGGCAGGCTTCTTCCGGCCATCCCAACGGAAAAAGGCTTTTTGAAGTGGCTGACTACGTTCTCGACAACGGCGGAGAACCGGGCGATGCGGCCATTGAAATCCCTGGCCAATCGAAGCGTACGGGCCCCACCTCTACTCTCACCGGTGCGCTCCTCCTGAACCTTCTTTTAATGGAAATCGTCCAGTGCCTGTCGGATCAAAAACTTCCCCTGCCTTTGTTGGTAAGCGCAAATTTTGCCCCGGATGCCCGAGCCGCCAATGAAAAGATGATTTCCGCTTGTAAACATCGTCTGCATCGCCCCCTCTGAGAAGCGGACGTAACCGTGTCTCCTCCTTTGACCGCAATAAAATGATTGCTTGCCTGTTAGGAGTTGAGGGGCAATCATGAGCAACTTAAAGCGCCAACCATGGAAGCCTCGATCAGCCAGAGCATAAACGGGAAGCTGGACCAGATTATTGAGTCCCTGGATGGCGATATACGCGAGGTCAGGCGCTACCTGCACGCCAATCCGGAGGCCAGCGAGCATGAGTTCAAAACTACTGCCTATTTGGCCCAATGGTTGCGCGAAAGGGGAATGAGCCCAAAAATTGTCTCCTCCAAAAGGGGATTGACGGTCGATTCTAAGGAACAGGGAGGGGATCTGAGGATCGCCTTGCGGGCAGACATCGATGCCTTGCGTCTGCAGGATGAAAAAACCGTGATTTATCGCTCGACCGAAGCCAACCTGATGCACGCCTGCGGTCACGACGCCCATACGGCCATGCTCCTGGGGGCCATCCTGGCCCTGCATAAATGCAAGGACTTTTTCAAGCAACCAATCACATGGCGGGCTATTTTCCAGCCTGCGGAGGAATCCGCCACTGGGGCCAATGAAATGATCGATTTCGGTGTCATGGAAGGTGTGGATGCTATTATCGCCTTACATGTCGATCCTTCCCTTAAGGTTGGCTCCATTGGGGTTCGGGAGGGTGCGCTGACTGCCATATGCGAAGAATTCGATATTCATGTATCGGGCCAGGGAGGTCATGGAGCCAGGCCGCATCAGACTATCGACCCGATCGGAGCCGCCGCGCAGTTTGTCAATACCGTCTATAGCACCATACCCCGCATGCTGGACGCACAGGAACCGGCGGTAGTATCTTTTGGTGTATTTCAGGCTGGCATAAATCCCAACGTCATTCCTGAAAATGTGCAATTGCGCGGCACTATCCGGACGGTTGATCACATTACCTCGCGCTTCATCAAGGACAAAATGATGGACATCGCAGATGGCATCACCAAGGCCACCGGGACCAAATTCAAGATGCACATTCCCTATATGATCGAGAGCGTCACCAATAATCGGGAAGTAATGAGACGGTGCCGCAAAGCGGCCATCTCGATAGTGGGCAAGGAAAATGTCCGCTGGATATCTCACCCCAGCATGGGAGGAGAAGATTTCAGCAATTACCTGGCCGATGCGCCCGGCTGCATGCTCAGGCTGGGCGTCGGATTGCACGGTCAACCGCCGCGCTACCTCCATTCTCCCCAGTTCGACATCGATGAATCCGCCCTTGCCATCGGGACCAAAGTCCTCACCCACGCTACCTTAAATCTGGCTATCTCCTAAGAAAGCAAAGCCGGATCCTCGACCATGGAAGGAAACTCTGCCCTCAAGTTTACCCACAATCCCAAGCCCACGGTAGGGGTTGAGATCGAATTGCAACTGGTGGACGCCGAAACCTTCGCTCTGAAAAGCGTTATCACGGAAATCCTCGATTTATTACCTCCGGACTTTGGCGAAGCAATCAAACCGGAATTGATGCAGTGTTACCTGGAAATCAATTCAAAGGTTTGCAACACGATAGCGGAAGTAGAGCAGGATTTGAAGGAAAAGATTCTGGCCGTGGAAGAGGCAGCAGCCAAACTGGACACCCTGTTGTTCTGGGGAGGGACGCATCCTTTCTCTTTTTGGAAAAACCAGAAAATTACCCCGAGCGACCGCTACAATCTGCTCATAGAAAAAATGCAGGATACTGCGCGGCGCATCGTCACGTTTGGCATGCATGTGCATGTGGGAGTGGACTCCGGGGATAAGGCCGTAATGTTGATTGACCGCATGATGCGTTACCTGCCCACTTTACTGGCTTTATCGGTGAACAGCCCTTTCTGGGTCAATCGAGACACGGGCCTGCATTCCCAAAGGTGTAAGATCATGGAGCAATTGCCCGCCGCCGGCCTGCCGCCCCTGATGCGGAATTACAGCGAATATTGCTGGGTTGTGCGACATTCCATCAACACCGGTTTTATCAACAGTATCCGGGAAATATGGTGGGATGTGCGGCCCCACCCTGGCTTCGGCACGGTGGAAGTGCGAATATGCGATTTGCCTTACTGCCTGGAGGACGCCCTCAGTCTGGCCGCCCTCATTCAATGCCTCGTCTGCCGCTTGTCGGATGACATCGACAAAGGTGTTTACCAGCACGACATCCATCCAATTATGGTAAAACAAAACAAGTGGAAGGCCTGCCGCTATGGTCTGGCCGCCAAGTTGGTCGATGCGCTAACCCACAAACCCATTCCTGCCCGGCAGTTGGCCGGCCAAATGGCCTCGATTCTACACGATTACGCCAAGGAGCTGGATTGTGCCAAGGAATTGAACCACATTTACAAAATGGTGGAACAACCGACCGGCGCGGACCTGCAGCGGGAGATTTATGAGGAAACCGGGGAATTTTCGGAGGTTGTCCGCCAAATGATCACTAACAATCATAACCATTAGACGTCCTCTTAGCGAATGGTGAATTGAATACTTCCGAGGCCTTCAAAACGGGCCTCATAAAAGCCCGCCTGGGCAGGAATCAGCCCACCCATGGCACCGCTGAGGAGAATGCTTCCCGGTTTGATTTCCCAACCCTGTTCCAACATTTGGTTGACTAATTTCAGGGTAACCCTCCACGGATCTCCAGTAAATTCCGAACCGCTCCCCTCCTTGATGATTTCACTATCACGATAAAGCGTTACCTTGAGTTGGCTGAAATCATGTCCGACGCCGGGGGATTCATTTCCCGATATGAAGGCGGAAGCGACCGTATTGGCTGCAATGATATCTACGCCGCTGACTTTTTCCATCTCGGCAAAACGCAAATCCGGTATTTCAATAGCTGGCAGGGCTGAGCGAATATGGGACTTCAGTGCGGCAATATCTTCAAGCGGATGAACGATCTTTTTATCGACCACAAAAGCCACCTCCAACTCCATCATCGGACGATGAAATTGAGTCAAAACAATATCCGTCCGCCCGGTGCGCCGCATGGAATCAAGCAACACACCTGAGGCCGCATCCTGAAGTCCGAATCGTTCCTGCGCAGGTTTGGTAGTGAGAGCCGCCTTGAATCCGCAAATCCTGTCTCCAGGTAATTTCGATTCTACCAAGGAACGCTGGATGGCATAAGCCTGGGAAAGGTCCAGATCGAAAATTAGTTCGGAGGCCAGGGGCCATACCTGATTTTGCTTTATGCCAGCGATCAATTTATTCGCGACGCCTTCGGCGGCAGCGTAACCAACAAAGGTAAACAAAATTAAATTAAAAAGGGCCAGTATTCTCTTTTTCCTATTTTTCACTATTCAAAATTAAGCCAGGACTTCCTCCAAGGCTTGAAAATTGGGCTCAATGGATTGGGGCATCATAACCGCGCGCTGTGCTGCCGCAATATCCTTCAACCCCGTGCCGGTTAGAAGGAGAACCGCACATTCATCATCGGCCACCCTTCCCGCTTCTCTTTCTTTCAATAGACCCGCCACCGCCGCAGCGCTTGAGGGCTCCACGAAACAGCCCGTCAAACGGCCCAGCAAGGCTAGTGCGGACAGGATTTCCTCATCGCTCACGGAAACGCCCCACCCTTGTGACTCCCTTATCTCCCTAAGCGCGAGAATGCCGTTTCGGGGAGCTTCCACCACAATGGAATCCGCCACCGAGGAAGCCCCTTCCACCGGTTCAGGTTCTTTCAGACCAGATTCAAATGCATTGACCAAAGCAGCGCTGCCCGCCGCCTGCACCGCTATCATGCGGGGCATCTTGTCAATCAGACCAAGTCCTAAAAGGTCCCGGAATCCTTTGGCCACACCAGCGATGATGACGCCGTCCCCGGTCGGTATCCAGACCGAATCGGGCGCCCGCTGACCCAATTGCTCCCAAATCTCGAAGGCGGCCACCCGTTTGCCGTCGATCGTATAGGGATTGAAGGCGGTGTTGCGGTTGTACCAGCCAAGCCTTTGACAGGCTTCCGAGGAAAGGTCGAAGGCTTGATCGTAATTTCCCCGCACGGGAAAAACTTTGGCCCCGTAAACCAGCATCTGGGCCAGTTTGGCCGGTGGAGCCGATTCCGGCACGATAACGGAGCAATCGACACCCTGGGAGGCGCAAACGCAGGCCAGGGCTGTGGCGGCGTTGCCGGTTGAGGCGGTACAAACGGTTTCCGCTCCCATCTCCAGGGCCTTGGCCACCACCAGAACGGAAGCCCGGTCTTTATAGGAACCGGCCGGGTTTCGGGAGTCGTCCTTCATGAAAAGATCTGTCATCCCAAGGTGCGTTCCCAAACGCTCTCCGGCCATTAAAGGAGTATCCCCGATGAGCAAAGGGGAGAGAAATTTTTCATCCGACAGCGGCAGCAAAGGAAAATACCGCCGGGTTCCCCGAAGAGCGCAACCAACCAGATAATCCCGATCGAACTCAATTGCCAATCGCTCATAATCGTAATCCACCTCCAAGACCCCTAACAAAGCCCGACCCGGCTCCTGCTCCTCCGAGCAGACCGGGCACACGTAGGGAACTTCCCCGGGATCGTAGCCATGCCCGCAATCCACGCATTTCAATTGGTAAGGAATCGAATTCAAGCCTGTCATAAGGTTATGAAAAAAAGTCATTCTTCCCCCAAGGGCAAGTTCGCAGCTCAACAATATCAACCGGCGACTCTAAAAACGGTCTGTAGCTTTACAATCCGTACCCGATCGATTATTTTATTTATAAAGGCCCATCAAGACTTTCGTTTGTTCGATGCGTCGCTAAAACAATTACTTAAACACCCAACATCGATAATCATGAAATCTATCTGCAAAAGTTTAATCTTAACCATAATCGCCCTTTTGGCCGGCTCAAATTTAAGGGGCGAAACCGTGCTCGTTACCCAAATAAGTGGCGTTCCTTGCAATGCATTGCATATACTAACAGTTTACCAACGCGGAAGCGAAGTCCTCGTATCGAAGCATCTGGAGATAGTCGGCGTTGGCTGTATACAATCGGTTGCCAGGGTCGAGGCCGCATTGGAAATGGAGTATCCCTCAATTGCGCTAACAGAAACGGAGTTTTTTATTCCTAATAATGGGAATTGGCAGGTTCTCTATCGAAACGGCGTGTTTGAGAATTCCTACAACCCCGATTGGGGAGATGGCTGGGTGGACACACTGGCGGCCGGGTACGTTAACATCAAGCGATATCCCTGGATTTTCCATCCTGACTTGGGGTGGTTGAAAGTCACCGAGGGAGATATCGTTGTTATGAATACACGAAATGTTCTTGCTCCCAAAGCACTGGGTTTTTACCTCTATTCGGCCGAGTACGGCTGGCTCTGGACAACGGAGTTCACCAAAAAATTCTTCTCCTTCACCGATATGAAATTCAAATCCATTGAGGAAATAACAGGTGGTTAATAACAAAGGTAATTTCTCAACCAGAACAATAAACAGGCTGAGTTACTCTTAATCACTGCCCACAGGTATCATAATGGTAACGCTCAGACCTTTGCGATACTCATTGTTGCGGGCATAAATGTGACCACCGTGAAGCTCCACTATGCTTCGGCAGATGGCCAGCCCTAATCCGCTTCCGACACTCTCCTCTCCAGCATCCTCTTTACGCTCCATGACAAAGCGTTCGAATATATGATCCAGGCGCTCTTCGGGAACGCCGGGGCCTTCATCCTCTATGGTAATTACCCACTGCGAATTTTCAATTTTAGAGACAAGGGTAATCCTGCCTTTGGGCGGACTTGCTTTGAGTGAGTTGGAAAAGATGTTAAGAATCACATGCCGCAGCCAGGATGCATCTAAATCCACCTTCCCTTGATCGTTTTGTGCCAACTCAAATTTAAGATTGCGGTCTTCTGCCAGCGCATCGGCGTCTTCACTGAATTCGGTGATGAACTGCTGGATATCGCGCGGCTGTTTTTCCAACTGAATGACCCTGCTATCGGCCCTAGCCAGCACCAGCAGGCTCTCGATGATTTTATTCAACCGGACCACCTCTTCGACCAATTCCGCGAGGGCTTCCCGGTTTTCACCGGACAATGTATTGTCCTTGAGAAGCTTTTCCGCTTGCAGCCTGATTAAGGACAGCGGTGTTCTAAGCTCATGGGAGGCGTCCGAGGTAAAGGTTTTTATCTGATTGAATGAATTCTCCAATCGCTCAAACATGCTGTTGAGAAATTGCGCCAATTCGGAAATCTCGTCGTTGCTCCTGGAAACCGGTATCCGCTCGCTCAGGTTATGCCCTGTAATACGATTGGCCGTGGACTGAATCGACCGGATGGGGCGAAGGGCCATGGATGTGAGAAATTTTGAAATGAGATAACTCAATAATACGACCGCGACTGAAAGAATCAGGCTCATTTTCAGGTATCCGCGGATCACCTCATTGGCATGGTTCAAGGGAGAGGCGATTTGAATGTGCAAATCGTCCAGATAAAATTCAGCCTCACGGATTGTCCCCAGATGAGCCAAAGTGTAGGTCCTGAACAATGGACCGGGAGAATTGTCGGGAAGAGTCGTTGGCCCCAGGTTGGGAGACCTGAAAATCACCCCTTCCGTATCGCGATGAATTTGAAAAAAGAACAAGGCGCCTTCTTTTTCCACATGATCCAAAAGAGCATTTTTGATATCCTGGCTGGATAAATCGACGGTTTTTTCCGGGAGCCTTCGCACCACTTCCTGCAGTTCGGCCGAATTCAAAAGGTCATAGCTGTGAATCACCTCCCTTTTGAGCATAATCCCGCCGGCGGCCAGTATGAGAATAACGGTTAAAGATACGACAACGGTGTACCAGAAAGTTAATCGAAACCGAAGCGAACTCATGCCATTTTGTAGCCGACTCCACGGATTGTCTTGATTGCGGATTCTTTATCCTCGTTCATCTCCAGTTTCTTTCTCAGCCGGCGAACGTAAACCTCGATCAAATTGGTTTCCATGTCAAAATGCGCCTCCCATATTTTTTCGGCAATCTGGGTACGGGTGAGTACCCGCCCGATATTTTGAATGAAATATTCGAGCAGGGCGAATTCTCGGTTGGTCAGCTCGATAGGGTTGCCCTCCACCAAAACCGTGCGGGCCAGCAGATCCATCTTGATGTCACCGTGTTTAAATGTGGTCACTTTCTGGTCCGACTTGCGGCGCATGAGGGAACGCACCCGTGCCAGCAGCTCTTCAAATGAGAAAGGCTTGGGCAGGTAATCATCCGCACCCAGGTTGAGGCCCTTTATGCGGTCTTGCACCGCATCGCGGGCGCTCAGGATAATGACTGGCTCGTTGAATCCCGATTGGCGCCAATTCTTGAGAAGTTCCAACCCATCCCCATCCGGCAGGCCCAGGTCAAGAATAAGTGCATCAAAAGCAGTTTCGCACAAAGCGTCTTTAGCAGCCGCGGCAGTCCTTACCCAAACCACCGAATAAGAGACCTCGGACAAACCTTTTTCAATAAATCTGCCCACCTTGCGATCGTCTTCAATTAAAAGGATTTTCATAATTTGTCTAGCTGGCTGGTTGGTTGTTTAGCATTGTTAGAAAATTATGTGTCGCTTGACCAGCGCCCGTCTCTCCAAGGAGTCAGTTTTCCGTTCCAAGTCCATTTCAGATTTTCTTTTTAACAATCAAAATCTCAATTATTCCAAAATAAAAACGCTGTGACTGTAGCAGTTCAAAATTATGTGATCGAAACTTTTCTCGCAGCTTTTGGCGGTCCGGAAATCGCTTGAGGCTTTCCGCGATGTATATGTAAACAGCGGGGTTGCCATGCAGAAGCAAACCCCAAAAACCTCCCCAAATTCGCAACATGGAATATTCCAACCTCTGGATTAACCGGTCTTTGGGTTTGGAAAAATCGAGAAACCCGGCAATCCCGCCCGGCTTCAAAACACGACTAACCTCCTCGAGCGCTTGATCAAGATCGGGTGCGTTACGTAAGGCATATCCACCGGTCACGATATCTATGCATGCATTCGGGAAATTTAGCATACACATATCCTGCCGGGAATAATGAATGTTCTCGGCGGACGCCAGTTGGGCGGCCCGCTCAAGCATTTGGGGGGTAAGGTCGACGCCGTGAATTTTTCCCCTTCGGTATCTGCCGGCCAGGAGCAAAGTTATATCTCCTGTACCGCACGCCAAATCGACGCACATCGGGGCGGAGTCCCGTGGCAGAAAGTCAACCAAGGTGCGCTTCCAGGCCTTGTCACGCCCAAGCGAAAGCGCTTTTGTGACAATATCATACCAGGGCGCGATCTCCTTAAAAAGATGCAGGTTCAATGTCCGTTTTCGTTCTGGAAGCGTAATCCAGTCATCAATCCGAAGAGTAAATCTTTCACCCATATTAATGTCCTGTTTTCAAATTCAGATGAAAATTCGGCCGGAGTTTTATCGATTCCCGAACCGCAGATTAATAAAATTAAACCGTGGAAGCCAGTAGGGAACTTTTGCCTGGTAGGCGCGAAAAGCATTACCGTAGCGAGTAAAGAACCGCTGTTCCTTGAAAACCGGACCAATCAGGCAGTAGATGGTCCAGGCAGAGGCCAGAACCACCCGGTCGAGCGTGAATTCCGGGGCCGTCCATAAAATCAGGCTGAAAGAAAAATATATGGGCTGCCGGCAAGCTTGGAAAAGTCCTCCGGTGGGGAAAGGCTTAAATTGTGGCCGGCGTCCCCGAAAAACCGACCACCAGCCGAGAGAACCGGATTGCAAGGCGATGTCGGCGTCGAAAAGTGATTTTACCAGCAGTAGCCAGGAAAAAGCATAGGCGCTTAGAAAGGCTATCCGCAACGCTCCCTGCGGGTTGAACCAGACAATCCCTGAGGGCGACCACAATAGAAAAGCCGAGAGCAGTTGCAGGGAAGCCATGATGGCGAAAATGGTTGTCGACAGATCACGGCCCAAGCCAAAAGGAGCGAGCCGTTCCAGCAACATTCGGCCGGGGCGGGACAACATCAACGAATGAACGAGGGGGAATTGTAAAATTAATCCAAGATTGGCAATAACTGCCGGCCAACCGGAGAATTTGCCGATTCCGATGGCCATTCCGGTATACAATCCAATTGCCATCGAAGCGATGGCTGCAAGGAAGATAGAGTGGCAGGCAATTCCATAAAGCAAGGCGACGGCACGGTGGAGAATTGAATACCGCCTATCCTCCGTGATGCCAATGCCCTGGTTGGCTAATGGCTTTTTTTTCGTTATACGATCGTTCATCCAGAAAGGTTACCAATGGGAAATGAATACTAGGTGAATCGTTGATGAAAATATTTTCATTTTCCATTCACCGCGGCTTCACCCAAGCCAGGTAA
>JAJFLV010000142.1 GCA_021772535.1 Opitutales bacterium | reverse complement strand
TCATCCCAACCCAGACCCGGGTTGTCATTGGTCACCGACGTGTACATGTAAAGCGTAAGGATCGCTCGCATCCCGTAAAAACTGAAGCGTTCCCACATCTCCGTGAAAAAGAGAATAAACAGCCCTTTGGGGTGGCCTAGTAGTTGCTCCCGTTGTTCCATACCTAAAAGATTTTGTTGATCAGGCTACAGGTATTCCGCCCAATTATTCGAATTTCTCTTTGGGGAGGAGGAGGTTGAGGGTGGTGGCAGTGATGCCGGCCACGGCGACGCCGGATTGAAGGACGATTTTTATGGAACCGAGAATTCCTTTCATGAGGGAATTCTCACCGGCAAAACTTTCCAGGTGGGCAAAGGTTTCCGGGGCCATGGTGGCGCCAAGCCCCAACGCCAGGGTGATGGCCAGGATGAGTTCTTTTCGCGGATTTAAACCGTCCGTGATGACAAGTCGCAAACCGGCCACGGTTACGGTGGCAAAGAGTACCAGAGTAGCACCGCCAAGAACAGGCTTGGGCATGACACTGATAATAGCGGCGATTTTCGGGAAAAGACCCAGCAGAGTCAAAAGGAGGGCCACTACCAACCCGGCCCGGCGTGAGGCCATACCCGTAAGTTTGATAACACCATTGTTTTGCGAAAAGGTAGTGTTGGGCATGGCATTGAAGAGACCGGCGAAGATGCTGCCCAGGCCGTCGGCCAGCACTCCGCCTTGCAAGCGTTTGATGTAAATGGGACCTTTGACCGGCTCGTTGGAAACGGTGGAGGTGGCCGTGAGGTCGCCAATTGTTTCGATGGAGGTTACGGCATAACCGACAATCCAGGGAAGCAGGTAAACAAGATTGAAATCGAGTCCAAAGCGCAAAGGAGCAGGAAATGTGAAAATATCTGCCTGGCCTACCGGACTGAAATCGATCCACCCCAACAGGGCGGCAAGGATATACCCGGATATCAAACCAAATGCGATGGAAACCATGCGCACGAATCCTCTTCCAAAGACGGTAAAAAGAATTATCACGACCATGACGAAAAATCCCATGGCAAGATTTCCAAATGAACCGAAATCCTCCGCCCCCACTCCACCGGCCAAATCGAACATTCCCACCCGGATAAGACTGATGCCGATGAGCATAATGACCGAACCGGTCACCACCGGGGGGAAGAGTTTGCGCGCCACGCCGATGAAGCGGCTGAAAATAATTTCCACCGGAGCGCATAGGATCGTCAACCCGAGGATGAGGGAGACCCCTCCTGCCCTGCCCGCCTCCAGGGCCAGGGGCACAAAGGTGAAGCTGGTCCCCTGAACACTGAGCAGCCCTGAACCGATTCCGCCAAACCGTCGCACCTGAACAAAGGTAGTTATACCGGAAGTAAACAAGGCCATGCTGACCAAAAAAGCCGCATCCCCGGTGGAGAGACCGAGTGCGCCGCCAATAATGAGCGGGGGCGTAATGATGCCGACAAACATGGCCAAGACATGCTGCAAGCCGCAAACAAAGGCTGTCCCGGGACCGATTTTTTCTTCCAGGGAGATCAACCGGGCCATGACATTTTTTTATTTCAAATAAACGGCTTTTCCCGATCAGGAAACATTGAAAGCGGGAATCAGGCGCTCCAGCAGATCGGCGAACTGGTTCTGCACCCGGTTGGCGGTTTCGGCCACCTCTTCGTGGGAGAGCGGTTTGTCTGAAATACCGGCTGCCTTGTTGGTGATGCAGGAAATACCGCACACCTTCAAACCGGCATGGTTGGCTGTGATACACTCCGGAACAGTGGACATGCCGACGGCATCCGCCCCCAGTGTTTCGAAAGCGCGGATTTCCGCCGGAGTTTCGTAGGAGGGACCGGTTGTGGCCAGGTAAACGCCTTTGTCCAGAGCAATTCCGATGTCCCCGGCCACTGCCTCAGCTTTTTCCCGCAAATCAGGGTCGTAAGCGGTGGACATATCGGGGAAACGGGTACCCAGAGTATCCTCGTTGGGTCCGATGAGCGGGTTGGTCCCCAGGAAATTGATATGATCGGTGATGAGCATGAGGGTACCCTCCTGAAAGCTCCGGTTGATGCCGCCCGCAGCGTTGGTCACAATAAGGGTTTTTACCCCCAGCTTGGCCATGATGCGGATCGGTTTGATCACCTCGCTCATGGGGTAGCCTTCGTAATAGTGAAACCGCCCTTGCATGCAAATGACGTTGTGCCCGTCCACTTTGCCGAAAACAAAGTTGCCCTTATGCCCTTCAACGGTGGAACGGGGGAAATTGGGTATCTCTTCGTAGGGAATGACGATGGTTTCTTTCATCCGGTCATCCGCAAAAAATCCCAGACCCGAGCCCAGAACCAGGCCCGTTGAAGGAACAAACCCGTTTATTTTCGATTGAATGTAATCTATTGCCGCTTGCATGTTAAAGTGCCTCCGCTTCGGATTTTTGAAAATTTCGGGGTTAAGAGGATGTCTAAAAAGTGAAAATGTGCGATGGTGCGCGGCGGAATCGAAGCAGCGCAAGGCGGTTTCGCCCGTGGCGGGCTGCAAGCCCGCGAGCGCGAAACCAACGCCACGACCTTCGATGACCGCACGCATCCCCATTGGGACAGAGTGTTTTGAGGCATCAGCGGCGTTGCATCAGCCGAGTCAGGGCTTCCAGTCCAAACATCGATTGATGAGCCTTGCTGAATGTCACAAATCATCTCTGCCATCTTCATTTCGACTTCTTAGACGCCCTCTAAGAGATAAAGTCCACGATGAGCTGTCCTGGCTCCGGCGCTTCCGCTTCCACCTTAATTGCCTCCCGTACCAGCTTCTCCGCCGGAGCAAGGCTGTCCGGTTTGTTGACATGGAGACGGCAAAGAGTCGAACCCTTCGCCACCGGCTCGCCCACCTTGACCAGTTCGCTGATGCCGACAGCCAAATCGAGAGTGGAGTCGACCGTTTCACGGCCAGCTCCAAGATGCATCAGGGCGTGACCGATTTTCAAGGCGTGGACTTCGTTAACGAAACCGCTTTCACCATCGTAAGCAATATCCACAATTTCCGAGGCCACAGGCAGAAGACTCAAGTCATCAATCACCCGAGTGTCGCCTCCTTGTGCATGAACCATTTTGCGAAAATGTTCGAGGGCCATGCCGGAATTGATTTTCTCCTCCAAAATTTCCCTGGCCTCTTCCCGGTTTTGAGTCAAACCGCCACATACCATCATTTGAGCGGTGAGAGTCAGGGTAACTTCCATGAGATCGGCTGGCCCATCGCCCCTGAGGCATTCGATGGACTCCACCACTTCGAGAGCGTTGCCGCATTTGCGGCCAAGGGGTTGATTCATGGCGGTGAGAAATGCCACTGTGGTGCGGTTCATCTCCTTGCCGATGGCCACCATGGCCTCCGCCAGTTCACGAGCCTGCTCCGGGGTTTTCATAAATGCGCCCGCCCCGAACTTGACATCCAGAACCAATGAATCGGTCCCTTCTGCCAGTTTTTTGCTCATGATGCTTCCGCAAATCAGTGGAATACTGGAAACCGTGGCGGTCACGTCACGCAGGGCATAGAGCTTCCTGTCGGCGGGCACCAGTGTCTCGGTCTGCCCGATCATGGCTACGCCGATTTCGGCCAGCAGTCGCTTGAATTCGGGGATGTCGAGGTTGACATTGAATCCCGATATGGCCTCGAGTTTATCCAGAGTGCCTCCCGTATGGCCCAACCCGCGCCCGCTCATCATTGGGACACAGAGTCCAGCCGAGGCAGCCAACGGAGCCAGAATCAAGGAAACTTTGTCCCCCACTCCGCCGGTCGAATGCTTGTCGGCTTTGGGCCGATCGATGTGACCCAGGTCGACTACCTCGCCGGAGTTCATCATTGCGTTGGTCAACCAGCCGGTTTCACGGGCTGTCATGCCATTGAGGAATATTGCCATGAGGAGGGCGGAGGACTGGTAATCGGCAAATCCACCGTTGACCACCCCATCGACGAATATTTCGATCTCCTCTCGTGTCAGGGCGCCCCCGTCACGTTTTTTCCTTATGATATCCTGTGGAAACATCGTTTTTCAAAATCTCCTAGTTTATGTTATAGAAAGAAACTCACTCCATGGGTAAGCGGTGAAGCTCCAAAGCATGCCGCCAGACTTTGAGCACAATCGGAAAAGCTTTCCCTGATGCCGATGTTTTCGCCCGGCCAACCCTTGCGGTAGGCAATCATGGGAACATATTCGCGGGTATGATCGGTGCCGGCCCAGGTGGGGTCGCAACCGTGGTCCGCGGTCACCATGAGGATGTCCCCGGGGTGCAGCAGATCAATCATTTGCCCAAGGCTTTTGTCGATCTCGGCCAAGGCGTTGTAGTACCCTCGAACATCCCTCCGGTGGCCGTAAAACATATCGGTATCCACATAATTAGCAAAGAGGAAGAAAGATTGCCCTTCTCTCTCCTCCAATAACTGCAGGGTTCGGTTGAGACAAGCGGGGTTTCCTTTGTCGTGGAAGCTTTCCTCGATTCCCTGTTCATTGAAGATGTCACCAATTTTACCGACTGCGATTGTTTTCACGCCCTGTTCGCTCAATGCGTCGAAAATTGTGGTCTGCGGGAGCGGAAGACTGAAATCCTTGCGGTTGCTGGTGCGCTCGAAATTTCCCGGTTTGCCCAGAAAGGGCCGGGCTATCACTCGACCGACCAGCAAGGGATCGCATAGCCGCCGAAGCACCCGGCACATTTCAAACAGTCTCTCCAGCGGAATGATTTCCTCATGGGCGGCAATCTGAAAAACCGAATCGGCCGAAGTGTAGACAATGGGATGGCCCGTATTCATGTGTTCCTCGCCCAAACGGTTGATAATTTCGATTCCAGAGGCTGATTCGTTGCCCAAAACGCCCACTCTGAAAATCTGGCTAAAGGGTTGCAAAATCTCCTCCGGAAACGATGACTCCTGTGCGGGAAAGGTATGAAAAGGTTTATCCAGAACAACACCGGCCAATTCCCAATGGCCGGTGGTGGTATCCTTGCCCGGCGATTTCTCCATCATGACACCGCAGGAAGCCAGGGGAGCGGCCTCGGCGGGAACTCCGGGCAGGATATTGCCCAAAATTTCCGAACAGTTGCCCAAACCGAGACTGGTCAGGTTGGGCAGGTGAATCTCTCCCACCGGGATGTTCTGACAGATATGCAGAGCGGTATTGGAACCCTCGTCGCCATAATTCCCGGCATCCGGCAAAGCCCCAATGCCAAAGCTGTCGATCACAAGAAGGGCAGCTTTCATAGGTTCAACAAATAAGTGTGGAACTTACCATGAGTTAAAAAAAATCCTGAATTGCCAGTTATTTTATAATAATAATGTTGGCTGTCTAACCTAATATGGCGTTTGACCGCCATCGGTATTGATGGACTGGCCTCGTATTATGATGGCTTCGTCGGAAAGCAAAAATGCCACCACTCGCCCAACTTCTATTGGCTGTATGTTTCTGCCCAGTTGAGGGGGATGAAGGGTTTTAACAATTACATGCGGGTCGCCGCCATCTCTCCGGGCAATCCATTTGGCCACATCCAATAACATGGGCGTATCAACCCCGCCGGGACAGGCGGCGTTGACGTTGATATTGTGCTTGGCCCATTCCATGGAAAATGAGCGGGTAAGGCTTATGACGGAGGCCTTGCTGGCGTTGTAAGAAGCCATATCCATGTGGCCCACTTTACCGGCTTCGGAGGCAATGCTGACGATGGCTCCTCCATTGCCCTGAGATATCATTTGCCGGGCGGCAACCTGGCAGCAAAGATATACTCCTTCTACATTGACATCGAATTGAAGGGCGCGCTCGTCGGGTGGAGAATTCAGAGCGGGATTTATCCGGACCACTCCGGCGTTATTGACCAAACCGTCCAGTCGTCCGAGTTTTTGCACAATGGTTTCGACGGCTGCCGAAATAGTATCCGCCTTGGTCACATCGAGAAATACCGGCAACCCGGCGCCTCCAGCTTGTTCGACCAAAGAGATCGTTTCCTCGACCCCGTCCATTTGCAGGTCCCCGGCAGCAACCTGAGCGCCCGCATCAGCCAATGCGAGGGCAATTCCCCTGCCAATGCCCCGACCCGCTCCGGTTACCAGAATGATTTTATTTTCAAGAAGGTTCATAGAATTTGGGAGTATGAACCTAAGGTTCCCGCCGTAAAGGTAATTTTCTACCGATAATTGAGGAGGAAAGAGAAAATTGGGCGCCTTCGTCCCTGTCGGCAGGATAAAATGAAAATTCTCGGAGACCTCAATAATGTTGAAATGGCGAGCAAAAAGTGTAAGGTAGGGCGGTAAGCTATCAACCTGTTTCAAAAATGAGACCCCAAAATTTACGCTCTGGGATCATGGCCGTGGCCATTCTGGCCCTGGTCTGCTGTCTGCTTTTGACCGGATTTCGAAAAGGGCCATTATCCGCGAGAAAGATTATCGACGAATACTTAACCCTTCATGGTCTTTCGACCAAAATCGAAACCATCAAAATGGTCACCATGGACAGTCGCGGCAACATTGAGACGAAAGAGGTTTTGCGAATGTTCCATGAGGATGGCAATGGCGCCCAGTATTCACTGCTGAGATTTCTTAACCCTGAGAACATTCGAGGTGTGGCCTTGCTCAGCAAACTGGAAAATGGGGATGAGTATGAGCAGACCCTATATATGCCGGCTCTGGATCAGTTGAGGAAAATTACCGGGTCCGGCCAGAAGGGTTATTTCATGGGCTCCGATTTCGCTTACGAGGATCTGCTCCCGGAAAATCCTGAACTCTACAAATATGAGCGCGGCCTGGATGATTATGTGGATGGTATGGATTGTTACAAAATCACGGCCCGCCCCGTTGATGAGGAGATCAGCTTGAATACGGGTTACGCGAAACGGGAGATCTGGATTTCACACAAAAACTTTACCATTTTGAAAATCGATTTTTATGTTTCCGAAGAACAGCTATTGAAAACCCTCCGATTTACCCAATTCAAGGAAGCCACCGGCAAAGAGGGCGCATCTTTGTCCACCCGGGCGGAAATGACTCATCATTTAAAAGAAACCACTTCCATGATCGCTGTGACCAAGGGGGTTTATGAAGCCGCCGAAATCGGATATCTGTTGCGGGAAGAGTCGCTACAGAATTGGAAATCCGATTTTGATGATGATATCCAGAAACTCCTCCAACAACCCCGTTGACAAGGCGCCGGGTTGTGTTCTCCTTCTCAACAATCAAGCCGCTTCACTGCCGGGGACATTTATAAAGGGAAAAATGCAAAGGGGGTTTTCAAAAATAACTTTGCCGGTTGCTTTCTGAATCTATGTGGAGATTCCTCACATTCAGTCATAAGCATGCCATCCCGGTTCTGGTATTCACCTGTTTGCTCACCGCAATAGCAGGATTTCTGGCCAAAAACCTGAGACTGGAGGTCAGTTCCGACCAGCTTCTGCCCAGAGAAAGTCCGTTGCGGGAGGACTATGAGGCTTCCCTGGCCGATTTCGGTTCGGACAGAATTGCCGCTGTTTATGTGGAGGACGCCAATCTCTTCACACCCGGACCGTTGAAGCGCCTGCAGGAATTAAACGACCGGCTTTCCGACCGCAAGCAGGAGGGGTTGTCTTCGGTTGAGCGAGTGGAAAGTATTTTTACCGTCAACCATATCAAGGGAAGCGATGGATGGCTGGAGACCGGTCCGCTGCTGGAAAAGGTTTCTCCTGATGCGGCTGACCTGGAAGAAAAACGATTGCAGGCAACATCCAACCCTCTGCTCCTGCGAACCGTTGTTTCAGCCGATGGCACGGCCACCATAATTACCCTCTACCTGGGCAGGGGCGAGTCTGCCGCTGAGGGGGAAAAGATTGGCCAGAAGACCGACGAAATCGATCGGGAGGTTTACCAGGGTGTGGAGCTCGTGCTGACAGATTTTCAAGGGGACTTTGACAACATCTTCCAAATTGGATCCCCGGCGCTGCAAGTGCGCATGGCCGAATATATCATTAAGGACCAACGGTTATTGTTACCCCTATCCGGATTGCTCATTGCTCTATTAATCGGGACAGCCTTGCGCAATTTCAACTCCTCCGTGCTGCCTCTTCTCAACGCCGTGCTGAGCACTATTTGGACCCTGGGACTGATGACATTGCTGGATATTCCGCTCAACATGCTCAATTATGTAGTTCCGGCGCTCATTCTTATCGTCGGGGCAACCGAGGATGTCCATATTCTGGCCGAATACAAGGAGCTGCGGAAAAAGAGCGACAAGGACGGGGCGGGGGCGATCCTGCTGACCAGTCGAAAAGTGGGTCTTACTCTTGTTCTGACCGCTTGCACCACTATCTTCGGGTTTGCCGCTACCAGTCTGACGGAAATTCAGGGAGTCCAGCATTTCGGTCGCACGGCAGCCATTGGCCTGTTCTTCCGGTTTCTGGCCACAGTTTTTTTCCTTCCCGCCTACCTCAGTATTACGGATAAGTTTTTTTTCCGGAAAACTGGAGAGTCGAGCGATGCCGAAGGCCATTGGATGAGGGAAAAGACTGACCGGCTGGCCGATGGAATTATTGAAAAAATAGCCAGCCACCCTCTCCGGATCATCCTTCTCTTCATTGCCCTGTCCATTCCGGCTCTATACTTTGCGTCCTCGGTTCAGTTGAATAACGACCTGCTCGCTTTTCTGCGTAAGGATTCCGAAACGGTCCGGCAAATCAACACGGCGACGGAACGACTTTCCGGCTCAAAAGTAGTTTACCTCACCCTCAAGGGAAATACGGGTGATTTCAAAACTGCCGGCAAGCTCAAGCAGCTCAAGGAGATTGGAGAGAGATTCAAGTCCATCGAGGAGTTCGACACGGTTACCTCACTAGCCGATTACCTCTGCCTGGTGAATCAGGAAATGTTTGGCGGAGACCCGCAACGTTACGCCATACCGGACAAAGACTCCGCCATTGCCCAGTACCTGCTTTTTTTCCATCGCAGCGACATCGAAAGCTACGTCAACGCGGATTATTCAAAAGCCAATATGGTCATCCGCACTCATGTCAGCAACAGCACCCATTTCAACCGGCTGATGGATGAAATCCGTCGGCTCATTGATAGCGGGCGGTTCGGGCCTCAAATTTATACAATAACGGGCAAAGCGGTCCTGGTTTCCGCCGCAGTGGATAAAATTGCCACCAGCCAGATAGCTTCCCTGGGAAGTATAGCGGCTCTGCTTTTTATTATTACCTGCGTTCTTTTTATTTCCCTGCGTTGCGGAATCTACGCGGTTATGGCCAATCTTTTTTCGGTCGTCATCCTTTTTGCCATAATGGGCATTATGGGAATACCGCTCAATGTCGGCACCTGCATGGTGGCTGCCATTACAATCGGCATCGGAGTGGACGATACCCTCCACTTGATGGTTCGCTACAATCGCGAACTGAAAACCCTCAAAGATGAAAAGAAGGCGCTCCACCAAGCTCTCAAGGATGAGCTAATCCCTGTCCTGGTAACCTCCGTGGGCCTGGCCGGAGGGTTCCTCACTCTGGGTTTCTCCAGTTTCGTTCCGGTGCAGCAATTCGGCATCTTGAGCGCCCTGGTGGTCGTCTTGGCAGTTATAACCGACATCATTCTGACTCCGGCCCTCCTCATAACCATTCGCCTGATCACGATTTGGGATCTTCTCGGGCTGGATCTGCGCAACACACTGCGGGAACGTTCGAGCTTATTTCAGGGCATGAGCAACATGCAGGTAAAAAAGTTTCTCCTGCTCTCCCAATTGATCGATTTCGAAGCGAATGAACATATCATCAAAGACGGTCAATGGGGCAACGAGATGTATGTCGTGGTGGAAGGGGATTTGGAGGTATCCAAAACCGTTGGCGGAAAGAAGGAAATTCTCAATGAACTGACGATGGGAGATGCATTTGGCGAAATTGCGCTCATGGCCCGCAGCAAACGAACTGCTGATATCCATTCTAGAACCAAAACCCGCCTTCTCTCCATCGATTGGGAATCCCTGGAGAAAATCCAACGCTCATCTCCACGCCTGGCAACAAAGGTTTATTTAAATCTGGCCCGCATTCTGGGGACGCGATTTGTCGATCAAATGGACAGATAGGCGGGACCTTTATGAGACGAAAGGGTCTCGACCCTTCCTATAGGGGGTCCGTCCCTCATGGCCAATGGTAAGCCTCACATTCTATGAAGGTGAGGCAGTGAGTAATTATGCACTCGGAGCAAGGCGCGACGGTGCTTGCCGGGCTGGAAGCCCTGCCGCCCCGGCGGAACGCCGCTCAAGCACCTAATTACCTCTGTCCAAGGGATTTGTGCGGCACTGTGGCGCTACAAGCATCATTTACCTGCGAATTTGATATAGGTTTCAGAAATACGATAAGTAATTATTTGACACGCGTTCGATCGTTTGACCTAATCTCGGGGAAACACCACCCGACTAGCAAAACATGATTACTCAATTAGGTTATGAGAATTACCTAAGGCATTGGATTCACGGTGCCACCACCAAAGAAGAACAGGCCTGGTGCCGATACTTCGCAGCAGAGGAATATACCGGCCGCGGCTGTCTTGTCGAGTGGGGATGCTGGCTGGGATCACTAACGAAATCTACCTGTGAGGGTTTACTCGAGAATTCCAGAATAGAAAAAAGCGGGTTTTATAATGTCTATGACAATTTTGAATGGAAAGAGTTTTATGAAAATTGGGTGTATGACAAATCGCTAAAGGGAAGGTTCAAACCGGGGGAAAGTTTTTACCCATACTTCTGCGACTTGGTCAGCCAATACAGCGATTATCTCAATATCATAAAATGTGATCTTAATATTCAAAAATGGCATGGCGGGGAAATCGAGTTAATTATAAATGATGCCGTCAAGACGATCGAAATCGGCAAAAACGTGTTTAAGGAATTTGTGCCTTCTTTGATCCCTCGAAAATCACTCATCGCTCATCAGGATTACCTTTGGGCCAGCGCCGGTTATCTCCATATTTTCATGTATCTTTTTCGCGATAGTTTTACCTATGAATATAGTTTGGATAATTCATCGATGGCGATCTTTCGATACGTCAAGGAAGGATCCTATGACCTGGGATCACTAGATGATTTAAAGATCGACAGTAATCTGATCGAAGAAACGTTTCAATGGAGTGAGTTTACGATGAAAGACGTAAATCCTCGTTTATTGAGGCTATGTCATGCGCTTGCCTTATTCAAATCAGGTCTTAGAGAAGATGCCATCAAGTTTTTTCGTGAAAATGACTTGGGACGGGAAGAGTCGGATAAATACTACAACAATCAATTAAGGGTTCTCCGGAAACGGTGGTATACCGATCTCTTTAAATCATCTGCATATATTAACCAAATCCCTTGTTTCAGTAATTGGAATTTTATATTCAAGATAATGCGAATAGAGAAATCCTACATTATCTGCTCCCTGCCCCGTTCCGGCAGCACCTTGCTGGGTGCGGCTTTGGCTAAAACCGGCCTGGCGGGCAATCCGCGGGAATATTTTAAAAAGGACACCCTTGCCGTCATGAATAGCAGGTTTGGCCTACCGGCTGATGCCCCCCTGAGCCAAAGTGTTGAAAAAGTGGTTGTCACTACCCGCACCTCAAACGGTGTGTTCGGACAAAAAGTGATGTGGAATCATTTGGAAGAGCTTGTCGCTGGTTTGACCGCAAACGATGCACATTTAAGAAACCTGCCCATACAAAACCTGGTGGCGAAGTTTTTTCAAAAACCCAAATTGATTTTTATCAGGAGAGAAAACAGGATCAAACAAGCCATATCCTACTCCAAGGCCATGCAATCTGATGTGTGGCATAAATTTCAGGGTACCGAGGCCGAAGAAAAATTCCTTAGTTTCGATTATTGCCAAATAAAAACCGTTCTGAACAACATCGAGCGACAAGAACAGCAATGGAAAAAATTCCTGCAAGACGGCAACTTTGAATATTATGAAACTACTTATGAAACCCTAGTCGGCGACTTTGAAAAAACGATGACTGAAATCCTGGAATTCCTCGGTTTGCATAGCCAAGAAATTCCATCGCTGGACGATTTAGGTTTTTTCCCAACTCGCAGTGAAATCAATTCAAGATGGGAGAGTCGATATCTCGAAGTAGATGAAAGGGTTCGCGAATTTGACCGGTCAGATATCGTTAAGACTTTGCCTGATAGCGGCTTCCGGGCGTCAATCACCACCGACCAGACAGAATATAGTGTTCACAAATATGAAAAATTCACTATCAAAGTAAAGGTTCGCAATACCAGCGATTGCCCCTGGAACAGCATTGGCGCCGCCGATTTTCGCTATTGGATCCAATTAAAAAGCCGCTGGATAAATAACGCTGAAGAGGTCGTTAAAACGTTATGGGCCAACTTCCCAGAAGATTGTCCGCCGGAGAAATCCATAGAGTTTGAATTTCTCCAACAAGCGCCGCCGGAAACCGGCCAATATACTCTCGAGTTTGATATGGTGCAAAATGGAGTGGCTGCATTTTCCAGTAAAGGGAACCCGGTTTTAAGGTTACACCTAACCGTGGGCCTCAGCGATTTCCAATCCAGGATTGCCGACTACTTCGGGGAATTCGAGCAACTTGCCCAATTCAACATTCATGTGCCCTGGCTGGGGTCTTTGGATATCTCCAAATTTCCATCCGTCTATCACCAGTCGCACGGCTGGCTTTACTGCGACGACCAAGGAGCAAAAACCGATTCTTTCTGGTTCAAGACCCTGGGTTTGGGCTATCTCTGGACTTCCAGGGAAAAATACCCTCTAATCTACAGCGATGATAAAAAAACCTGGCTTGAACACGTCAAAGACACCTGGGATCCGCCCCAATACCGGGATACAGAAACGGGCGAACGATTGACCGGAATTCGCGGTAATTACGACTAATTTCGGTCGATATTTCGACACCGAAAGATTATTCCAAGGAGGCGGCTTGGAGAGCAAGAAATCTTTCCTCCCATTCATCATTGATATGGTCGGATTGCCTTAGCAGGTAACGGGGCGCAAATTGCAGATTGTGCGGGTAATCTATTCCCAGGAAATCAAGGACAGCCAAGGCGGTATCCTCAAATTTATCGGTTAGGACTTCATAGTAAACTTTTAAGGGTTCAATTCCATTATCAAGGAAAAATCGATTCCACAGATCTTCGCTTTTTTCCAGAATGTTCAGCCAATTTTTAATTTCCTCATAGTCGAAGACAGGCTCACGTTCGTTTTCATTGAATTCCAATCCCCTCCACTGGGAAAACACATTTGTCTGCTGGGCCTTGACATTGGAAATTGCCTGCCGGAGCTTGTTTTTGCGGATTAAATGGATAAAACGAAGTCCAGGGAAAATCTTTTCCCAGGCCTCGATTCCCTTACGGCCCTCACAATTCGCCATTGATTCCAACAGTTCAATATATTCCAAAAAACCGTATCGACCTTGCCAGAAAACGTCACAACCGCAAACACCGTTTGGACCGGTTCCGCTTTTATAAAGGTAATGCAAAAACTTTTCCGGATCTTCGGCATGATAGTCCAACAAAGGATGCCGACTCCTCCCGAATTCAGGCTCCAGCCACTCCCCTGGGAATCCGGCCAAACCCGTATTTCTCAAAGCTTCGTTAAGAAGGTGCGTGCCCGAACGTTGCGTCGTGCAGATCAGGTAGCATAAAGTCGGCTTCATGAAAACATCTGAGGGCTAACCTATTATGCGCCTTTTTAACCGTAAATCTTCCTATTGATCCGCCCCCAAAACGACCAGGCCTTTGGAGGGATCCCGAAAAATGACCTCTATGGCATCAATTGCCACCTTCGTGCCGGATGAGGCCGGGTTCTTATCTCCGAGAACACGTACCTCCAAAGTGTGCAATTCATTACTGAGTCCCTCAACCTCGGCGATGGTTCGCGGTTTCTCGGGCGCATCCGTATAGCAATCGATGGTTTGAATGACTTTCCCATTCAATTTCAGTTCCGCCTTCCCATTGTCCGGTCCCGTAAATCCGTAGAGACGAAATCCCACTCCTTGAAAGGTGATGGCAACAGTCTGGTTCCTCCGCTCTGCCACCGCTACTCCCCAACCGATACAATCCTCCATATAACGGTTTTGCCAATCGCTGCCTCTTCGAACCCAGGGAGATCGAGAAATGTCATAAAACTCCGAGTTTGTTATATGTCGATATGTCCCTCCGCCATCTTTGGTCAGTAAAAATCCGTTGTAAACACCCAGTAACATCATGCCGTCCTCGCTGAAGTTCGGTGACATCGCCATGCAGGAGGCTGAATCGACAGGAGTTCCCAGTGGAATAGCTCGTTCCCAATGCGTACCCCTGTCCGTGGAGCGAAAGAGCCCCCCTCCCAGTGTGAGCAAGTGTATGGTCCCATCATTTTTATAATTTGCTGAAAAGGACATTGAAAGCGGCTCATAACCTTCCAAACCCGCACCGCTGTATGACCAAGTGTTTCCTCGATCAGTTGATTTCATGACTCCTTCAGATGACAGGATTGCACAGAATACTTCACCACTGGTCTCAAAATCGGGTGCAACGAACAAGTCACGCATCCATTTGTCGAGTACCTGCTCGAAAGTCTGACCGCCATCCACTGACCGGTGAAGAAATTTTTTGCCCGCAAACATGGTGGAATCGCGAGCGAAATTGGGCGAAAGACGCAGACGGCTGGTCCACTGAGAAGAAACTTGGGCTATTGATTTCCAGGTGAGACCGGCATCCTTAGACCGAAACACGTCACCCTTGAGGCAAACAGCGTAGATCGTATGGTCTCTCGCAAATTCGGGCGAGTATTCAATATGGTAGATCGGTGAACCCAGTCTGAACTCGTCCTTTGGTTCGCCCGTTGATTTGTGGTCGAGTTGGATAATTTGCCAGGTAAGACCGCCATCTGGCGAACGACGTATTCCACTGCCGACTCCCACCAGAAAAAGGGAATCCTTGGAATACTGAGGCGAGGGAGCGATGCTGTAGGCTCCCCACTCCTTGAATCTCCGGAAAGAGTTGCGCCATGTCCCTCCGCCGTCCGATGAGATGAGAATGCCTTGACCGTAGCCGCCCGCAAAAAGTGAATGGTCAGCCGCAAACGTTCGTGAGATGGCAACCCTGCGGCCCATGCGGGTCGGGTTGATGTTACACTCCTGCCAATTTTGGCCACCGTCGCGCGAGATGTTCATTCCCTCGAAAGTGCCGCAAAAGAGGGTAGCATCTTTCGGATAGGAGGGGGAAAAACTTACGGTTTTAAAATGATTCTCTTTCGCTTGCCAGTTTTTCTCGATTTCGAGTCCCGTCAATTCCCAGGTAACACCGGCGTCCCGAGACAAGTAAACCCCACCTTGAGGAGTGGCTGCCAAAAGATGTGCAGGATCAGGGTAGTTGGGGGCGGCGGCGATATCGTTTACATTTGGACCAACGATCTTGGCCGCCATGGAATCAATTGTCATGCCCCCGTCTTTCGAGCGCAGGATGCCTGCTCCGTGGGAGGCCAGCCACAGGGTTCGATCTGTCGAATATTGGGGAGAAAAAGTGATTTTGTGAACGGGAGCCTGGACGGCGACGGCTTCCCAGTCACTACCGGCATTGCGGCTGAAGAATAGCTGGGAATCGTCCGAGGCGACAACAATCGTCTTATCCTGTTCGAAATTCGGCGAAACAGCAAGGGCGAGAATTTTGGCCTGGCCGATGGGGAGTTCAATGGATTTTTTCTGGTCGCGTAAATCGGTGCGGAAAAGCTTTTGGAAAGATGACGCGAAGATGATATCCGATGAGTTGGCAGAGTCCCTGCCCAGAGCAATGTACCGCAAATCGTAATGGCTATATACATGCTGCCAGGATTGACCTTGATCCGAAGTTTTTTCCAAACCGGCCGTACCCACCACATAAGCAACACCGGAGTTGCCCCAATTGGGATCAAAGGCAATAGCGTGAATCAACCGCGATCTCATCCCCGACCGGGAGGATTCCCAAGTAAAACCCCCATCGTGGCTGGCCAGAAACACGTTAATGGATCCTTTCGAAGCAAGAAACAGTGTTTTGTCCTGGGAATAGTCAGGAGACACGACAAAGGCATCAACCACATCGTGCGGATGGTGCGCATGGATAAATGCGGGATAAACAATTCCCGCAAAAAGAAAGCACAAACCTACTCTAAATAGCTTTAACGGGGGAATCCAGCGGACTTTTTTTGCACGAGGCTTGCAAAACCCGGTTGCCACATTTTCCTTTAATTTGGCCGGTCCGCCCCTGGACAACACCCGGCCATATCTTCCCTTTAGATTTCTTAATTCCATTGTGTCATCTCCATTAAAAATATAAATTCCCGGTTTGGCGCTGTGTGCTATTCAGGAGTCGGTGTTTTCTTTAGAGGGCGTCTAAAAAGTGGAAATGTGCGATGGTGCGCGGCGGAATCGAAGCAGCGCAAGGCGGTTTCGCGCGTTGCGGGCTGCAAGCCCGTGAGCGCGAAACCAACGCCGCGACCTTCGATGCCCGCCCGCATCCCATTGGGACAGAGTGTTTTGAGGCATCAACCGAGTCAGGGCTTCCAGCCCAAACTTCGATTGATGCGCCTTGCTGAATGTCACAAATCTTCTCTGCCATGGTCATTTCGACTTTTTAGACGCCCTCTTAGAGCGTGTTGAAGAAGCTCGCCTCCTGTACCAAGACCTTGGCACTATATGGAAGAAAGAAATGCCACAGCGCGAAAGAGAATGAAGTACAGTAGTCAACCCTGTCTACTTGTTGAACCAATATATCCTGCCCATCAAATGGGAAATCACCGATGAAGATTGCCTCAATCACTGAATGTTGCAAAATACCGTTCACATTTATGGAGACTAACATGGCAAACGAATGCAATCGCAGGAAATTTCTT
>JAJFLV010000141.1 GCA_021772535.1 Opitutales bacterium | reverse complement strand
GTGGAGGATTGGACACCGGAAACCTGGGCTCGAACCCGGGCCGCCGGTAAATTCAACAAGGCCCACGCGGGCGAATTCATGGGTGCCGATTTCATCACCAGAATGCTCGACGAACTGAAAGTAACCCGAATCGAACACGGCGTGCGCTCAGTGGAGGATCCAGAAGTGGTGGAACGTTTGTTGCGTGACAAGGTGGCCCTGGATGTCTGCCCCATCAGCAATGTAAAATTGGCGGTCAAAGGCATCCCGACGATGTCGGCTCATCCCATTCGTTATCTTTTCGACAAGGGGGTGTCCGTGACCATCAATTCCGACGATCCATTCTTTTTCGGCAACACCTTGAGCGAAGAGTATTACGCTCTTTACCAGGACCTGAACTTTACAGAAAAGGAACTGGTGCAAATTGCGCGCAACGGCTTCAACATTGCCCTATGGGAGGGTGAGGAAAAAGATGCTTGTCTGGCAGACCTTGATTCAATCGAATCGAGTTCGGTATAAACTCCTAAACAGGATCTTCATCATGATTGATAAAGCTTCAACAGCCACCCCCAAAGTTGGACCTTTGCCCAGAAACTGCACATTTGAGGAATCGGATTGGCGCGTACTGGCCAATTGCTGGTATCCACTGGCTTATAGTGAGGAAATTCAAGACAAGCCTTTGAACCGGGTTCTTCTGGATGAAGACCTGATCGCCTACCGCACGACGGGGGGAGAGGTCGTAGTAGCGAAAAATCTCTGTATTCATCGCGGCACGCCGCTCAGTTTGGGCTGGCAGGAAGGAGACGAACTGGTTTGCGCCTATCATGGTTTTCGTTTCGGGCGAAATGGTGACTGCACGCTGGTTCCGGCTCAGCCCCATTTGCCTGTTCCTAATAAACTATGTCTGCAAACCTACCTTTCTATTGAAAAATACGGCATTGTCTGGACCTGCCTTTCCGGTCAACCAGCAGTTGATATCCCGGATTGGCCGGAGGCCGAGGATGAAGATTTTCGCCGCTTGCATATCGATCCGGTGGAATGGAATTCATCGGCCGGGCGGCAGGTGGAAAATTTCCTCGATGTGGGGCATTTCTCCTGGATTCATGTGGGCACCTTTGGCAATCGCGAGCGACCCGAAGTGCCTTTGTATGAAGTAGAAAAAAATGAGCGCGGCTTTCATGCCGAATATCCCTACGAGGCCAGCAATCCAGACCACTCGGTATTAAAAAGCGACAGCGGTGACGGCACGATTCAGCGCTGGATGATTTACGACCTGACGTTTCCCTTTTCCTGCCGCCTGAAAATTCGATATGGCAAGGACCAGTATCATTGCATATTCGACAGCGCCGTGCCGGTTTCCCGGAAAAAAGTGCGAATCTTCTTTTTTATCTCTCGCAACTTCGACCACCACATTCCGGCAGATGATTTACTCAATTGGGAGCGGGGTATTTTGGCCGAGGACAAACCGATCGTGGAAAACCAGCGACCCGAAGAATTGCCCCTCGACCTGAGTGAGGAATTCCATATCCGGTCCGACCGCATGGCCACCGTTTACCGGACCGGTCTTAAAAAGCTGGGGTTGGGAAAAGAGTTTTCCGCCTGAAAAGGATTATTCCGGGCTTGTGGCGGGTTCATCCTCGTCCACCGGAATAGTCAAATAGGGGGTCAGAAACATGACCAGGGCCATGATCAGGTATCCCATCGTCCATTTGGAAAAATTGATGGAGAGTTGGCCGATGACGTCGCCGGGCGTGAAAATATAAGTATTGGTAAAACCGATCACGGAAAAGCCGGCTCCGATGAGAAACCAGATGCCGGCGTGTTTGAATTTGCGGTCGATTATGCAAACGGTCGAGGCGGCCAGAACCATGCAGGTATAAATATAACCCTGTCCCAGAGCAAACATGCCGTCGGTGAAAAAAGTCCGTACCTGGACAAAGGAATCGTTTATTTCCGGGCGGAAAAGGACTTGCCCGGTTTCAGCGCCGGCCACGGCCAGGGTGTGCTTAACGGCCAGGGCGACATAGGCGGCAAGGGCCGGGATCAATCCCACCACCACGGCGGGGGCATGTTTGCGTTCCGTGGCTTGGAAACATTGCGAACACATGACTACACCGATCCAAACCAGTATCGCCATGCCCGCCTCCACGGGAATGAGAAAAACGACAAAGCTGAGGGTTCCGGTAAAACAAATGATGGACCAGACGATGGCATTGAGTGTGGAATAACCCGCACGGGCGCCCATTTTTTTATAGCCTGGATGCCCCAGGAAAATCGAGGTAGGGAAAGGGGAGCCGAAAAAAGCCGCCCCCAGAGTGCCCAGGCCATTAAAAGCCATGCAGGGCCGGGGGTTGTAAGAATCTCCCGCTGCCGCCGCCGATTCGATGTTTTGCAGCGAGGAAACCAGAAGAATGAAACCCATGGGAATGATAATGGGGAGAAACTCCCACAGGTAGCTGAAGGATTTAATCAAGTCGCCTAAAACTGGAATGGGAAATTTTAAACCGATTTGAGCCATGTTGATTTCTCCAGCCGGAACCACCGTAGGCAATCCCATGCCATACATGGCCCATGCAATTGCCGAGCCGGTTACCAGCACGACAAATCCTCCGGGCAGGCGTAGTTTGTTTCTGACGCCGCCGAAATAGAAGACGAAAACCAATGCCAGGGTTGTAAATCCTATAACCGGAAAGGTGTAGGCGCGAAAAACAAAGTCCATGCTGATAAATGCGAGGCCCGTCCCTCCAATCGCGACCAGAAGAGCCGCACGCGGCGTCACCCGACGCAGATATTGAGCCACGAAGGAACCGAAAAATTCGATGAATCCTGAACCGAAGCATCCAATCAATCCGGCGTGCCAGGCGATAATATCCGCTTCCTCCTTGGACAGACCATCGGCAAGCGCTTTTTGCTGGGTGGGGAACATAATCAGAAAAACATAGACGATAATGGTCAACAGACTGGTCCCGTAGGGTATGGCGCAGACATCATTGCGGCCTTCCTTTTCAGCCAGTTTCAGAGCCTGCCAGGCGTAAAAGACGTTTCCGATGATCAGGCCTATGGCGGCAGCGGGCAATATCCGGCTGTAAAAAAGATCCGCGGAAAAGCCGAGGAAACCCTGGCAAAGACTGCTCATCAGTATGAACATGAGCATGTTGTCCAGACCCAGGGCAAAGAGACCTTCAAAATCGCCTTTAACGAATTTTTTCATAATGGGGTAACGGGGGTTAAAAATTTTTGGAGAAGTGGACCTGGGCAATGCATTATCACGGTCGAACCATTACGGGCAAGCTTTTGCCATTGCTTAAAAAACGGTTGAAAATAGTCTGGGATTCGGTATCAAGACCCTTTCTTGCCGAAAGATGAAAAACTTTTTTCCAATATACGGAATATTCAATGGGTAAAGACAAACCGGTAATATTAACCTGTGCTCAACCGACGGGTCATCTCCACCTGGGCAACTACCTGGGAGCCATCAAAAACTGGGTCTCCCTTCTGGACGATTACCAATGTTATTTCGGCATCGTGGACCTGCACGCCATTACGGTTCCCTACACCCCGGCGGAATTGCGCAAAAACACATACGCTTGCCTGGCGCAATATATCGCCTGCGGGCTCGATCCTGCCAAATGCCGCATTTTTGTCCAATCCCATATCATCGGCCATACCGAACTGGCCTGGGTTTTGGGTTGCCTGACGCCACTGGGCCAGCTCCAGCGAATGACACAATTCAAGGACAAGGCGCGAGGAAATGATAGCGGTTCCGTCGGTTCCGGGCTGCTCTATTACCCGATCCTGATGGCGGCGGATATCTTGCTTTACAATGCCGATCTCGTTCCGGTTGGCGATGACCAGAAACAGCACCTCGAGTTGACGCGCGACATCGCCATTAAGTTCAACAATACTTACTCGCCTACCTTCAAGGTGCCCGAGCCGTATAAGCAGGGTTCCGGAGGCAGGGTGATGTCATTGCAGGACCCGATGAACAAAATGTCCAAATCAGAGACCAATCAAAGCGGCGCCTTGTTTCTTCTCGATCCTCCCGATATTTTGCGAAAAAAAATCATGAGCGCGGTGACCGATACGGGGAAGGAGATTGTTGCCCGCGAGGACAAGCTTGGAATCACTAATTTGCTTAATATCATGAGCGCCGTTACAAATCGGCCTGTGCCTGATTTGGAAAAGGAATTCACTGGCCAGGGTTATGCCGCCTTCAAATCTGCTGTGGCCGATGCCGTGGTGGCGCTTTTCCAACCCATACAGGAACGCTACAACGCCCTCATGCGGGATAAAGAGGTTCTCTCGCAGGTGTTACAGGAGGGAGCTGCAGATGCTCAAAAAAGAGCATATCGAATGATCTCAAAAGTTTACCGAAAAGCCGGATTTGTTGAACGCCCGTCGATCGAAGAGTAGCCCGCAATACAAAGATCCTGTGATGGAGGAAGAAGAGCATACCGAACTGTCCAAATGGCCATTTATCTTCGCCTATATCGCCCTTCTGGGGGTAGCGGTGGCCATTGTTCTGGTCGCCCCCAAGCCCTACAGTATTCCTGCCATGACCGGCGCCATCATATGTGCCCTGGTCGGCCCGGTCTTTTTGCTTTTGCCCTTTCTGGTGGAATATTTTTCCAGGCTCAAACAGGAGCGCAACCAACTGCGGGTGGCTTCCGAGGAGCAATTCGCAAGCTCGCTGCGGCTGGTGGGGGAGCTGGAAGCGTTGCAAAAAGTGTTTTCGCGCCAGGCCGGGCAAGGAGCCGCCAACATTGCCAGCATGGAAGGTCTGGTGCCGCAATTAGAGAAACATTCCGAACATATTGACCGTTTGGCGAAAGAATTTTCGCAAACTGCGAAATCGGAAAAGAAGGCTCAAACCCTGGCTTCTCTGGAGTCAGTGGCAACAGATATGAGCAGCCTGCACAAACAGTTTAAAAAAATCCCGGCACTTTTGGAAAAAAGCATCGGCCAACTGCAGGAGCAGAACCAGGAATCCTCCTCGAAAAAGGAATTGGAACGGATAGTTAAATTGCTCGAAGGTTATTCCGATCAGCCGATGCCTATGGATGACCTTGGCGATAAACAATCAGTTAAAAAAACAAAGGCTGATAGCCAACAGGATGATTTCGGTTTCGAGGAAACAACCGGCCCGGAAACAGATGTGACACCTTCCAATGGCGAGGAGAGAGGCGATCTCACACGGACTGAACTGGATGATCCTGAATCGGTATCTCTAGTCGTCAATTTGCTCAGCAGCATTGGCAACATCCCCTATGTTCGAGGAGAAGGCGCCGGCTTGTCCTGGGAGGAAGGAGTGGAAATGCAATTTGTCGAAATTGGCAAATGGGAATGGCATGTCCCGGGGGAGGGTGAACCAGTGAGGGCCAGAATCTACCTCAACGATAAAATTTCCGCCTTTGGTGAAGACATCGAATTGAATGCAGGGGAACAAGTCGAAGTATTCCCGGAATTCCCCGATTCCTGATCTAAAATTTGAATGATAAAAAAATGAATCCAAATCCAAGCACAAAAATACGTAAACGCGCCTTGATCGGTGAATTGCTTTCCGGAACCTTTTTAAACCTCGGGTCCAGCATATCTGTGGAAATTGCGGGCCGGTGCGGTTTCGACTGGTTTATGATCGACCTTGAACACGGCTCCGGCAATTGGGAAGTTCTGGGTCGTCAAATACAGGCCTTAAACGGTAGTAACACCGCGCCCATGGTCCGCCTGCCGGACAATCAGCCTGCGCTTTTCAAACGCGCTCTCGATATGGGTGCGGCGGGCATTATGGTACCGCAGGTTGGAGGTGTTGATGATGCCAAGCGTATCGTAGCATCCATGCGGTATCCGCCTGAAGGAATCCGGGGGGCCGCGGGATCGCCTCGGGCCAGTGGCTTCGGTATGAATTTCGAGGAATATTTTTCGTGGGCTAACAAGGAACTCCTGTCCATAATCCAAATCGAGCGAAAGGAGGCACTCGACAGCATCGATGAAATTGCGGCGGTGGACGGCGTCGATGTTCTTTTCATCGGACCGTTGGACTTGAGCATCAGTCTCGGGATTCCCATGCAATTCGACCATCCGCTCTTTTTGGAAGCGAAGCGAAAAGTGGTCAAAGCGGCGCTCCAAGCGGGAAAGGCGCCTGGAATCACCATACCGAATACGGATCAACTTCAGGAAGTCATCGATACGGGCTTCACTTTTTTGGCCGTGGGCAGTGACACCAGCCTGATTGCCAATGGAATGAAAAAATTCGCCTCAACCATTAACGAACACAAAGCCTGACGGGTTTTCAACCAGATGGAACCGTTGAAGATGGAAATCTATGGACCATTGCCGGTTTGGTTTGGAGCGTTGTTAATTGCAATTGCCTTTTCGACCGGTGTTGATGGTAAATCCGAGGTCGTAACCTGGGCCATGGCGGAAAGGATTCTCGATCAAATTGAAGAACCCGGTTTCCCGGACCGAGATTTTATTATTACGGATTTTGGAGCCAAAAGTGGTGGCGAAACCGATTCCCGCCCGGCCTTGATAAAGGCGATTGCTCGATGTAACCGGACCGGTGGTGGACGGATTATAGTTCCTGAAGGACTTTGGTTTTGCAAGGGACCGATCCACCTTAAGAGCAATATCAATCTCCACCTGGAGGAAGGGGCGACGATTCGTTTCAGTGAAGATATGAATGATTTTTTACCCGTAGTGCTAACACGCTGGGCCGGGACGGAATGTTATAATTATTCTCCCTATATTTATTGCTGGCAGGGAACGAATGTAGCCATCACGGGAAAGGGCACTCTGGACGGTAACGCAAAAAACAGCTTTCCTACCTGGAAGAAGAATGAAAAGCCGGATGTGCGGCTATTATGGCAGATGGGAAATAACGGCTTTCCGGTGCACAAGCGTATTTTCGGCAAAGGCCACTGGTTGAGAACTCCCATGGTGGAATTTTTCGGGTGCAAGAACGTTTTGGTGGAGGGTGTCACCGTAATCGACGCTCCTTTTTGGGTGATTCATCCGGTTTATTGCAAAAACGTTATAGTCCGAGGCGTAACGGTGGATAGTCTCAACGATAACAATGACGGTGTGGGGCTCGATTCGTCAGTCAATGTGCTGGTGGAAGATTGTGTTTTCAATGTTGGGGATGACGCGGTGGTCATCAAGTCCGGCCGGGACGAGGATGGTTGGCGCGTCGGGCAAGCCAGTGAAAACATTATTATCCGCAATTGTATAATGAGTTCCGACGACAATGGATTAGCAATTGGAAGCGAAATGTCCGGCGGGGTACGTTATGTTTTTATGGAAAACTGCAGAATGGGCGATGTTGAATCGGCCATTTATTTTAAATCCAACCTGGATCGCGGTGGAGTCGTAGAGCATATCCGGGTCCGCAATATAGAGATAAACCGGACTACTCGTGGCGTTATCCATTTCATGACGGATTATTCCGGCTGGCGAGGCAATCATCACCCTCCGGTTTATCGGGATTTCGTCATTGAAGATATCACCTGCAAGCAGGCCGATAATTACGGGATAAATGCCGTGGGGAAGGAGGGAGAACCAATTCGGGATGTTTTAATACGCAACGTGCAAATTGAGGAAGCAAAAGTGCCCCAGCACTTGTCTTTTGTTGAGAACTTTAGCTATGAAAATGTGCGTGTAAACGGAGAATTCTTGCAACCCAATTGGGTTGAGTGAGAAAAGAGAGGTTGTTGCGGCGATTCTTGCTTCTTTGATTGGATCTGGATTCAAATATTTGGGGAACATGAGTAATTATCCAACATTGAAGGAAGCTTATAATCAAGCCGGACAAGGGCAGGTTTTCCGGTTTTTTGACCGGCTCAATGAGGTGTCGCGCAAGCGGCTGCTCGAACAGGCTTCGGAGGTAAACTTGAAGGAGCTGGAAAGGCTGTTACAGGAATTGGTTCTCAATGAAACGAAGTCCGAATCTAGACCCCAAAGTTTGCAACCGGCTCCGTTTATTGCCGCACCTCAACATGAGGGGGATTCCCAAGCCTGGGCACAGGCGGAAAGATTGGGGGCCGAAGCTCTCCGGGATGGCCGCGTGGCCGCTTTCACGGTCGCAGGAGGGCAGGGGACCCGGCTTGGATTCGATGGGCCGAAAGGAACTTATCCCATCACCCCAGTAAAATCAAAAACCTTGTTCCAGGTCTTTGCTGAAAAAATTCTGGCTGCTTCCCGGCGATATGAAACCTCGATTCCCTGGTTCATCATGACCAGTGAGGCCAACCATGAGCAGACAATTCACTTTTTCCTGGAAAACGAGTTTTTCGAACTTGGAGAGATGAATTGCCACTTTTTCAAGCAAGGCCGGATGCCGGCGGTGGATTTGAATGGGAAGATTCTTTTGGAGGCTCCCGATTCCATAGCCTTGAGTCCCGATGGTCATGGCGGTTCTCTGCGAGCCCTCGTTCGGAGCGGGTCGCTGGAAAGAATGAAGGAAATGGGAATCGATATCATCAGTTACTTCCAAGTGGATAACCCGTTGCTCAGGCCCATTGATCCAGCGTTTATCGGTTTTCACATCGAACATGGATCGCAATTGTCGAGCAAAATGGTTGGTAAGGCATTTCCACAGGAGAAGGTGGGTGTGTTTTGTCTCAGGGATGGCAATCTGGAGATTATCGAATACAGCGATTTGCCGGAAAAATTATTATTGGAAACAGAGCCAAGCACGGAAAGTTTGCGATATCAGGCGGGCAGTATAGCAATTCATCTTCTTTCCCGGGATTTCGTTTTGCAAGTAGGCGGAGACGATGCCCGTTTCAGTTTGCCTTTTCACCGGGCTGACAAAAAAGTGGAATCATTAAATTCCGAAGGCCGACCAGTTATGCCCGATTCTCCCAACGGAATTAAGTTCGAAATGTTCGTCTTCGACGCTCTGCAATTTGCAAATAACCCTATTGTTGTTGAAACACTGCGTGAGGAGGAGTTCAGCCCGGTTAAAAATGCCGCCGGTGTAGATTCCGCCCAATCCTGCCGTCAGGACCAGCTTCGACAATGGACCCGCTGGCTAAAAACGGCGGGTGTAAACATCTCAACCGATGAAACCGGGCTGCCCGAGTTCGCATTTGAGATCAGCCCGCTTTTTGCCGATTCTGAAAAAACGTTTTTGGAAAAATGGAGCCTTCTTGAGGTGAAACCAAATATTCGCGAGGGTATGTATCTGGAATGAATCAATTACTGCAACAAATCGAATCAGCGGCACAAAAAGACCATCTTCTTCCTGGTGCGGCAGATAACCTGAGAGCCTGGGTAAGCGGTGATTTTCTACCGCCCTGGGCTTGGCAAAGTCTTCAGGAATTGGTGGAGGGAGAAGCCTGGGAGGAGTTGAACGACCGGTTTTACAAGAACCTGGAATTCGGCACCGGTGGTCTCCGGGGCCGGACCATTGCCGCTACGCCGACCGCTTCCGAAAAGGGTGAAGGCCAATCCGCCTCCGCTTGGGATTCCCCTGCTCATGCCGCCTTGGGAAGCGCCTGTATGAATGACTTCAATGTCCTCCGGGCCACAATCGGGTTGTTTAACTATTCTTTGAAATTTCTGCGGGAGCAGTCGCGAGACAATCCGGTTCCCAAGCTGGTGGTGGCACATGATGTGCGCCATTTCTCCCGCCATTTCTGCGAATTGGCGGTTTCCGCCTGGCAGCAATTGGGCGGGTCGGCTTTCCTATTCGATGGCCCGCGTTCAACCCCGCAACTCAGTTTTTCCGTGCGTCATCTCGGCTCCACTGCCGGTGTCGTCATAACGGCCAGTCACAACCCGCCTCATGACAACGGCTACAAGGTTTACTTTCGCGATGGAGCGCAAACCGTGTCTCCCCATGCTGAGGGAATTATTAACGAGGTGAATCGTGTGAATCTTGCAGAATCAGCACCTTGTTTGGTCAAAAACATGGAGGGAGCGACTACCCTGAGCCCGGAGGTAGACGCAGCCTATGCCGGGGTTCTGGATGAAAATGTGCTTGACCCGGCACTGTTGCAACGGGTTCGGCCCAAGGTCGTTTTTTCACCGATCCATGGCACCGGTGGGATAATGTCGGTCCCTTTAATGGAAAGATTTGGAGTCGATGTGGTAACTGTGGAGGCGCAGGATAAAATGGACCCGCGTTTTCCCACCGTGGACTCGCCCAACCCGGAAAATGCAGAAGCGCTTTCCCTCGCCATCGAAAAGGCGATTGCCGTTGGAGCCGGTCTGGTAATCGCCACCGATCCTGATGCCGACCGCATGGGGGTGGCGGTGGTTAACCGGGAAGGCGGGATGGACTTGCTCACCGGCAACATGATCGGCTCGGTCCTGGCGGAATACCGTATATGCAAGATGAAGGAAATGGGCCTGTTGCCCCGAGAGGGAACTGATCGGGCTGCCATTATCAAGACCTTCGTCACTACCCCGCTGCAGGCGGCCATTGCCGAGGCTCACGGCTTGAAGTTAATAGACACCCTGACCGGTTTTAAATTCATTGGAGAAAAGCTGGATGACTATGAGTCCGAGCTGAAGCAAAACCTGCTGAAAGCGGAAGGCCGAAGTATCGATTATAATTCCCTTGGATGCCGCGAACGCCTGGACCTGCACCTAAAGTACGGCACTTTCTTCGTTTTTGGCGGGGAGGAAAGCTACGGCTACCTGGCCGGTGACCGCATTAGGGATAAAGACGCCAATGCCGCCGTTATCATGTTTTGCGAATTGGTTGCGGCCCTCGGCGAAGAGGGAAAGACGGTTGGTGAATATCTCGACCAGATATACTTGAAATACGGCTATTATTCGGAGCGGCTGCTCAACATTGTCCATCAGGGCGCTGCCGGAGCGGTCGCCATTGGCCGAATCCTGCAATCCTACCGGGAAGACCCACCCCAAAACATCGGGGGCATCAAGGTAGAAGAATTTACCGATTTCGGTGTGGATGTAGTATTCGATGCGGATGGTAAACAAATACCGAAGCAGGATTTTTATTTTCTGAAACTGGCCAACGGTTATTCCTTCGCAGTCCGCGGCAGCGGCACAGAGCCCAAGATCAAATTTTACCTCTTTGCGTGTGAGGAGGTCACCGGTTCTTCCTCTTCTCTGACCGATACCAAGCATAATGCCGCTGAAAAATTATTGGCGCTGGAAAAGGCAATCGAGGCTGATGCCGATGTGAGAAGCGGTGGTTAATTTCCCTGTCGATGCTCCGCTTTCACCGATATTCCGATCCCGCCGCGGACGGAGAAATCCGCCGTTACCTCGCACCAACGCGGATCGAGCGCCGCCACCAGATCATCCAGGATGACGTTGGCCACATGCTCTTGAAAGGTTCCCTCGTTGCGGTAGCTCCAGAAATAGAGCTTCAATGATTTGGTCTCCACAATCCTTTTGTCGGGAATGTAGTTGATGGTGATACTGGCAAAATCAGGCTGGCCCGTTTTGGGGCAGATGCAGGTGAATTCGTCGGTTTCCAGCGTCACCACGTAGTCCCTTTCCGGGTGTTTGTTGGGGAAGGTCTCGAGGTTCTTGGAGGGCTCATTTTTTTCCGAACCCAGGAGCGAAAGGCCCTTCAGGTCGCCCTCGGTGGTGGTTTTTCTGGCTTTGGCGGTCATAACTATTTTTGGTTAAAGTTCTAATTGGGTGGGTGTTTCCAGGATTTCCTTCATGGTGGAAAGAAATTGCGCCCCTGTGGCGCCGTCGACGGCACGGTGGTCGCCGCTCAGCCCCAGGATCATTCTTTGTCCCGCAACGATGTTGCCCTCGGGGTCGATTACCGGTTTTCGCTCAATCCCGCCGACGGACAGAATTGCCGCATTGGGTGGGTTGATGATTCCGTAAAAACTCCTGATGCCGAACATCCCCAGATTCGTCACCGTAAAGGTGCTCCCGGTGATTTCCTCCGTTGTCAGTTTTTTCTCGCGGGCTTTTTCGGCCAACTGGCGCACCTCGACCCCGATTTGGCGGGTTCCTTTCAAGTGGGCGTTGCGAATCACCGGTGTGATCAGCCCATCCTCGATGGAGACGGCCACCGCCAGGTGAACGGCTTTATGCAGGCGGATGCTTTTACCCATCCACGAAACGTTCAACCCCGGCACGCGCAGCAGGGCTTCCGCCGTGGCTTTCAGGATAAAGTCATTGATGGAGAGCTTGAAACTCCTTCCATCGGCGGGCTGATTTCCGGGGTCGCTGTTCAATTTCGCCCGAAGGTCGCTCAACGGGGCGGCGTCTACCTCGATATCCACATAATAATGAGGTATCCGGGTTTTTGATTCGAGCAGACGCCGGGCAATGGTCGCCCGGGTGGTCGAAACCGGAACGTCTTCCTCCAGGTCGGCGGAAACGGGTATGTCGGGCGGCGCCCCGGCCTTTTCACCCTCTTTGGTCACGGTGGCTGCGGCTGCGGCCAGGACATCGCCCCGCATGATGCGACCCCCCGGGCCGGTGCCCTCGAGCGAATCAATGTCGATGCCATGTTCCTGGGCCAGCTTTTTGGCCGATGGAGATGCTTTCTTCATTTTCAATCTTTCCTTCAAATTCAAATAAATACAATGACGATGCCAATGCCCTTACTTACTTATTTAGGGTGCCGTTGGGTATTCCAGGCATTCTTCAATAATTACCTGGGGCGGGTTTTCAAGAGTGCATTCCGCCCGCATGGTGACAAATCCCGTTCTATGCTTGAAATAGACCGGCCAGAGGGCCACCCGGTCCGTTTCCGGTAT
>JAJFLV010000015.1 GCA_021772535.1 Opitutales bacterium | reverse complement strand
CGTGAGCGCGAAACCAACGCCGCGACCTTCGATGCCCGCCCGCATCCCATTAGGGACAGAGTGTTTTGAGGCATCAGCGGCGTTGCATCAACCGAGTCAGGGCTTCCAGCCCAAACTTCGATTGATGCGCCTTGCTGAATGTCACAAATCATCTCCGCCATCGTCATTTCGACTTTTTAGACGCCCTCTTAGAAAATTGGGCACGAAATCGTTGCTCCCATTCATTGTTGATGTGGTTGGCCTGTTTGACCAATATCCGGGGTGTGAAGGTCAAATTTTCAGGATAATCGATTCCCAGAAAATCGAGAACCGAAAGGGACGTTTCTTCGAAAGACTCCGCAAGTTCCTCGTAAACTATCCTGAAGGGCTCGATGTCATTTTCGGTAAAAAATTTTGCCCACGAGTTATCCCCTTCAATGGCGTATTCCAGCATAGTTTTAATCGAATAATAGTTATACTCCGGTTCTTTCGCATTTTGATAATCCCGTCCTTCCCATTGATGATAAACCTGGGTTTGCAGTACTTTGGAATGCGAAACCGCCTGCTGTAGCTTATTCTTGCGAATCAAATAAATAAAATGAAGTTGGGGAAAGATTTTTCTCAACGCATCGACCCCTTTGCGGTTCTCGCAAATTGGAAAATTCTCCAGGATTTTTATGTACTCGGGGAATCGATTATGGTTACGACCGGACCACATTACGTTGCAACCAAAAACTCCGGTTGATCCGGTCCCTTTTTTATAAAGGTATTTCAAAAACTCATCCGGCTGCGTCTGCCCGAGATCCATAATGGGATTTTGCTCCGTCTCATTATCCCACTCAAACCATTCCCCGGGGGTGCCAGCCAATCCTGTAGTGCGGAGGGCTTCGTTAAGCAGGTGGGTGCCCGATCGCTGGGTTGTGCAGATCAAATAGCATAATTCCGGGTTCATAAGATTGATTAAAGGAAACTCAGGTTAGATTGCCGTCAACCAAAGAAAAAGTGTGGTCGCACTGCCGGGCAAGATCTAGGTTGTGGGTGACAATTAGGACGGCCTGTTTTTTTTCGCCGGCCAGTCGGCAAAGTAAAGAGAAAATGCTGTCGGAATTTTGCTGATCGAGGTTGCCGGTCGGTTCATCGGCCAGAATAAGACCTGGATCATTGGCCAGGGCTCGCCCGACGGCGACTCTTTGCTGTTCTCCGCCGGAAAGATGGTAAGCCAGCCGTTGGCCTTTGTCCTCCAGACCGACCTCCTGCAGGATTTGATCGGCTCGTTCTTTCATTTGTATTTCCGTCAGCCGGTTGAGTTTCCGCATGGGTAGCATGATATTTTCAGCCGCGGTGAACTCCGGCATGAGAAAATGAAACTGAAAGACGAACCCGAGGTGCTCATTGCGAACCGGGGTGCGCCGGGCTTCACTGGCCTTTGTCATGTGTTTTCCAAGGAGCCAAATATCTCCCTCATCGGGCCGGTCGAGCAAACCAAGAAGGTAAAGCAAAGTGCTTTTCCCGCAGCCGCTGGGCCCGACCACAGCGTGGACTTTGCCCGCTTCAAGAGATAAACTGACCCCCTTCAGCGCATGCACCCGATTTTCATCCTCTCCAAGCCAACGGTGGAGGTTTTCGGCCCGCAGCACGACGCAGTTCTTTTCATGCGCAGTATCCGTCATCCTCCCATCCTCCGGATGACTTTTCCAGGGTCAATGCGAGCCGCCTTACGGGCTGGGAGATAACTGGCCAAGAGAATGACCAATGCAGAGATCAAGCTGGCCCAGATATAATGCCAAAGGGACCATTTGACGACAAATGAATCGGTCGAAAAGACTCCGCGGATATGAATGGGTAGACTGGAAACGCCATAGGTCATGGACAAAGCCAGAATCCACCCCAGAAGGGTTCCGACCAGAAGAACAATGAGACCTTGTTGGAGGAAAATGGAAACAATGTCTCCCGGAGTATAGCCGATGGAACGTAATATGGCAATTTCCCGCTGCCGCTCCATCACTATCATAGCCAGGGTGTTGAACATGCCTAGCCCGGCGATGACAATGATCGAGGCCATAGTGAGGCCAGAGGAAAAGCGCAGCACCCGGAATACTTCCAGCCAAGTCTTTTCTCTCTCCTGCCAGCTATCGACATCGTGCTGGAGGGTCTCTTCCAGATGTTGGGCCACCTGGGGAGCCTTTTCCGGCTCGAATAGGGATACTTGCAAATAACTGCTGCCAAAGGGTTTGTTGAAGAGCAGGCGGGCTTCTCCCAAGTGAATGAATACACGCGCCAAATCGAATTGGCCGACTCCGGTTTCAAAAATACCTGCTAGTCGATAACGCCTTTTGGCGCCTGACTGTTCCAGAAACAAAGTATCGCCAATGTCCGCCTGTAATCGACCCGCCAAACGGGAACCGATGAGAATCCCCTTCGGCTCTTCCCCATAGCCGGATAGGTTGCCGTAGCGTATTTGCGAGGCAAGGTCGGTAACCGAGAGATGGTCAATCAGTCGAATCCCGAGAACTTCCGTTTTTTCCGTTCTGAACCCGCTGCTGACAGAAGCTCTGCCGGCAAGGACCTCGGAAACACCCGAGACGCTACCAAACTTTTCAACCGAATCTTTTAAGGACCGGGGATGCGCTATGCCAGCGATGTAGGTGCGGCCCTCTTTCAGCGGCACTTTAAATCCTTCCGTTTGATCTCCGGATTCGGCCATCAAGCTGGTTATGGCATTCTGGAATTTATCCTGCACCCGAAGCGCTCCATTGGTTCCCAGCACGGTGCGTATGAAAAGTTCTTCAAACCCGTGCGTCTGTGCCTGAGTTACAATAAAAAAGGCCACCCCGAAGACGATCCCGGCCAAGGTCATCAACATGGCTCTCTTTTTTGCCAGAAGAAAGCGGATGGCGATTTGAAAATTACGCTTCATACAGGATGATGGATGCAGAATCCCGGCTCCAGAATCTTGAACTCAACATCATTCTCCAAAAGATTTTCAATTTGGCCTGATCAATTAATTTCTTGATCTTGCAAAGCCGTGGGTCTTACTTTTTGCCCATCCCTCAGAAAACTCTGGTTTTCCAAGGCAACCCACTCGCCGGGTTCCAGTCCTTCAAGGATTTCCGCCTTGTTGAGCCCGATATATCCGGACCGGACCTCCCGGATTTCAATTCGATCGTCTGCAACGACATGGACCTGGCTTCCAATCAGACTCCGGCGCGGAATTATGGTGGCGCCTTCCCGCTGGTCCTTGATGAGAACCGCCTCCCCAGTTAAGCCGGTCACCAACATTTCCGGAGGAGCATCGGTCTTGAGAAAAACGAGCCGGTTCTTCTGTTCAGGATCGGCAGTGGGAGCAAGAAAAGTCACTTCACCCTCAATTGTCTGGTTGGGATAACTGGCAAAACGCATGACAGCCACCAAACCCTTCTGCACATTTTCAAAGTCCTCCTCGCTTAAGGTTAGATGCACTATCCTTTCATGTGAAATGAGGCGGCCCACTGGAGTGCCCGCAAAAATGATGTCTCCCGGAATAACCAGGATTTCCGAGACGAGACCGTTGAAGGGAGCCACGATCCTGGATTTTTGGATTTGCCCCTGTAATTGTTTAATCTGAAATTCGAGCAAATTGATTGTTTCAGCCTGGTTTATTTTTTCCCGTTCCAGCCAGATCTCCAATTTTGCCAGCTCCCGTTGGCGTCTTTCCAGCTCGGAGGCCGAAGACTGCCCAAACTCCTGCATTTGGCTGATTTTCAATATCTCTGCCTCCAGATTGGCGATGTCCAGTTCCTGGGTGTATCCCGCTTGAGCCCGTTCTTTCCCGGCCTCCAACTGGACTTTCTTCATGGCCAGGTCAATTTCCAGATCGGTCGAATCCAGCACGAAGAGCACTTCTCCCTTTTTAAATTTTTTGCCCAATTTGGCTGAAACTTCCACTACCCGGCCTTTGATTTCAGCCTTCAGCCTTATTTCAGCAGAAGGAACGACCTTGATCGTTCCGGTAACCGCATTAACTGCTGTGCCCGTTACCGCTTGCGCCACCGGAACTTCGACCTGCAAACGACTGACGAGGAAGTAAATAAGTCCCCCCAAAATGAGTAATATGAGTAAGCTTCTGGTTAATATTTTCATTTGTGGGGCCGAATGATCAGCCTGTCGGAATGGTAATTCAAATCAAGGATTGGCAGGAACCTCAGCCGATTGGGGGCCATGGTTTAATAATGGATCTTCTCCCATAACAATATAAAGATTCGATATCCCCAGCAGGTAATTCACTTTGGTTCGCATAAGTTCGATATTTGCATTTTCAAAATTAATAGTTTCACGAAGATATTCATTGGCCGGAATGAGCCCCTCGTCAACCTGCCTCTCTTTAAGAGCCAACTGCTGATTCAGGAGGGATAACTTTTTTTCGCGGGTTGCCATCTGGCGCTCAAGGAAAAGAATTTCCCGCAGAAACTGGCGTCCTTCCTGGGCCAGGGCCATTTCGGCCTGTTCCAGTTGGAGTTCATACATTCGCTGGCGGGAACGTGAGCTGGAAAGCATTCCTTTTGTTTCAAATCCGTCAAAAATATTCCAGTTGACCTGGAATCCGGCAAAATAATTGAAGCGATTGACAAATTCGTCCGTTGAAACTGTGTCCACCTGATCCTGAAAAATGCCCAAAACCAGGTCAATTTTAGGTTTTGTCCTCTGCCGGAGCACCTTCCAGTTCAATTTTTCGATTTCCAGGTTTTTTTCCCAATGCAAAATGCTGGGCGCAGGTGGAAGAGCATTGTTCAGAACCAGCTGGATGCGTTCCGTCTCAATTTCCTCCAGAGGCAGGACCGGGGGGAACGAGGTGTTTCCCAATACACCGGGCAATACCTTTGTGCCGGTAGCCGCTCCCAACCGGTCTTCGAGATTTGAAATATGTTTTTCCGTGGAAAGCAGATTTTCCTCAAACTGTTGTAAAAGCAGACGGGTTTCCAGCAGTTGCTGGGGTGTTGACTGCCCCAGTTCGAGCAAGCGTTCCTGATTGCTGATCAGCTTTTGGCCCAATTCCAGATTTTTTTCATGCAGCCGACCGGACTGGCGGCTCAAAGCCAGTTGCAGATAAAGGTTCCTCACATTGATCAGGAGATTCCCCTTGATGGAAAGAAGACTGCTGATCGCGCTATCGCGGCGAAGCTCTCCCATCTCTTCGGCGGCTTCGAGGCTGCCCCAGTGAAAAAGAGGCCGGGTTACCTGCAGGTTGGCAATAACCAGTCCTTGAGTGCTGGCTCCATCAATATCATCCCGATTCTGGCTCCTTACGGTAGCCCGGCCGTAGGTGTTGACATGCGTCCGACGCCGCCCTTCTGCGGTATCCAGATTTCCTTCCGCCTCATCGACTTTCAACCGCCCCACATTGACGTTGAGGGATTGCTCCAAGGCTACTGACAACAATTGGCTGAGTTCCGGAAATAGTTCCTCGGGAAGGACCTGAGTGGCGGCAGCAATTTCACCGGGACCGAAAAAAACACAGAATTTAACCGCAAATAAGGTGAATATTGAAAGAAAATGACGCATCACTGTCGAAATGGAATTAAGGGGCCATTCAGTTAATTAACCTCATTGATTATCCTATGAATGATAATATTTTCCTTATTTTCCAACCAAGAAAGCAGTTAAAGCATCTAAAAATAGCCGTACAACTGTAAATCTTAAGGCAATTACTCTTGCTCTGGTATCGTTATTGATGAATTTCTGACCGAATCCGGTTCGGGTCCATCCAGTTTCCTATTGACAATTGTCTGTCGTGCGAAAAACAACCACCCCCTTTGCCTGGCGGGGAAACAAGAAGCCGCAGGGGCCTTGTTTTTTTTCCACTTATTGTCCATCTTTACTTTTATATGAAAAATTATGCCATCGTATGGCCCGATATCGACGAGGAAATCGGGCCATACAAAAAATACTTTACCGGTAAAGTCCTCAACGCGGGCGCTGGCAGCAGAGATATTTCAGACCTTGTCGACGGGGAATTGTTCAACCAGGACATCGAGGAGGGCACCCATCATAGCAATATCGACATTTTCTCCCCGCTCCATAAAATCCCCAAGGAGGATGGATTTTTTGACACCATAATCTCCAACGCGGTTCTGGAGCATGTTGTCAACCCCCATGAGGTCATGACGGAATTCAACCGCGTATTAAAGCCGGGCGGTATTCTGTACCTGGTCATCCCGTTCCTACAACCCGAACATCTGGATCCCACAGATTTCCAAAGATACACCAAGGACGGCATGATAAAACTGGCCGAGAACCATGGGTTCGAGGTGATAAAAATCGAGCCGATGCACAACATTTATCATACCCTAGCCTGGATCGTTGAACGCTGGCTCTGGTCTCAGCACACTCCACTCTATAAAACATTAAGGTTCCTTCTATTCCCATTATTGCGTTACCTGTGCGTCCATTCAACAAATTGCGTAGCCAGTGCCGCTTCGGCCCACCGGTTACTGGGAAAGAAGATTTAACCAACTTTTCAACCACCGGATTTTGCCTTATATTCAGAGGGGCCATGACTAAAAAGAGCCCTGCCTTGGGCTAAGCGTCTATGAAACATTGTATTGTAACGATGGAAATTGCCGGTCCGACCAAAAACGGAGGGATCGGAACCCATTGCTATTATCTGGCTAAATTTTTACGCAAAACGATGGGCCATGAGGTGACGGTTCTGCTGGGCTGTCCCCCATTGAAGGAACACAGTTCCTCCTATTGGAAAGTGCATTTCAGGAAAGAACTCGATATCGAATTCGAGCAGATAAGCGACTACCCACCCTTTTCGGACTTACCCGGCCCGCACAACCTTCATTACGGCCATGATTGGTCCCTGAATCTGTATGGACGGCTCAAGGACTGCTCCTACGATATCTGCCATTTTCAGGATAACAACGGCAACGGTTTCGTCTCCGCATTGGCGAAAAATGCCGGTCTGCATTTTGACAACACCTTGTTTACCTGCACGCTTCATTCTCCCGACCAATGGATACGTCAGGCCAACCGCCAGTATTCACATGCCGGGGGCCGGGATCTTCACATGGACTTCATGGAAAGACAAGCGGCCGAGAAGTGCGATTACATCGTGGCTCCGGTCAATTACATGCTCGGATACGTAAGTGGACTGGGTTGGGATATTAATAAAAAAGCCAGAGTGATACCTTATCTGATCGATGGTATAAAGAAAGCGCCGCAAAAGGATTTTAACGGAAAACACCTCATATTTTTTGGCCGTCTGGAGACACGCAAGGGCCTCGAAATCTTCGTCGATGCCTTGGTGGACTTGGGTCGCGCCAAGGAATTCCGAAGAAAAAACCTCCGTGTTACATTCCTCGGAAAACCAAACTTTGCCTACGGTCGCGATGCCATGCGATACTTGAGTGAGCATCAAATAAAAGCCCCCTCCAACCATCGCTGGGAATTCCAGACGGATTTGGACCATTTTCAGGCTCTGAGTTACTTGCGAAACCATTCCGATGCTCTGGTAGTCATCCCCTCTCCGATCGATAATTCTCCCTATACGGTCATCGAGTGTCTTGAGATGGGCCTTAACGTGATCGCGGCGGACACAGGTGGAATACCAGAGTTATTTGGTGGCACCGAGCGGTTGTTCCGACCAACTTTCGAAGGTTTGCGTAACAAGTTGGAAGCAGTTTTTAGCGAAAAACTTCCTGAACTCCCCTCCTGCCGTTACAGCCGGGAAAGCGCGGAAAAAGGATGGACCCAGTTTATCGAGGTACTCGAAAAGGAGCTGACATTGCGAAAAAAAGATCCGGCAAGAGCAAAAGCGCCACCCAAACCAAAGACCTGCGTTATTCTAACCCAAAGCAAGGCCAATGGAAACCTGGTCAAGGCCCTCGATTCGTTGCAAAAACAGACGAACAAAAACTTCAGTCTCGTTGTGGCGGTGGATGACATGAGCGAATCGAAATTTAATTCCTTAAAAAATTCTTATGCAAAAGAATCTTGGAGTTTTGAACGGCATCCCAATGAGGTAAACGGCGCTGTTCAGGCGGGGAGGATTCACAATATCGGATTATCGCAATCTACTTCCGATTACCTGATCTTTATGGGAGGTGATTGCCTGGCCGAACCGGATATGGTGGATACCCTGGAAAAGTCCATCGCTTGTATGCAATTTGATGTTGCCACCTGTTATTACCGTGTTTTTACAGAAAACAGAAAATCGAAAGAGGTATTTTGGAAAGGTCGTTATTTCTACGGAGCCTCCCAGGAGATCGGATTATTGAGCAATTGTTACGGAGAAAATGTCTTCATCATTCGCAGGGAGACCTTTCAATCCCTGGGCGGCTTTACCGCCGACCCCGAAAATATAACCCCTGAATGGGAATTTTTTATTCGCTTCAGCCTGCAACAACACAAACTTGGGGTGATTCCCAAATTCCTCTTTCGCAAGCGCATACTCCCCCACTCCGGCGGTACTGCCAACCCTTACAGTTATTACTATTCACACAAGAAAAGCATTGAGCCCATGATCAATGGATTGAGTGATTGGGAAAAGAATATTGCTTCAAATCTGCTTGGTGTGGACCACTTTGTTGAGGTTCTTAACACCAGACTTTATAATTTGAAAAAAGACCAGTCAATTGTGAATCCGGAAAGTTATTTCGATCGGGAACTAAACAAACTTCAAAACAACTATTACCACTTTCCAAAATTTTCATTGTTATACAGAAATTATCGAGATAAAATCACCAAGTTTTTTGATAAAAATGAAGAGTAATTTTATTATAACTAAAATTGATGGCCGCGATTTTTCTCAGGGAGTCGATGTCTATTCCTTATTTTTTCTGTTTTCATCTTTAAGTTTTGGGTCTGTTAAGATTTATTTTCATCAATCGATCATCGCATTGTGAAACATTGCATAATTACCAGTGAATTGGCCGGTCCTTGCAAAAATGGCGGAATCGGAACGCATTGCTATTATCTGGCCACCTTTTTATGTCAGCGATTGAATCAAGATGTAACCGTATTGCTGACCAACCATCCATCGGACCTTGATCTCTCCCATTGGCAAAAGTTATTTGCCAAACAATGCGGCTTCAGGTTGGAATCACTACGGGATGCCCCGCCCTTCACCGAGGTTCATTACGACAGGCATTACTTCCACCTTGTTTCCTTGAACACCTACGGTTGGCTGAAAGAGAAGGATTTTGATTTTTGTCATTTTCAGGACTGGAATGGTAACGGTTTTATACCTATGCAGGCCCGACGTTCGGGAGTTGCTCTTCAAGATACTTTTTTCACTTGCACCTTGCATTCACCAGATGAATGGGTTCGTCAGGCAAACCGCGTTTTAACCCATAGCGGCGCAGATGACTGGCTTCTGGATTATATGGAACAATATTCGGCCAAAATGGCCGATTGCGTAATCAGTCCAGTTAATTATATGTTCAACTGGGTAAAGGAACATGGTTGGCAACTGCCGGTTAACAAACAAATTTTACCCTATCTCATCGGAGAATTACCGCAACCGGCGGAACGAAAATTTAATCCTGACCATATCGTCTATTTCGGCCGGTTGGAAACACGAAAGGGTCTGGATATTTTTGTGGATAGCTTGAAAATATTGGCTGAAGACCCTAAATTTGAAACAAAGAATTTAAAAGTTACATTTTTAGGGAGGCCGGAAAAAATTCGCGGCTTCGATTCGCTGGAATATTTGCATACCGCTGCCACAAAATTTCCGAATGGGAAAAATTGGGCATACCTGACCGACCTGGATCACTTTCAGGCATTGGATTATCTGCAGAAAAATTCCGACGCTCTGGTGGTAATTCCCTCTCCAGTCGACAATTCGCCTTACACCGTTATTGAAGGCCTGCAAATGAATCTTAATCTGATTGCGGCGAAAGCGGGAGGCATCCCCGAGTTGGTGGGTTCATCCAGACGTCTTTTTACTCCCAATGCCAAAGCCCTCGCGGAAAAAATTACGGAGATTCGCACTACAGGAATGCCTCCGTTAACCACCAAAAGTTATAGCCGTGAGAAAAGTGAAAATAAATGGGATAAATTTATTCTTAAGTTAATTGATGATAAGAAAAATAAATCAAAAAAACAAATATCAAAACCCCATAAAGAGCTTCCCAAAATCTCCATCACCGTTTCTCATTTTAATTTGGGACGCTATCTCCCTTCTGCCTTAAAAACCCTTCAAGGTCAAACTTATGAAAATTATGAGGTGATCGTAATTGATGACGGTTCAACCGAAAATGACTCTATTCAAACTTTCGAGAATTTGCAGAAAAAATATGAGAAATTTTCACCCAAATGGAAATTTATTAAAAAGGAGAACAAAGGTCTAGGCCATACCCGTAATTTTGGCGCCGCTCAATCGGATGGCCGCTACCTGGTTTTCTTCGATGCCGATAACCTGGCTGAAAAGGATATGTTGGAAAGCATGGTCGAGGCTATGGAAAATACCCAAGCGGACTGCCTCTCCTGTTTTTATCCCGCGTTCGTCGAAAATTATTCTTCGGATGAGGATTATAATTGCTGCTTCATGCCTTTCGGGGCCTGCCGGGAAATTGGTATTATCGAAAATTTATTCGGCGACGCCAACTTTATCATTCGACGTGAGGTATTTGAAAAACTGGGAGGATTTACCGAGGATCCCCTAACGGCTACTCATGATTGGCAATTTTTAGCGAAACTTGTTTTGACCGGTTATGACTTGGATGTTATCCCCAAATTTCTATTCAAATACCGGATTCGCAAAGACAGTATGATCAATACTCTTGATAATGTGCATTCCATCGAAACCAGCATTGATCCCTTTACGCACGATTTCGGCGAGCGTGAAAAGAAGATAACCTTGATGGCAAATGCGCTGGACAAGGAATACCGCGATAAAAAACATTTAATCGGACTGGCCGAAGATCAAATCCGATGGATGCAAACCAGTCTTTTATCACAAAAAGGACAGATAGATAATTTTTCCAAGCAAACTGAAAACTTTACCAAGCAAACTGAAAATCTTTCCGAACAGATTAGAAATCTTCACGACGAAAAAAAATCTCTTTACTCTCGACTGGACGATTTTTGGGAGAAGCACAAATCCCTCAACTCGCAATTGAATGAAGCCCGAGTAAATATCAACTCGCTGAAATCAGATATTCACTCACGTAATTTAAAAGTAAACTCTCTCCGTTCGGAAGTAAACAACCTCAATTCAAGGATAAATTCGCTACGCTCGGAAATAGAATCTCTTAATTCTAAAATCAATTCACAAACCTCTGAAATTAATTCTCTCAACGGGGAAATCCGTTACCTCAATTTGCGTCTGGATTACGTAAAGGCCGAATTGTTTGAATCGAGAGATCTGGCAGCCCGACTCAATGCCGATGAATTTTACAGGTTCGGAAAATATCTGCGCGGAAAATTGAGACGGATAAAGCGATTTTTTTCAAACAGTGAAAGTAAATCACCCTGACACAAAAATTAAAGAAGAACCATTGAATTATTCATCCCCTCAAAATTAGAGATTTGATACATTGAAATCTGAATCGCCAAAACCATCACTAATCGAACTCGCGCAGAAGTCTAAGCGTGCCCTTATTATGGGCATTGGCGGCGGCGGCGATATCATCCAGGGCATCCCGGTTGCCCGATTGCTCCGTCTATTGGGGGTAGAGGAAATCTGGATGGGAGGTGTCGCCTGCCAATGGTGGACGGAAGACGGTGAACCCCTCGCTGACACCTGGGGAACCGCCGTGATGGGTCCAACGCTTTATGAGGTGAACGAAATGACGGCGGTGGAGTCATTGGCACCGCAAGTAGTCAAGGTTAACCAAAATTCTCATTTATACGGCCGTAAGCCGTGCGAAGCTCGATTATCCGGCACCCTGGGAGAGGATGTTATGTTTGTGGCCGGTTTGACCGGAGGGGTGTGGGGATTGACCGAAGGTTTGAAGGAAGTGGTGGAGCAAAGGAAAATCGATCTTTTTATCGGAGTTGATATCGGTTCGGATTCCTTTCACGACGGCAAAGAGGCGGTTCCTGCCAAAACTTCCATGGTTGACTTTATGAGCCTGGGGGCAATGGCACAGTTACCTTGCCCGGTTGTTTATGGAGTGTCCGGCTATGGGTGTGATGGCGAAATGCAGTTGGAAGAACTGGATGAGCGCGTCAGCCGGGTTATGAAAGCGGGCGGCTATCTCGGCGCCCATGGCATTACCCAAGCCGACATCACAGCGATGGAACAGGCGAGTGAAATATACCCGGATCCGGTCGAGCCGATGTCTTTTCGGGCCGCCCAAGGAGAGTTGGGGTTCAAAAACGTGTGGACCCATGGACCTTGGGGAACTGTTGTGAAAGTTTCTCCTCTGGCTGCGGTTATGATGTTTTTTGACCCGAAAACCTTAATTGAAGCCTGCTCATGGGGCGTGAAAATTCTACAGCCTTCCACCTCGTTGCAAGATGTTGAAAACCTGTTTCGGGATAAGCTAGGCGGTTTTCCCGAATCCCGCCTGAGAAAGGTGATGAGATTCTTTGATTAAGCCTTGAGGTTGATCAATCAAGCGACTTGAGGATCTCATTCAACACCCGGGCGGCATTATGCTCGGCGGCCTTGGCATGTTCCTGGAATTCGTTTTTCCCCTTCTGCCCTCCTGCCAGATCGCTGAGGGAACGAATGATCAGACAGGGTACTCGATTGACCCAGCAAACATGAGCGATGGGCGCTGATTCCATATCGATGCAATCCGTTCCCCAGGCGTGGTGGATGAATTCCCGAAACTCGGCGTTGTCGAGGAAAGCAGGGCTGCTGCCCCCCACTCCGCCGACTTGAATGACTGCCTTTTCTCCCTTCGCATTGCGTAAAGTCATTCCGTCGGCGACTTTCCCGGACAACTTCAAAAGTTCGGAATCCGCTTCGAAAAAGGCCTTTTTCTGAGGTCTCTCCATTCCTTCCCGAATAACCCAAACGTCATCGGGATGAATCATGCCAAAATTTCCGTATTTGTAGTCCGACCAGCCGGAATCATCGACTTCATATTTGCCGCTGCCGTCTTCCTTTTTGTTAAAAAGGGCGCCCTCCAGCACATAATGCCATTTGGCCGGAATGGCCACATCCCCTTTATGTAGATCCCAATTGATTCCACCGGCGACACCTGAAAAAAGGAGCGTTTTAATGGGAAAGCGGTTTAGCGCCAATTGTGTGTTCATGGCTGCATTAGTCGTGCTGACGAAGGTGGTGAAAAAAATAACATCTTTTCCATAAGCGGTGCCCAAAGAAAACTTTACCCCATTGATGGTGACTTCCTCGGTTATCTCCTCCCCTTCGATTTCATCACGGATGGCCTTCATCTCGCCATCATAGGCAGCCACGATGGCTATGAGGGGCGGTCGTTCATTTTCCGCACTGTTGAGCAGGGGTACCGCAAAGAAGATAAAACAGAAAAGAAACCGAGAGAATTTTTGCATCATAATTGTTGATATTAAGGGGCTGCGGAAAAATCGATCAATCTCCATTGCCGGATTCCAGAGGAACAAACTGCGCTGGCAGAGGAAACCGGCGAAAGGCTCCGCCCGGCTCCAGATAAAGGTGGAGTTTGGGCTCGAAGTCGAATTCCAGGTTATAATCTTTGATGAGGTGAGCCAGGATCAAGGGAGTGTGGATTCTGGCCAGGTTGATGCCAAGGCAAACGTGGGTTCCCCCGCCGAATGTCCCATGGGCTTTGCGTGGATATTCTCTGCCCTCCCATCGCTGGGGCCTGAAGGTAAAAGGATCTTCGTAAATCTCCTTAAGAAAATGGCAAAGACCCTGAATGTGGAGAACTTGGGTTCCCTTGGGTAGTTGATATCCCTGGAACTCAACGGGCTGGGCAACAGTTCGGACATGAAAATACGCTCCCGGCTGAAGTCTTTCCACCTCCATGATGGTATTCTTGAGTTTCGGGAAACGGGCCATTCCATCCCTAAAATCGTTAAAAGGCTCCGTTCTCAATTCGAACTGCAATTGTTCAAGCCATTCCGGGTGCTTAAAAATATACTGCAGGCACCAGCTTAAAAGACGGGCCGTGTTTTCCGCTCCCGCAATCAGGAGCAAGTAAGCGTCATCCAATTGTTCGTGGGGATCGTAAGGACCGGCTTTTTCCGGACGCTTTTCAAACATGGCGGAGAAATTGTCTTCCGGACTTCCTGTTTTTTCCCGTTCCTCGACCAACCGTTGCAAGAAGCCAAACACTTTTTCTTTCGTCTGAAGGTAGTCCAGGCCGGAAAAATATTCTTCGCCGTATTCGCCGATGTTGAGGCCGTGCATGAACATTTCCTCGAAGCGGGTCATGGATCGAACCATATCATCGCTCAGGTCCGTCTTCAGCATGGTGCCGGCGGAGAGCCGGATGACCAATTCCATGAAAAGCTGGTGCAGATCGAGGTTCTTATTCTGGTTTCGGCTGATTTCCGAAGCGGCCAGGTCGCACATCGCGGGCAAGTGCTGAAAAGTGCTATTGCCGAATCCGGGCTTGAGGGACCGTCTTTTGAGGCGATGAGGTGGACCATCCAAAGTTGTTACATGGCGAAAACCTAGCTGTTTGCCGAATCCAGCCATGGCCTCCCGGTAGCTCCAGATATCGGGCTTTCTCCAGGCAAAGTCATTCGCCTCGAGTCCTCCGATGGCCACCCACTCCTGGTTGCGAAACCAGCACCGGTAAATTGGCCCATGTCTGCGGTAAGCGGCCAGGTGGTAGTTGAAGGGGTCTTTGGCAAAATGGAGATCCTCAAGGGAAAACTTCCCTTCTCTCCGCCGTCCGTTGTGAGCCGTTTCATAAAGCGGAATTTCGGTAATTGGTTTCAGGTTATCCAATGAATTCGCCTCCTTCATCCCCTCGACCCTAGAATCAGCTCTTTTTTTTACAAGTCCACAAAATCGGTTTTCAATATTTCAGGCCGCGAAAAATTTACTCCGGTGTAACACTTTGTGATTGCCTTTCAATTTCCGTTCTCAGCCATAATAGCGCTACTATGACACAAATGACTCAACCATTCACTCGTTTCAATCAACTCACATTAACAGTCGCAATGATCCTATGGACCCTTGCGGGAGGAAATTCATTTGGCAAAAATGCCCTCGTCATCCAGGCTGATTTTGGAGGGGCGGTCATGCAGGGCGTTGCCTATGGGGTGAGCAAGGATCTGGATATTTTTCACGTTCGCCCCTTAATCAACCTCTATGATATCGACCAGGCGGCCCGTAGTTTTGAATATACCGCTCCTTACTGGCCCGAAGGCACGGTATTTGTTTCCGTAGTCGATCCCGGTGTGGGTACCAAACGTAAATCCGTGGTTCTGAAAACAAAAACCGGCCACTATTTCGTCAGTCCCGACAATGGTACCCTCTCCAATGTGGCAAAGCTCATGGGCATCGAAGGGGTGCGAGAAATCGATGAATCAGTCAACCGGCGAAAAGGCACGGAGCGTTCTCATACCTTTCATGGCCGGGACGTTTATTCCTACACGGGTGCGCGGCTGGCCGCCGGGGTGATTGATTTCGAAGGAGTGGGACCTTTGCTGGAACCCGAGGTGGTCAAACTGGAAAGCCCCAAACCTTACATTAAAGAAAATTCAGCTTTTGGCGTAATTTATACGGCTCAGGGCAGACTCGGCAACACGGCCAGCCGGATTGACATGGCGACTTTTGATAAACTGGGCGTAAAGGAGGGAGAAATCGTCGAGGTCACCATCAGGCACAAAAGCAAGATCGCCTGGCAGGAGGATGTTCCTTTCGTGCGCACTTTTGGAGGCGTGCCCTTGGGCGAGCCACTGCTTTTTATCAACAGCAGTTATTTTCTCAGCATGGCCATAAATCAGGGCAATTTTGCCGCCACCCATGACATCCGGCATGGCCCTGACTGGGTGATGGAAATCAAGAAAAAGAACTGAGTATTCCCAGCTCTTCAATTAATTTTCGTTGATTCCGGGAAACAGGTAGCTGGTTTCCTGATTAACGGGCTGGCTGCTCATCTGATCCTGACACTGGAATCCTCGACCCAGACGCTATTCGGCTTCCCATTGACCATGGTCAATGCGATACTACGGGAACTGCATTAGAATCAAAACATGATCTGGGTTTACCGAATTCTCTACCTGCCTTTGCTGCTGGTTTCGACTCCTTATTATCTCTACAGGATGTTTCGGCGCGGTGGTTACAGTAAAGGTTTTTTGCACCGATTCGGGTTAATCGGACCGATCCCACCAGTGAGGCCAGGATTAAAACGCATATGGCTACAGGCTGTCAGCGTGGGGGAAGTTCTTGCCGTGGGCCCAATCCTTGAAACCCTGGCACAGGAGAGAAAAACCGAAGTGGTTTTAACCACAACTACCAGCACAGGACTGAAGGTTGCCCGAGAGCGTTACGGTGATACTACTACTGCCATAGGCATCTTTCCCCTCGATTTCTGGATTTTCAGCCACGCGGCCTGGAATCGGATCAAGCCGGACCTGGCAATTTTGATGGAGAGCGAGCTTTGGCCCGAACATATACGGCAGGCAAAGCGAAGAGCGGTTGCGGTAATGCTGATCAACGGACGTCTCTCCGATCGTTCATACAGGCGCTATAAAAAAATGACCTTATTAAGCCGATGGCTGACACGATCTCTCGATCAGGTCCTGGCCTCTTCCTCGCAGGATGGGAACCGTTTTGAGGAACTCGGCGTTCCTAAAGAGCGAATCAAGGTAACCGGAAACCTGAAATTCGATGTCAGCGTGGAGCCTCGTTTGAACCTTGAACAGATCGCCGAATTAAAGGTGGAATTAGGATTCGAGCCTTCCGGCGAACCGCCGACCAAACCGGTTATCCTGCTGGGTTCCTCCACTTGGCCGGGGGAGGAAGTTTTATTGGTTCAAACCCTCCTGAAAGCCTTGAAAACAGGCATCGCTTGCCGCCTGTTGATCGTTCCCCGCCATGCCGAAAGAAGAGACCAAATAGAAAAAATCCTCAAGCGTCACCAAATTGCATATTACTTTCGATCAAAGGGGAAAAGAGCGCCCGGCCCGGTGATGATTTATGTGGGAGACACCACGGGAGAGTTAAAAATACTAACTCAAGCCGCGGACCTGGTCTTTATCGGCAAGAGTCTGCCGCCAAACAGCGGGGGCCAGACGCCGATTGAGGCAGCGGCCCTTGGAAAGCCATTAGTTTTCGGCCCCGATATGAGCAACTTTCGTCCCATATGCCGTTCTCTGCTAAAAAAAGGGGCGGCCTATCAGGTCAACGATGGAACCGAGCTTGAAACATCTATTTTACGCCTGTTAAACATTTCCCAAGAAAGGGATCGCATGGCAAAGGCGGCCCAAAAGTGGCATGGCAAAAATCAAGGGGCAGCCAAGGAGGTGCAACAGGAAATTGAGAATCGCTTGAAAGATTAAGCTTGGAACAACACCAATTACTTATTCCTGCTGCTCCATCATTCTTCAGGCGGCTCTGTCAGGAGTCTAAGCTGAATCTGGGAGCCCTTGTATTCGTAGAACTCTTTTATCCCGGTTGCGCGGCATTTTTCCAGCAACGGAATGGCGGCATCTAAATCTCCCTCCACCAAGCGTTTGTTGGCAGCATAAAAGTAGGCCTCGCACAGTTGACGGTTTAAGGTCGTCTCGTCTTCCGAATATGCCGCCTTAATGAGGTCTTCTTCATCGATATCCTCCAAATAAAATCGGGCCAAAACCGAATACCAGTCCCCGGATTTTTCGGCTGAGTGATTTTCAAATTGAGAGCGTAATTCCGACTCGCCCTCGGTTTTTCGGCCCAGCCGACCTTTAGCTACCCAGATCCAGAGGTTGGAATAATCCCTGGCTTCCCCTTCAAGGTCCAGTTGGCGGCTTTTTTCCAGGTCTTCCAGAGCGTCTTCATATTTTTCCAACACGAGGTAATAGAATGCCCTCTGAATATAGATTTCCGGATTTTGAGGATGGAGGGAGAGGATGTTTGAAAAATCGGAGATCGCACCCTCCGTATCGTCAAGCTCCAGAAGACCTTCAGCTCGACGCAGGTAGGCTTCGGCGGAATTGGGTTGAAGCCGCAGAACCTCGGAAAAGTCCTCAACCGCTCCCTGGAAGTCACCGGTTCTTAATTTTGCCAAGCCCCTGCTGCCCCAGGTTCTCACATCCGTAACACCATTGAGAAGGATAAGATCGAAGTCGGTTATGGCGCCTGCAAAATCCTGTATCTCAACTTTCAATTGCCCGCGCCAGGATCGCCATTGAGGAGAATCGGGCTCCAATTTCAGGGCTGTATCAAGGTCGGCAATAGCCTGTTCCACCTCTCCCTTGAACCCCCAGACCAATCCTCGGGCCGCATAAGACCGGGCATCATCGGGGTCCAGACTGATGGCCTGATCGAAGTCGGCCAGGGCAGGATCAAATTCATTCAATTGGACAAACGCGTTTCCCCTCGCTAAATAGCCGTTGGAATCTTCCGGGGAGAGCAGAATTACCTCATTCAGATCTGAAATTGCGCCCTTAAGGTCTTCCTTTTTTAATTTGGCATTGGCCCGGCCTCCATAAGCTCCGGGATTTTCCGGATCGATTCGAATGGCCTCGGAATAGTCGGCAATTCCGCTATCCGGATCGCCCGTTTCGGCCTTTACCAGGCCTCTTGCCATGAGAGCCTCAACATGGTCCGGTATCAGGCGCAAAGTTTCGTTATAATCGGCCACCGCTCCATCGAAGTCGTGCGAAAAGAGCTTGGCATTTCCACGTTCAAAGTAGAGCTGACCCGATTCGGATTCCAGTCCGATGGCTTCATCGTAATTTACGATGGCAGAGCGCCAATACTTCAGTTCATAATAAGCTCGAGCCCTGGAACGGTAGGCTTCGAGATCGGGAACGCCCCGTTCAAAAAACCTGTTGATATCGACCAGGGCGGCTTCCATATCCCCGAACTGCAACAAGGCGTTGCCTCTTCTCAAATAAGCGTAGGCGTAATCGGGGTCCGCCTTGATCGCTTTATTGTAATCGGTATTGGCGCTGATGATGTCTCCCAATCCTTCCCGAGCCATGCCCCGGCGCACATAAGCTTCGGCATTGAGCGGTTCCTGTCGGATTACCTCGGAATAATCCTCAATGGCGCCGGCGAAATCCTTTAAAGCGATTTTTGCCTCCGCCCTTTTGTAATAAGCCTCCGGCCAGTTGGGCCAAAGCCGGATGGACTCGGAATAATCTTCCACACTGCCGGTGTAATCTCCGGTCTGCTCCTTGGCCCGGGCCCGGTTGTAGTAGGCATTGGCCACCAGGGGCCCTTGCTCGAAGGTGTTGCGGTAATCCCCCAAAGCTCCCTGCAAATCTCCTTTTTTTGCTTTCACGGAAGCCTTTACAATCGCCTCTTCCACATTACCCATCTCGAGAGCGATGACTTCGGTGAAGTCCTCCATGGCATTCTCGAAATTGCCCTCCCCCATTCGGGACATACCCTTCAGCAATATGGCCTGGCTCCAATCAGGTCGATTCCGGGCGGCAATTGAAAAAGCTTCCGCTGCAGCGGTGTAATTGCGGGCATCGTAATGCTCCTCGCCCAAAGCATAATGCTCCTCGGCAGATTTTTTCTGACCCGGACCCACCGCGCATGCGGACAGCAACACCGTCAAGGCGATCCACGCAAACCATTGCAGCAGCCCGCCAATCGCCGACGCCCTGTCCGCTCCCGATCCATCTTTCTTTGTTAAGACGATCATGCCAATTATTGAACTTGATCATTCCCGTCGCTTGCGGCGGGAAGTAGTATTTTTAAGGGCATCGGGTTCATTGTTGCCATTTTTACTCTCTGGAACAAACTCAAATGATTACAGCCAGCCATATTGCTCTGGAATTTCCATTTTCAGTGAATCTTGATTGAGATTTGTGAAAGAAAGCCATGAAGTTTGGATATGCAATCGTTTACGTTGAAAATGTGCCAGAGACGCTTGATTTCTATAAAAGGGCATTTGGCCTGGAGAATCGGTTCCTCCACGAGTCCAACCAATATGGTGAATTGAATACAGGAGAAACGGTTCTGGCATTTTGTTCCCATGAGCTAGGGCAATTGACCATTCCCTCCGGGTATTTAAAATCCGACCCCTCCGGCCAGCCATTGGGTTTCGAAATCGCACTGGT
>JAJFLV010000140.1 GCA_021772535.1 Opitutales bacterium | reverse complement strand
CCTTTCAGTCATAAGGTTCCTGCTTCCGGCCCAATCCGAAGAGAAAAATCGGCCAAAGATCCTGGATATTGCCTTGAATCTAATGAATTAGCCAATTTGAGCGGATTACAAATCCTCTCAAATCAGGCCCAATTGCATTTTGCCCTCTTCGCTGATCATGTCCTGATTCCATGGCGGGTCCCAAACCAGTTCCACCTGGGCTTCTCCCACACCAGGGATCTGGCAAACTCTTGATTCGGCATCCGCCGCTATGGCTGGGCCCATGCCGCAGCCGGGAGCGGTAAGGGTCATGAGAATCTCCACATCGTGGTTGCCGGATTCGTTTTGCGGTTGCACCTGAAGAGAGTAAATCAAACCGAGATCGACAATGTTGACCGGAATCTCCGGATCGTAAACCGATTTCAGGGCGTCCCAGAGAGCATTTTCATCGGGTGGGCCTGAGCACTCCTCAGTTTGGGAAGAAAGTTCATTACTGTTTGAGACTACTGCTTCTTCACCAATGGCGTCTGCCTGTTCTCCAGTAATTCGCGCCATGCCCATGGCCCATAAAACGGTGAAATTTCCGCCCAACCGGTGGGTAATTTGCACTGTCGCACCCTTGGGAATAGTGTATGATTCACCCGAGGGTATTGCTGTCGCCGGACAGTCCCGCGATACGATCCGATCTTCCGCCATAGCCATGAAAAGGAGTCAGGAGTTTGTCACCGGGTTTCCGGTCGGGGGATCGACATGGAATTTTTTCCCGATCCAGGAGTTGAGATGTTCGCGCAGTTCATCGTTTTCCAAATGGGAGAATACTTCCTCGAAAAAACCGAAAACCAGCAGTTCTTCCGCCTTTTTGCGGGTAATGCCTCTTGCTAAAAGGTAGTAAAGCTGCTCTTTGTCCAGCTCGCCCGTAGTGGCTCCATGGCTGCATTTGACGTCGTTGGCCAGTATTTCAAGTCCGGGCAGGGAGTTGGCTTCGGCACTGCCATTGAGTAGAAGGTTTCGGTTGGTCTGGTAAGCATCGGTTTGTTGGGCCGACTCTTCGACCTTGATGAGTCCGGAAAATATTGTGCGGGAATCGTCCATCAAGGCGTTTTTATAGAGCATGTTGGAGCGGCAGGACGGGGCTTTGTGGGTTTGCAGTGTGCGTTGGTCGACTTCCTGGTTTCCAGTGGGCACACTGAGGGAAAAGTTATCTACATTGCTTCCCGGACCGGAAAGGCAAGTATGCTGTTCGCTTCGGGTTTGGTGTGAACCCAGATTGACTGTTACCGTTTGGACATCGGCATCTCTTTCCGCGGATACGGAATTAAGGTGAAATGAGAGCGTTTCCAGATTCCATTCCTGGATGGCCTGGTAAGAAACCTGTGCGCCAGCCCCGGCAAAAATACTGGCCATGCCACAGGCGAAATTTTTTGTATTTGCACCGGTGCTTTGGAAAATGTCCACCAAATGGACTTTGGCTCCTGCATCGGCAATGATCAGGGTATGGGGGAAAACAGCAGCACCGTGACCGCAGATTTCATGATAGGCGACAAAAGGCAGGGTTACTTCCATTCCGACCGGGACGTATAAAAAAGAACCATTGCTGAAAAGAGCCCCATGCAGGGCTTGAAACTTCTCGGATCCGAGGTCTGGGGTAAAGGTCAGGAGAAATTTCCTCAAAAGGGAACCATGTTCGTTTATCGCCTTGGCAAGAGGCGCCCAAATAAGGCCCGCTTGGCTGAGCGAGGCAGTGGCCTCTTTTTTCTCCACCAACTGATCATTGGCAAAGACCATTTTTCCGGAATAAGATTCAATAAGGTGAGAATTTTTTTGAGCATCCTCAATCTCCGATGGGGTGAGATCTGAAGATAGTTGATACTTGTCCAGGCTTAAATTTCCCGTTCTTGCGAACCGCCAGGCTTCCGACTTCGGCGTTGGCATGGGAAGGCTTGAAAATTGCTCCCATTGCTCAGTTTTCAGGTCGATCAACCATTTTGGAGCATTTTCCAGGCTTTCGAGGTGGTTTTGAAATGCCTCGGAGCTGGTGATGCTTTTCGCTGCTTTGGCGGATACTCTTTCCAATGTGCTGGCGTTGCTCATTTTCAAAAATCAATCAATGTAAAATTGTTTATCCTGTATGCCGTCTCAACCGACGGAGCCTTCCATTTGAAGGTCGATCAAACGCTTGAGTTCGACACTGTATTCCATGGGAAATTCACGTATGAGATCATTGACGAAACCGTTTACAGCCAGGCTCATGGCCTGCGCTTCACTCAGCCCCCGCTGCTGCATGTAAAATATCTGCTCTGTGCTGACCTTGGAAACGCTGGCTTCATGCTGTACGGAATTGCGATTGCCTCGCACATTGATGGCCGGGTAGGTATCCGTCCGGCTGTTGGTATTGATGAGGAGAGCGTCGCACTCTGTGTTGTTTTTACAATTTTTGAGGTGTTTGGGTATTTGCACCAGACCGCGGTAAGTGGAACGCCCCTGGCCTACACTAATGCTTTTGGCAATTATGTTGCTGGTCGTGTCATCGGCCGCATGTATCATTTTTGCGCCGGTGTCCTGATGCTGTCCATTATTGGCCAGGGCGATCGACAACACTTCGCCCCTGGCTCTCCGGCCTTTGAGAATGACACCGGGATATTTCATGGTCAGACGGCTGCCGATATTGCAATCGATCCACTTGATGGTGGCGTCTTCCATGGCCATGCCCCTTTTTGTCACCAGGTTGAAAACGTTTTCCGACCAGTTTTGCACCGTGATGTATTGAATGCGGGCTCCCTTCAGGGCGACCAATTCGACAACAGCGCTATGAAGGGTGGTGGTTTCAAATTTGGGAGCGGTACAGCCCTCCATGTAGGTGACTTCAGCTCCTTCGTCTGCAATGATCAAAGTGCGCTCGAATTGCCCGAAGTTTTCCGCGTTGATACGGAAATAGGCTTGCAGGGGTTGCTTAACATGCACTCCAGGGGGCACATAGATAAAACTGCCACCGCTGAATACGGCGCTGTTCAAGGCGCTGAATTTGTTGTCTCCGGTGGGGATTACTTTACCGAAGAATTTCCGGAAAATTTCCGGGTGTTCCTTTAAGCCCTCGGTCGACCCGACAAAGATGACTCCTTCCTCGGCCAGTCTTGCCTTCATGTTGGAGTAGGCGGCTTCGCTGTCAAATTGCGCTTCCACTCCGGCCAAAAATTTGCGCTCCTGCTCGGGAATGCCCAGGCGTTCAAAGGTCTCCTTGACGTCATCGGGCACTTCGTCCCAACTGCGGCTGGGCTGTTGTCCTTTTGACAGGTAATAGCGAATTTTAGAGTAATCGATGCTTTCGAGGTCCTTGGAAGCCCAATGGGTGGGGGTCGGCTTGCTTTCAAATACTTTCAGGGCCTTGAGGCGAAAATTGAGTATCCATTCATCTTCATCCTTAACACCCGAGATATAACGGACGGTATCTTCATTCAGGCCGGTGCCGGCATCGTAGGAATAATCCTCCTTGTATTTAAAATTTCCCACTTCCCGATCAAAGTCGATGGAATGGTTGGTAGTCTCTTGTTCGATTGTAGCGGGCATTTTAAGATAAATGTGAATTAAATGAGGAGTTAAATATTCTCAAAAGGAGGGGTATTCAGACGACGGCAACTTCCTCCTTTACCCAGTCGTAGCCTTTTTCTTCGAGTTCCAGAGCAAGCTCCTTGCCGCCGCTGCGGACAATTCTGCCATCCCACATTACGTGTACTTTGTCCGGCACGATGTAATCGAGCAGCCGCTGGTAATGAGTGATCAGCAAAATGCCTAAATCGGGACCCCGCATGGTGTTGACTCCGTGGGAAACAATTTTAAGAGCGTCGATATCAAGCCCGCTGTCGGTCTCATCCATGATTGCGAAATGGGGTTGGAGCATGGCCATCTGGAGAATTTCGCACCTCTTTTTCTCACCGCCGGAAAAGCCTTCGTTGACAGAACGGGCGGTGAATTTGCGGTCGATTTTGAGCAGATCCATTTTTTCGTAAAGACGCCGGTAGTACCGGGCGGCGTCGAGTTCTTCGTTATCCGCCAGGCGGGCCGTGAGGGCGGCCCGAATGAAATTGGCAATGCTCACCCCGGGTATTTCACTCGGGTATTGGAAGGCCATGAAGAGACCGGCTCTGGCGATCTCATCCACTTCCATTTTAAGGATATTTTGCCCGTTAAGGGAAGCTTCACCCGCCACGATTTGGTAATCTTCATGACCGGCCAGCGCTTTGGCCAGGGTGCTCTTGCCGGAGCCGTTGGGGCCCATCAGGGCATGCACCTCGCCTTTGGGCACGTTGAGAGTGAAATCCTTTACGATGGGTTTTCCTTCGACATGGATTTCAAGATTTCTTATATCGAGTGAGCTCATTGATATTCAATTAATTGCAAAAGTTAAAAAAAGCCAGTTGATGTCCTAATTTATTTATTTAATGGCCGGGTTTTTTGCCCCGGAAACTTAGTTCTATGGAATTTGCTTCATATTGGGGAGGAAGGATCGACTTCAATTTACCGAAAAATTCATTAGGCAGATCGATATCGAAAACCCGGCCGCTGGTTTCATCGTAAAAATGGGCATGCTCGGCCAGATTGGGGCAAAACCGGGAAGGTTCCCGCTCGAAATTGACCTGGCGAACCAGATCGCACTCAACCATGGTTTCCAGGCAATTATACACCGTGGCCAATGAAATACTGGGCATTTCGACTTTTGCCCGGACATAAACCTCGTCCGCCGTAGGGTGGTCCCGTTGGGCCAGAAGGACGCCGAAAACATGCTCCCGCTGCCGGGTGGAGCGCAGGCCGCTCGATGCAAGCGCGCCATTGAGAATTTCGTGTGCTTTTTTGGTTAAATTCATTTTTCTAGTAAAGAATATCTATACTTAATTGGAATGATACTAAAAATCAATATTAAATGAGATTTATTTTCATTAAAATTAATAATCGTAGAATCATGCCGGTTACAGAATGCTCTTTTCGACTTTCTTTCCCCTCGCCGGGAAGCGGTATTGATTCGATCCGGACTTGTTTTTCTCCATGGATTCGGGGAGATTTCAAAGCATCCCACCGAATTTCCGCTATTGCCCCAGGGAATTCATGATCGCCGAATAATCTTCCTTGAACAGTCCTTTGCTTTCCTTGCCCGCATAATGAATGATCGAGGCTTTTCGGCGGCTGGAGGTATCCTTCCACAATTGGCTGAAAACGGGCAGGAGATTGAAGGAGGGTCCCAGGTTTTTTTTGGTAAATCCGATTTTCTCGCAGTAAAAGTTCAAACTCGTTTGATCCGGCCACCGTCCGCCGAATTTTTTTTCCGGCCCGAAGCGTAGCAATTCCCGATGCGTTTGTGAGACGAGGAACATCCCGGCATTGAAATATCCTCCCCGGTAATCCGGTAATTTCCCCCATAACCTTTGCGCTTTGTCCATCTCGTCAAAACGCTTGTAAGCCTCGGAGCCGACATCCTCAAAAACGCAGCCGATCTCGTTTTCCGGCACGAGCTCAAATAGATTCGGGCAATTTACATTGAGGAGGATATCTCCATCCAGGTAGAGCACCCGGTCAAACTGCGTCAGGATATCGTAAATTTGATATTTTTCGTAACTGGAGCTTCGTTGGTCGGGCAGGATTCGGGGTTGAAACCGAATTTTTTTCTGGTCGATGACGATAAACTCCAGGCTATGGCGGGAGCAGTAATCACGAAACAAGGGGTGTGTGAATTCGGCCATGGAAAAATTGCCGATCTTGAGGGTTACCAGAGCATGTGAATTTTGCTTTAACATCGGACTCACTGCCTGAATAGAGCAAAATGTTCCCTGTCAGGCAATGCCCGTAACATCGCCAAAAAAAATACCCGGGAACCAGCCTCAAGCGAAGCCAATTCCCGGGCATTCTTGTTTAAATAACCTTATAAATTAAGATAGATTCGTTATCGAACAGACTAGAGGTCAGCTGGGACGCTGAAAATCGAGCCATCGCTGAGCCTCTGGAAGAACCTTCTGCCCGGCACGTTGTCGCCGAAGGTGAAGATCCAGTCCGGCGTGTCGCTGAAAATGAACATCCAGCGGTATGAACCTTCATTGACAAATATCCAGTTTTCCAGTCCGAGATCAAACAGGAAGATCACGTCTTCCGTGCTTGCATCGGCGAGGAATTGCCAGCCGTGCTCGTCATGATAGATCCAGGGCAGCTCTGCTACATTGTAGTTGAGGTACCAGGGGGAAGCTCTCCAGCCCGGGAATTCCGGAATGTCCTCGCCTCTGAAAACGTCGGTAGATGGAACAAACGGCTGATTGCCCGCGAAGGCAGCGCCATCCAATCCCCGGCCCGGAGAGGCCAGTTCGAAGGCGGTGGATACTACCAGGTGCAGGCTACCAAAATCCCCAGAGCCATCTGGGCTGCGGACTACGGATTGGCCTTGGCCGGAAACTTCATCCAGGAACTCGACGACATCTTCCTCGAATCCTTTTCCTCTCACCAGCCTGACGCGGTTGTCGTCTCTGTCTGTCAGGTTGACGCCGTTGAAGCTGCCGTTGGCCACGAATAGGGCGGCATTGCCAAAACTGGCCGCGCCGGCTTCCCGAATGGCCGCTTCATTACCGCCGCCAAAGATGACGACGGAACCCTGCGGCTGGATGATTGTGCTGGAGCGGAATTCATGAACCAACAGTTCGGGATCGGGTTCATTGGACCGGACCGAAAAGACTTGCCAGCCTCTGATATTGACCGGAAAACTGCTGACATTGAGCAGTTCAATGAACTGATCCTCAACCGGCTCTTCATCGATACCGTTTCCGTTGAAATCAGTCGCGGTGCCGAGGACGGAACTCAGGGCCTCATTGATGACCACAGCTACCAGGTCCGGCTCAACTTCCGTCACCACGAGGTAGGTCAGGGCAGGGAACTTGAGGTCGCCGGTTGCGCGTACCGTTAGCTCACGGTCCCCATCCAACTCGAGGTCGTTTACCGGTGTGGCGGTAAAGTTGATGGATGTTTGCCCTTCCGCAATGGTGACCGTGGCGGGAACAACCAGTTCATCCGCATTGGGACCCTCAGTGGCCAACGAGACGACCACGCCCCCGGCCCCGGCGGCGGTTTCCAAACTGACCGTTCCGAATATGGAATCTGCATTTTCAGCCACACTGCCCGAAGCGAAGGAGATGGAGAGTGTATTGTCTGTTGGGAAAAACGCACTGCCATCCGGTTTGGTTCCAGGGGACCAGAAGTTGTTCGGCCCGATATTTGGTTCGGTGGCTGAAGGTTCGGGCAGGTTGGAGAGTTCTCCATGGTCGGCAAAATCGCCTGTGCCATCCGGGTTTCTGTTGGCTGACCGCTTGGTCGCTCCCAACTCTGCAGGGATGGTAAACTCGTCCACGATGCCGCCGGCAGCATTGGTGCCGCCCGCGCGAATGGATGCATTCTCACCATCGGGCTCGATGCTGAAATTGCCCTGGGATGAAATCATGAATATGGAGCCTCCAAAAATACCACGCGGGGTGCCGCCGCCGAAGACAACGGCTGCCTGACCGGCCTTGAGGATGGTATTGGCCGGGAAGATATGGCGAGGACCGCGCTCATCCCATAACTCCCAGAATGAGATATCGACGTCAAAAGTCTCATTATTCAAGATCTCAATGAACTCATCCTGATCGTCGCTTCTGAACCCGTCCCCATTGGAATCTCCCTGCAGGTTCGTTTCGAGATCATCGTTAAATGGATCGGTGTACAACTCGTTGAGGACGACATTTGGTTTGGTGTCCACATTATTGACTGTAAATATAATTTCTTCGGTGGCCCAACCGGGGGCTCCAACTTGCACGCGGACGGGCTCATTGCCGTCGAAACGGTTGTCAGCCAGGATGTCGAAAGTCACCGAGCCAACAGTTTCACCTTCTGCCACGGTCATGGTAGCAGGTATATTGGATTCACTGTTATTGTCACTATCGCTGTTGGTGACGTTGAGGGTCACTCCCCCTGCGCCTGCCGCAGTTTCCAATGTAGCGGTCAGGGTTGCCGCTCCTGCGCCGGCATCCTCATCGAAGGTAAGCGCATTCATGGAGAGGCTGAGAAATGAGACATCATCATCGCCGACAATACGGATATTGTCATGACCGTATTCTTCGGATCCACCATTGGCATTGACGAAGACTCGAAACCTCAATTCGTCGCCGGAACCGAGGATGGGAAAACTAAAGTCCTTAAAAGTTCTCGTGAGGCGAGGATCGGTGGGCAACGGTACGCTGCCAGCGCTGACATCGAAGTTTCCCCCGGCGAAAAAGTAGCTGGGGGAATTGGTGTGCAGGCCGCGGAAGCCACCGGCTGTCACCCATTCGCCATCGTCGATTTTGTACTGGAAAGCTATCGGGTTGTCGAACTCTTGTCCGTTGTTTCCCTGGGCCGCCGCAAGGGTGATCCTCAGATTGCCGATCCCGGTGATATTGATCGCGTCATTCCAGGTGATGCGGGCTTCATGGTCCTCCAGTTCGTTGACTTCAACGCCATCACCATCGAGGTCGCGGGCGCCCCAGTAAAATTGACCGGTAATGGCTCCGCCTCTGACGGTCGATCCGGCCGAACCTTCCTGGCGGCGGGCGAAATAATCGTTCGAGCCGTCATCGCTGGGGTTCTCAACGGTGTAGCGGGTTCCGCTGCCGTCGTTTTCATAACCCTCTTGGAAAACTTCCACTGGGGCGGCGTTGGCAACACTCCAAAAGGCGAGCGCCAAGGTGGTTATAAAAGCACTGAAAAGCCAGGGCTGGGGTCGGTGTGTTTTCATTTTATTTTTCATAAGGCTCCCTTACTGATTATATTAGTATCTTATCTTAATTCTAGGTTTTAGGTTAATTGTGCGTTAATTAGGTATGCGAATTATCGGTTAATTTTAAAACCGACAAAAAAGATTGGCTTGGTAAACTGAATGGTGTGAATCCGTGATTGGTCGCCGTAGAATTTACGAAGCGGTTCATTATTCAAGTTGGTTCCTTCAAAAAAGAGGGTAACAAAATTACGAAAGCGGTATTCCGCCCGGATGTCCAGCTTGAAAAAGCCATCGACAAAGGTATCCAAACTGTTGGCTGGAACACCAAGGCCGGTGCCGACGCCAGGAATGCCTTCGGGAGGCAGGACGAGGCTATCGATATCATCCTGACCGGCCAAAACATCATCCAGATAGCCGCCCCGCCAAACCATGCTGGCTCGAATAAGAAAATTTTTCTTTTCATAATAGACCGACAGGTTGGCAATGAAATCCGATTGCTTGAATAGGGGGACTATTTCACCGAGTCGTTCCTCCAGAGGCAGCTCGACACTGGAACTGGTGAAGGTGACATTGAAATCTACGCCCATAGAATCGAAAGGTTTCGGCATAAAGTCAAACTTTCTGGCCAGGGACATTTCCAGGCCAAGAATCTCCCCTTGTCCGGCATTGGCCATGCGGGTGGTTTTCCAGGTAACTTCGTCCCGCCCGGTGGCGGTGAACTTTTGGGCCAATTCGGGCGCGATCCCCCGGCCAGGTTCGAAAATGCGCGACTCTTTATAAATGGGTCCATCAAGTTTCTTGTAGAACAAATTGACGCCGACTGCTCCGAAAGTTCCAAAGTAATGATCGAATGAAAGGTCGAAATTCTTCGACTCAGTTGCGGCCAATTCGATATTGGGCAATTGTACAGTGCTGCTAATGAAGGCGCCATCGACACTGGGAATCTCTCTTGGCACCAAATCGGTAAATTTCGGCCGGGCGATGGTTTTTGTGAAGGAGGCTCGCACAATGGTATTTTCGGAAAAGTTCTTGATCACATGGAAGGCTGGCAGCCAATGGTCATAGCTGCGCTCGCTGGTAACCTCGTTGATAAAACTTTCGACCCCAAATTGGTCGCTTTCAATGAGAACTTTCCAGAACCCTGGCTGGGCAAATTTGATCGCCAGCGGCAGGTTTTCAGAGCGCAGGTCAATCAGGTTATTGGTGAAGGTGTTATCCGTTTTTTCGTAGCGAAAACCGGAAATAAATCGAAACCCCTTCCAGTCCAGTGTTTGCATGAGGTAAAATGAGGTTACATCTTCCGTAGCCGCGAATTCCTTCAAGAGGGCGTCGGTAACGTTTTTGGTAACGTCATTCGGTGTTGTTCTGAACTCAAAGTCTACCGGATCGGCAATGAAGGCCCGCGCTTTCTCCGTATTGAAAGAGGGGCCAAAGTCATAGTTCCCGAAATCTTCCATGAAGTTTTCCAGAACCCCGCCATCGACGACATCGTCCTCCAGGGTGACCTGGTTGAGTCCCGGAGTAAGTGCAGTCACATCGCTGAACAATTGAAAATCGCGCGCGAATTTTTTATCGCGAAAATCTCCTGAGCCTCCCACTTTGGTGGTCCAGTTCAGGTTCCTCCATTGATATTTGGCTTCCAGGTTCACTTCGAAGCCACCGCGTTCATCGGTGCTGAAAAATTGATTGTCCTCAACACTGCCGCGCAGCCGGTTGAGCTGAAAAAACGCCGGATCGTCATATTTTTCGACTACGTCGTCGACGAAAGGGGCGCCGTCTTCGCCAAGCCCGCTGACGGTTAACGTTTCGCCGGTTTGAAACTTTAATTTCTGTTCCGTCCAGTTCTTGTCCGCTTCGGAGCGGTAGATTTTGTAATCGAGATCCAGGAAGTCAAATAGGCGGTGTTTCCCCCCGCCTTGTAAGGTGGTGATCTCGTCGTTGGTGATCGTGCTGGTCCAGTTCTTCTGGGCAGAGCCATTCGAAGTGTAAAAAGTGTAGTTTTTTGTCGAATTATCGACAGCGATGTCTCCAAAGCCCACCGCTTCCTCGAATGTGGCAGGTCGAAACTCAGGCGCCAGGGCCAGGCGAGCCGCTATTTCGGGGTCGTTGATGTCCAATCCGAGGGCCATCGCCATTTCCTCGTCGAAAACCGTTTTGCCCGCGTAGTTATTCGTTCCCAATTGAATGTTCTGCTCGAAAGTCTGGAGTACTTCATCGTCATCGAATTGGTTGCGCGAGAACGAAAATTCGAAGCGGTTTTTGTCATTCAATTCGTATTCAACTTTGCTGCTGAACCCGGTGCGCTCCCTTTTTATTATAAAATCTTCCAGATCAACATTTCCCAGAAAAAATCCCAATGGCGCCCCCCTGATATCCGTGTTGGCATCCGTGTTCCATGAGTCCGATTTCGCTGTGTCGGAGCCGCGGTTATCCTCCGATTTGTCAAAGGAGAACTGGATACCAATGTTTTTCTTCTTGCCCAGCACATCTCCATAGGTGGCGTTGAGGCGCCAACTGTTTTCTTCTGAAATGTCGTGACTCCCAAAGGCATATTCAGCCGACATGAAACGTGTTCCCCTATCCAATGCGCTACGGGTAACCAGGTTAATCGAACCCCCGATGAAGTTGGCCGACTGGTCCGGCAGCCAGCTCTTGGTCACCTCGATGGACTCGAGTTGGTCAATGGAGATGATGTTCAGCGCGGTGGAGCGGCCATCCTCCTCCGGGGTGGCGGAAACCACGCCGTCAATGGCGACCAGGTTGATGGAGGGATCGGCGCCGCGAATGATGACGAATTTGCCCTCCCCCTGGCTGTCTTCGACCGAAATACCGGGCAACCGCTGGAGGGCCTCGGCCGCATTGCGGTCGACGAACTGACCGATGGCGTCGGAGGAAACGACGTTTTTAACGTTGGCCGCGGAACGCTGGATGTTGAGCGCCTTGGCGGCCCCCACCAATGATCCCTCGACCCGGAATTCCTCCAGTTCAATAACTTCCCCGCTGGTGAAGTCGACCGTGATGAACACGGAGGATTCGGCGTTTTCAATTACCACGGTTTCGGTATGGGCAGGATAACCGATATAGGTAGCCCTTATCGTGTAGCTGCCCGGCTCGAGGTTGCGCAAACTGAAATCTCCGCCGCGTTCAGTATAGGTTACATCATCGGTCTCTTGTATAGCGATACGAACCCCTTGCAGGAACATCTCACTCCCCGAGTCCAGCACCTGCCCGCGGATTTCCGCGGCCATAGCCGTTTGCCAGGGCGCTGAAATCAGAACCTGTACTATTAAACCGAATTTTAGGCAGTGGAGAAACCTAGCGCAGCTCATTTGACTAAAGACTATTACCTGAAATTTTTTAAAAATCTATAAAAATCGTAATTTTTTAGACCATCAGCGGAATCTTGGGAGGTGTAATGTGCTATGCAAATGGGAAAAGTTGTTCAAGTGAGGTAAGCAACAGCCAGGGGGTAGCTTGCAAATACACCATCAGGGCAAATAAAAAATACCCGGGAACCAGCCATTGGAGGCCAATTCCCGGGTATCCTAATAAACCTGTTAATTAAGTAAGACTTGGGATTGATGGTTTCGCTGATTACAGGTCGGCCGGGACACTGAAAATCGAGCCATCACTGAGCCTCTGGAAGAACCTTCTGCCCGGCACGTTGTCGCCGAAGGTGAAGATCCAGTCCGGCGTGTCGCTGAAAATGAACATCCAGCGGTATGAGCCTTCATTGACGAATATCCAGTTTTCCAGTCCGAGATCAAACAGGAAGATCACGTCTTCCGTGCTTGCTTCAGCGAGAAACTGCCAACCGTGTTCGTCATGATAGATCCAAGGCAGCTCTGACACATTGTAGTTGAGGTACCAGGGAGAAGCTCTCCAGCCTGGGAACCCTGGGATATCCTCGCCGCGAAATACATCGCTTTCTAAAACAAAGGGCTGATTTCCTGCAAACGCAGCGCCATCCAGCGTCCGACCGGGGGAGGCCAGTTCGAAGGCGCCGGAAACTTCGAGGTGCAAGTTTGGAAAATCACCGGTCCCATCGGGATTGCGGACAAGAGACATTGCCTGGTCGGAATCATCATCCAAGTATTCAACGATATCTTCGACGAATCCCTTACCCCTGACAAGTTTTATACTGGCGTCTCCACCGTCGGTCAGGTTGACCCCATTGAAACTGTTGTTGGCTACAAAAACAGCCGCATTTCCGAAGAATTCCGCACTGCCTGCCCGCAGATCTGCTTCGTTGCCGCCTCCGAAGATGACAATGGATCCCTGTGGTTGAAGGAGGGTTGCCTGACGGAATACATGCACAACTAATTCGGGTTCAGGTTCGTCCGTTCGATCCACCAGAACACTCCAGTCTTTTAAGTTGACGGTAAGATCGCCCACATTGAGGATTTCGATAAACTGGTCTTCCACAGGCTCTTCTGCGATGCCGTTTTGGTTGAAATCGGCTGCGGTGCCGAGGATCGAACCGGCCACCTCATTGATCACCACGCTCACCAAATCCGGTTCCACATCGGTAACCGTGAGGTAAGTTTTAGCGGGAAAAATGTCATCCCCTGAAGCTCGCACAGACAATTCGCGGTCGCCGTCCAGTTCGAGGTCGTTTACCGGCGTGGCGGTAAAGTCGGCGGAAGTGGCGCCTTCGGCAATGGTTACCGTGGCAGGAACAGATAGCTCATCGGCATTGGAGCCTTCGGCACTAAGGGTAACAGTAACACCTCCCGCGCCGGCTGCGGTTTCCAGGCTTACTGTCCCCGAAATAGAGCTGGCGCTTTCGGCGACACTGCCTGACTCGAATGCGATAGACAGGGTGTTGCTGTATGTAAGGAAGGGGGTCCCATCCAGCCTGGTGCCGGGAGACCAGAAACTTGTCGGAAGGTTGTTTGGGGTTGTTTCCGATGGCGGGTCCAGAGTGGACTCTAATTCATGGTTAGCGAAATCACCGGTACCGTCCGGGCTTCGTGTAACAGAACGCTCGGTTGTGCCCAAATCTCCCCCATAGGTGAAATCATTAACGATGGCGCCCGCGGCGCCTGCGCCACCCGCTCGTATGGAGACGTTTTCTCCGTCAGAGCCGAAACTGAAATTGCCTTGGGAACTCACTGAAACCAGGGAACCTCCAAAAATGCCTCTCGGGTTTCCCCCACCAAATACGACGGCGCCTTGGCCTGCCGCCAGGATGGTGTTGGCCGGGAAGATATGCCGCGGTCCGCGTTCATCCCATAGCTCCCAGAAGGAGATATCGACGGCGAAATTCTCCAAGTTTTGAATTTCCATAAATTCATCCTGGTCATCATTTCGTATCCCATCGCCATTGGAGTCGCCCTGCAACTGTGTCTTGGGTTGGTTATTTAATGGACTTGGATAAAATTCATTTACAACAACATTGGGCTTGGAGTCCACATTGGTCACAGTGAATACAATTTCTTCACGAGCCCAACCGACAGCTTCAGTCTGCACAATGATTGGCTCATCGCCGTCAAATCGATTGTCCGCGAGAATATCTAAGGTGACCGTTACGGAGGTCTCGCCTTCCGCTACCGTCGCGGTGGAAGGGATATCGGCCTCGCTGTTATTGTCATCGCTATCTGAAATGGAAAAAACCACACCTCCGGCAGGAGCTGCGGAATCCAGGGTAATGGTCAAGCTTGCTGCTCCAGAGCCAGCAGTCTCCACGAAGGTGGAATTATTCATGGAAAGGGTGGTAAAGGAGAGCGAATCATCACCGATGATGCGAATATTGTCGTGCCCGTACTCCTCGCTGCCGCCATTGGCATTGATGAAAACACGGAATCGCAACTCGCTCCCTGTTCCGAACATGGGGAACTCAAATTCCTTAAAAGTCCGCGTCAGGCGAGGATCGGTAGGCAAAGGCACGAAGCCCGCGCTGACGTCAAAATTGCCTCCTGTGAAAATATAGCTTGGGGAGTTGGTGTGCAGTCCCCGGAAGCCGCCGGCGGTAACCCAGGGGCCATCATCGATTTTGAATTGAAAAGCCATCGGATTGTCGAATTCCTGGCCATCATTACCCTGGGCTGCGGCAACTCTTAGAACCAAATTGCCCAAACCGGATATATCGACGGGGTCATTCCAGGTGATGCGCCCTTCCTCGTCCTCAAGAATGATTTCTCCTGTAACCGGGTCCAAAGTCACCTCACCATCTCCGTCGAGATCGCGGGCCCCCCAATAAAATTCACCGGTGATAGCGCCGCCTCTAACGGTTGTGCCAGCCGAACCCTCCCGGCGACGGGCAAAATAATCGTTCGAGCCGTCATCGGTTGCATTTTCTATCGTGTAGCGCGTTCCGCTGCCATCGTTTTCATATCCCTCCTGGAAAACTTCCACCGGGGCGGCGTTGGCTACACTCCAAAAAGCGAGTGCCAACGGGGTTAGAATAGACCCGAACAACCAGGGTTTGAGTCGGTATGTATAGTTATTATTTTTCATAGGGCTCCGTTATTTTGTCTTATCTTGATCTTAGGTTAGTTTTTTTGGTATGCAAATTATCGGTTCAACTTGAAACCGACAAAAAAGATTGGCTTGGTGAACTGGACGGTGTGCAACCGGATCGCATTACCATAGAACTTGCGAAGAGGTTCATTCGTTAAATTAGTGCCTTCGAAAAAGAGCGTCAAAAAATTGCGAAACCGGTATTCTGCCCGGATATCGAGTTTGAAAAAGTCGTCCACATAGACATCCAGACTGTTGGCGGGCAGGTTGATTTTGTTTTCACCGGTAAGATCGTCGATATCATTCTGGCCAGCCAAAACTTTATCCAGGTATTTGCCCCGCCATACCATGCTGGCCCGAATAAGGAAATTTTTCTTTTCATAATAGACCGACAGGTTGGCCAGAAAATCGGACTGCTTGAACAGGGGCACCTCCTCGTCCAGGCGTTCCTCCAGAGGGAGCAGTACGTTGGAATCGACGAAGGTCGCGTTGAAATCGAGACCCATGGAATTGAAAGGGTTAGGCAGAAAGTCAAACTTTCTGGCCAGGGAAACCTCCACTCCACGAATTTCACCCTTTCCGGCGTTAGCCGTGCGTGTGGTCTTCCAGGTATTTTCATCGCGCCCGAGGGCGGTAAACCTTTCCGAAAGTTCTGTCGCTAACCCTACACCGGGTTCGAAAGTACGTGACTCCTCGTAGATCGGGCCGTCTAGTTTCTTGTAAAAGAAATTGACCCCGAATGCTCCGAAAGTTTTGAAGTATTGGTCAAAGGAAAAGTCGAAATTCTTGGACTCTGTCGCCGCCAGATCGATATTTGATAATTGTACCGAATTACCGAATCTGGCGCCATCAACATCCGGAATTTCCCTGGGCACCAGGTCGGTAAATTTGGGTCGGCCAATGGTTTTTGTAATGGAAGCCCGTACTATGGTATTCTCGGAAAAGTTTTTGATCACATGAAATGCCGGCAACCAGTGGTCGTAATCGCGTTCACTGGTAACCTCATTGATAAAACTTTCTTGCCCGAAATTCTCATTTTCGGTTAAAATCTTCCAAAAGCCCGGTTGGGCGAATTTGATCGCGGCTGGAAGGTTTTCCGAGCGGGGATCGATCAGGTTATTGGTGAAGGTGTTTTCAGTTTTTTCATAACGCATTCCGGAAATAAATTTAAACCCCTTCCAGTCGAGCGTTTGCATGAAGTAGAACGCCGTGACGTCCTCCGTGGCCTCGAAATTTTTCAATATGGCATCGGTAACGTTTCGAGTAATGTCGTCCCGGGTGGTGAAGAACTCGATTTCCTGCGGATTTGCGATGAAACCCCGGGCTTTCTCCGTATCGAACTGTGGGCCGAAATCAAAGTCCCCGAAGTCCTCAATGAAGTTGTCCAGTGTCCCGCCGTTTAATGCCTCGTTCTCTAGAGTGAGCTGGTCCAGGCCCGATACTGTTCGGACATCACTGAATATTTGAAAATTCCGCTCAAATTTCTTGTCACGGAAATCTCCGGCGGCTCCCACCTTGGTGGTCCAGTTCATACCCAGCCACTGATATTTTGCCTCCAGATTGACTTCAAATCCCTTTCTTTCATCCAAACTGATGAATTGGTTGTCCTCAATGCTGCCTCGATTCAGGTTCAATTGAAAGGACTCTGGTTTGGAAAACCTCTCACCCTCGTCAATGAAAAAAGGGACCGATCCCATTACCCCGCTAAGTGTTGTGGTGTTGGCTGATTGCAGTTTGAGCTGCTGCTCTGTCGAATTCTTGTCAGCCTCCGAACGGTAAATCTTGTAATCGAGATCCAGGAGGTCGAACAGGCGGTGTTCTCCTCCACCTTGAAAGGATTTGATTTCATCGTTGGTCAGTGTGCTGTTCCACTTTTTTTCGCCCGAGGCCAGATAACTCTGGATGGTGTACATTTTTGTCACAGGGTCGAAAGCGAGATCGCCCAGCAACACTGCCTCTTCAAAAAAAATAGGCCTTCCCTCCGGTGGTCGGGCCAGCCGTTCGGCTACCTCCGGGTCGTTGGGGTCCAGCCCTATGGCAAGGGCCACCGCCTCATCAAACACCGTTACCCCCACATAGCTGCTTCCATCCAGAGCGATATCTTCAGTAGTCCCCTGGAGAACTTCGTCGTCATCGAACTGGTTGATGGAAAAGGAAAAATTAAATCGATTATTGTCGTTTAGCTCGTATTCCAGCTTGGTACTGAAGCCGGTGCGCTCCCTCTTGATGATGAAGTCCTCAAGCTCGACTCCTTCGAGTTGGAAACCAAATGGAATTACACCACGCACATCGGGAGAGGTTTGGGTGAACCACCCACTTCCCTCTGTTTTCAAGGTGTCGGAACCGCGATTATCCTCCGATTGGTCGAAGGAAAACTGGATTCCGACATTTTTCTTTTTTCCAATGACATCCCCGTAGGTAGCGTTGAACCGCCAACTGTTTTCCTCTGATATATCGTGGGTGCCGTAGGCGAACTCGGTCGACATAAACCGTACACCGCGGTCCAGGGCGCTACGGGTTACCAGATTAATCGAACCCCCGATAAAATTGGCCGATTGATCCGGCAACCAGCTTTTTGTCACCTCGATGGACTCAAGCTGGTCGATGGAGATGATGTTCAATGCGGTACTGCGGCCATCCTCCTCGGGAGTTGCCGAAACCACGCCATCTATAGCGACCAGATTAAGGCTCGGATCCGCTCCCCGGACGATAACGAATTTGCCTTCTCCTTGGCTGTCTTCGACCGATAGGCCCGGCAATCGTTGGAGGGCTTCTGCCGCGTTGCGATCCACGAATTGTCCAATGGCGTCGGAAGAGATGACATTTTTGACGTTGGCTGCCGAGCGCTGAATATTGAGTGCCTTGGCGGCTCCTACCAATGAACCCTCGACCCGGAATTCCTCCAGTTCGATAACTTCTCCGCTGGTGAAGTCCACCGTGATGAAAACGGAGGATTCGGAGTTTTCAATTACCACAGTTTCGGTATGGGCCGGGTAACCGATATAGGTAGCCCTTATCGTGTAGCTGCCTGGCGGGAGGTTGCGCAGGTGGAAGTTCCCCCCACGCTCAGTGTAGGTGACATCATCGGTCTCCCCAATGGAGATGCGAACCCCTTGCAGGAACATCTCGCTCCCCGAGTCCAGCACCTGCCCGCGGATTTCCGCGGCAATTGCCTTTTGCCATGGTCCCAATATTAGAACCAGAAAAATTAAACCGAAAGATTTGCAGTTGAGAAACTTAGTACAGTCCATCTCTTACAGAGAAGTATTAACTGAAAATTAAAAAAATCTAGAAAAATCGTAATTTTTTATAAAATATGTGATATATCATAGTACATGAATGTTTTGTATTGTAATAGTAACGCTTTGATGACCAATGGATTATATCCCAAAAGTATGAATCATTAAATAGTAACAGTACAATTATCATTGTACTGTTAATTACGGGTTACTTACCAATTATGTCGAAAAATCAGATATATCGAAGCTTCAATCCCAAAATGTGGGATTGAAAAGCCGATGAAGGGATTGAACTAATCCGTCAGCTTTGCGGTCTGACAACGAATCCATAATCGTAAATGAATTCATCTACTTCGTCGGCAGTCCAGTTCTCGATTTTTTCCGGAGTGAAGAGTTCGTTGGAAATTTTTTCATTCACCCTGCCTTCAATGACTGTGAAAACGGTTACCGAATTATTTTTTTTGTCCTCCATTACGGCTCGGCGAGGGCGTGTGGTTTTGCCTTTTATTTTAGATGAATGGTAATCGAAGGCATTGAATGTTTTAACGAGTTCCTTGCCTGGCCCGTAATAATCTATTTGCAGCATTTCAAAGTCTACCTTGTCGATATATAGGTTGCGATAAAGGTAAATGCCGCCTTCTTCCGTGGATGCGGGGCTGGCTTTCACTTTGAAGCATTCAACACCGTTGACAAATGCATCGTCCTGGCGCTCATAGCGGAAATTGGAGGGAGTTTCCCTCAATAAGTCCTGAAAGGTAAAGTCCGAGCCGAGAAAAGCGCCCGATTGGCTTTTCCCTCTTAGTTTGCGTGCTTCGCCCACATCCGGCAGATAGAGATGTTGCTCGATTTCCTTACCGCTATCCTGCTTGGCCAAAAGGGTTACTCCTTGGACATCGGCCGGGCGAATAATGCGAATCAAATAGAACCGCTCTCCATTTGGGTTTGTTTTATAAACAGCCAAAAAACGACGTTCAAGAATCGTTGGACCCGGACTGATGATGGACATTTTGATATAATCCAATTCCGAATCCACCTCCTGAGCCTCCACATATTTTTCGATAATTTTAGTTCCATCGAGCGGCTTTTCATGATGCATGGCCTGCAAGGAGATGGCCAGCATGGGTAAAGAGAATATAATTAACAGGCGAACAAATTGGATTATCATTGGCAAATATAGGTTAGGTTGAATTATTTAGATGGCCGATTTTGGAGGATTTTTTCTTCTCTGGCGAATAAAATCGTTTTACGCTTCCGGGACTATATTTATCGGATTTATTTAACCTGCGTTGAAACCCCGTTACTCCTGGAATCATAGCTCCGTGCGATTTTCAAAAAGTATTCGTGGTCGTCCGGTTTCCCTCTTTTCAGAGCTCCTTGAGCATAAATCCGGCATTTGGTTTGTAATGTCTTGGTGGCGGCACGGGCATCCTCCTTTTTCAGTATTCCGGATTCGAGGATCTTGGCCAGCGCCGCTATTCGGTATTGGTCAAGCCCCCATTGAGAGGATAGTTGGCCGGGGTGCCCGCCATGTTTTATAGTCAGCGGTTCCTCCACGCAAAACACCTCGTAGCGGATGCTCACTCGCAGCCACATGTCGTAATCTTCGCAAGCCGGTAGTGACTCGTCGAACAGACCTGCACTTTTGAATATTTCCCCGTGAATGAGTGCGGAGGAGGGAGAAATAGCGCAGAGCGGCAAACATTCCTGAAAAATCCAACCGGATGGTTTTCGGTGCTTTTTCTTCTGGGAGATCTTCCGGCCCTGGCGCAGCCAGATTTCACCGCTGTGGCAAATTTTCATTTCCGGATGGCTGTCCAGCAATCGTAATTGCCGGCCCAGTTTTTTCGGGAGCCATTCATCGTCCGAATCCAGAAAGGCAAGCCATTCGCCGCCGGCACATAAAATTCCTGCATTGCGGGCGGCGCTGACGCCACGATTTTCCTGAACGATCAATTTAACTTGCGGATATTTCGTCCGCACCATGTCGGCTGTGCCATCCGTCGATCCGTCATCGACCACGATGATTTCCCGTGCCGGATGGATCTGACTCAAAACCGAATTGAGGGCCCGCGGCAATAAACCACGGCGATTGTAGGTCGGAATGACTACAGAAACGGCAGAATCCCGATCGCTCATGGCAATTTCCCCCATTTGCGGCTTTGGGCGGTGTTGTTAAATGATGCTGAAAATTTACCAGTCGGGCTGATAGGTTTCGGGCAGGAGGCTCCAGTTTTTTCCATAAACATGCACTTTACGGGTTTCACCGGTCCGGCAGGTAAAAGTTTTTCCGGCATGAGCCCAGGCCAGGACTCCTCCTGCCAGGTTGACGACGTCACTGTTTTCCTGGCGCAATTTTTTTGCATAAAGGCCGCTGCGGTATCCAATCGTGCAATAGGTGACAATTTTGTGATCCTTGTATCTTTCCCTGTTGGCCTCAAATTCAGTTTTGGTAATCGCCCCCGGAATCATCGATACGGCAGTTTCTTCCTCCGAGCGCACATCCACGATAACGATTTTCTCCTTTTGCTGGCGGGCGAGGAGGTTGTCCACTGAAATTGCCGGAACCTCCGGAAATACCTTTTTACTGTAACCCTGGAACTCCTTTTGGATTGCGGTGAATTTTTCCGTGTCCGTGGAGGCGGACGCTGCAGTCAGGTCGCCTGGGCGGTTCTGCATGGGAAGAGCCGCCAATACCAGCAAGCCGGCCCGCTTCAAAATAAACCAATTGGATATCAAGCGCATGTTCTTCGATTATGGAGAGAAATTTATTAGCCCGCCAAGCGGGTGAAATAGAAGTTAATCGTTCAGGATACTCCCTTGGCCCCGTTGGCCAGGAGTTGACGCGCTTCCTCTTTGTTTCGGGAATATTTTATGTGCGGGGGAACTTCCCGGACATCCCAAACCAGCCGCACCCATGAAAGCATTTTGATGATATAGTAGGTCAAGTCGATTTCCCACCAGAAAAATCCCTGGCGTGTGGCGGATTTGTAATAGTGATGATTGTTATGCCAGCCTTCCCCCAGCGTGAGAAGGGCAAGCCAAAGGCTGTTTTTCGACTCATCTCCAGTTTCGTACCGTGGTTTGCCGAACTTGTGCATGATGGAATTGATGGAAAAGGTGCCGTGATAAAGGACCACCGTGCTGAGGAAAAAGCCCACCACCAAGGTTGACCATCCATGGGTAAACAATGTGGCCATGGAGCCCCCATTAACGTAACCGCCGAGCAATAAAACCACGGTGCCCAGGATAACCGGAGGGAGGATGTAAAACCGGTTCAACCAGATTAGCTCGGGGTATTTGGTGAAATCCTTAATGGCATGAAATTCAGTCTTTTTGTATTCGGGTCCTAATATCCAGCCCACATGCGAATACCAGAAACCGTACAATTTCATGGAATGCGGATCCTCCGCGGTGTCGCTGTGTTTGTGGTGGTGCCGGTGGTGGGCGGCCCACCAGAGAGCGCCTTTTTGGGCCGAGGTTTGGGCCATGAAGGCGAGGAAAAATTGAAACGCACGTGAGGTGCTGTAAGTGCGGTGGGAAAAATACCGGTGATAGCCACCCGTGACGAAAAACATGCGGATCCAGTAAAGAGCCACACAGACGATCCAGTCAAACAATGTCGCGCCGGTCCAGATCATGGCCACTGGCACGATGTGCAATAAAATAAAATCAAATTCATAGATAAATGAAGACTTTTTACGTATTTGTTTTTCTACTTCCATAAATATTATTAAGTTTTTCCGTGCTGGAATGCTATGCCCTGAATTGTTAATATTGGGAATGTTGCATGATTAGATTCTTGAGGAAATAGGGCAATAATAATTCCCCCAATCATTTCGCAATACCTTCCGCACTTGTTTGATTGTTTTGAGTGGGATCGAAAGTCACCCATGGCTTCTTTTCCGGGTTTACCATACCGCTTCGTACTCTTTGGACAGCAAATCCCAGTTTTTGTTGTAAACATGCACACGACGGCATTCTCCATCTGAATCGGTAAAAATTTGACCTTCCAAGGCCCAGGCAATCACTCCCCCTACAAGGTTAAAAACAGGCATATTGTTTTCCTGTAGTTTTTTGGCGTAGAGTCCACTTCTGTAGCCCGCGGTGCAATAGGCCACAGTGGTATGACCATCCTCGTAGTGGTCCCGGTTTGCCTCAAAATCATGCGGGCTGAGGGCGCCGGGAATTATGGAAACATCGCGCTCTTTTTTACTTCTCACGTCGATTAAGATGAATTTCGTTTTTCCCTCCTTCTGGAAATTGAGCAACTGCTTAACCGTTATATCGTGCGTTTCGGGAAAATTTTCCTCCTTGAATTGGCGAAACTTCTTTTCCACGTAATCCTTTCTCGCTTGAAGGGATCTCGGTTTGCGCCTGAGGAACAGCGCCCCCAAAGAGCATGCCCCGGATAGGCTCGCAATGGCCTCCAGCCAAGGCAATTGCGGGTTGAGAATGGAAATGTTCAATTTAAAATCTACTTTCTGCTTACCTTTGAAAACTCCCCCATTTCGTCTCCCAGCAGTCTCAAGGGACGAGACCCGAAAAAGCATTTACCGCCTTTTTAAAGGAAAAAATGGAACTTTTGTCAATCCCGCCGAAAAAGCAAAATCGCTCCCGGCCAGAGCGATAAACTTCAATTTTGCCTTAAACCGGTTCAACTTCTGGAAAATCTACCTTGGTCCGGGCGACGTGGTTGAAATAGTTGGTGTAAATGTTAAGTGCTACATTGGCAATGATTTCTGTGATTTCACCGTCCCCCAGCCCAGCCTTCCGGGCGGCTGCCAGATCCTCATCGGTGGTCCACCCGCTCTTTTCCACCAGGGCAAGAGCGAGTTGCAGAACGGCATTTTCGTAATCGTCATCGGCCTCGATCCGGCGAGCCTTCATTATGGCGGCATTGTCCAGCCCGGCCATTTTCCCGATTGCTGTGTGGGCGGCCAGACAATAACCGCAGCCGTTGGTTTGGCTGACCGTGAGGGCAATCTTCTCCCTCAGCCCGGCGCTGAAAAGGCCGTTTTGGAGGGCGCCGCTAAAGTTCAGGTAGCCATTCAAGGCAGCAGGTGAATTGGCCAGGCCCCTGGTGATATTGGGTGCCATGCCATACTTTGCCTGCACGGTATCGAGCAGTTCTTTTTGCCTACCGGTGGCTGTTTCTGGGTCCAGGGGTTGTATTCTGGTCATTTTTTGATCTTAATTTTAATGTTATAGAATTCTAATCCAACTACTTTGGGATGGATTTGTTCAGACTTCTATTCCCGGCGGTGCCCCAAAATTTATTTATTTGAGGTGCATTTGGGGCTCGGGCGAATTACTCAGTGGCTCAATATGTCTTTGGCTTTGTCGAGGATCCGTTTCTCTTCCTCGGTGAGGGAACCGAACCCTTTACTGTTGATTTTGTCGAGGATGCGATCCACCTCACTCTTCAACTGGTTCCGATTGGATATATTGATGGTGAATTTATTCGATCCGGGCGGGCTTTTACGTTTCTTTTTTACCCATCTGGGTAGCTCAACAGAGGTGGCTCGCCGGTTAAAGATCGGTTCGCGGTTATGCACGTATTTAATAAACAGCCAGCCGCAGAGTATACCGCCCAAGTGGGCCGAATAGGCAACACCGGTTCCTGCTCCCTGGGGTGAGATTTCGTAAAACAGAAATCCGAACAAGTTGATAATAAGTGAAAACCAAAGGATGTACTTGGGCAGGATAGTGACTGGGACGATGAAAAATAGCAGAAACTGAACTCTATTGTTGGGGTAGAGAAGGCAATAGACCGTCAAAAACCCGAGAGCGGCGGCGGAAGCTCCCATGACCAGGCCGCCATTAAAATTAAAGGCGAGCCAGAATAACCCGCCAATTACCGCAGAAGTTACATAAAGGGCTAGCAGTCTGCGGGGGCCAATTACCGGCTGGAGAATCCGCCCAAACAGGAAAATCCCCAGGAGATTCCCCAAAATATGAAAAAGCATCTGTGTGGAATGCAAAAAACTGTAGGTCAGGGGCGTCCAGAGGTAGCCGGCCCGAAACCCGTCCCCGGTCAATGCGAAATAGTTGAGGAAGGTGTGATACGGAGCCCGGCTACTGGTCCACCTTTCCAGAATGCACTGAAGGATGAAAACTGTGATATTGGCAATAATGATCCATTTGAGAACCGGCAATTCCCGCCGGGGCTCCTCCTGTTGGCGCATGTATGGCCTGTCATATAACATCGCTAATTACTTTGAATCGATTAATTGAAGACACCCTTGGCTCCCAATTGTGCCGGTCTCACAGCCTTTCGTCGATTACCTTTGAAATAAAGACACAAACTCACCCTTTCTGTCAAAGCAAACTATAGATGTCTCATTAAGTAATTAATTATCAATTACTTAACTAATAACTCAATATTCACCCTTCAGGCGAATTTTTTTTCAATCCTTCTTGACACCTTTCCTGAAATATCAAACTTTCTCGCTACTATGGCTGATAAAGATGATAAGTGGCCCTTAAATGCCGCTGGAAAATTTTACGTCGACGAGCAATGCATCGATTGCGATTTATGCCGTGAAACCGCTCCGGATTTCTTCAAGCGCGACGACGACGGCGGGTATTCCTATGTTTACAACCAACCCGATACTAGCAACGAGGACGATATTGCCCTGTGCATGGAAGCCCTGGAAGGCTGCCCCGTTGAAGCGATCGGCGATGATGGCGCCGAGGACTGATTCCCGATTAAGTAACTCCAGAGGCCTTCTGTTGGTGGATAACCAACGGCATTAAGAGGTTACTTCTCACATTAGTTCCTCAGGAAAATCGTTTCCAAAGGGAGGGTGAGAAGAGAACCAGGATGGCGTATAGCTCGAGCCTGCCCATGATCATGAGAAGTGAAAGGGCGTATTTTGTATAATCGTGGAAAAATGCGTAATTATGGGCCGGGCCAACTTCCTGAAATCCTGGCCCTACACTGAACAGGCTGGCCAGGATGGTGGAAACGGCCCCTTCCACCGACAACATCGGCTCAATAAATACGATCAAAAAAAGACTCAAATGAGCTATCAGGGCCGTGAGGACAAGGTAACTGATTATACCTTCCTGTCCGGATCGATCGAGATTTCTCCCATTGATTTTAACAGTGCGGACCACCCGGGTGCGAAAAGCTTTTTCGATGTTGATAAGGGATACTTTAACCGCCACCACAATGCGGATCACCTTGAGGCCACCGGCGGTGGAGCCGGAGCTTCCCCCAATTAACATGAGGAGCAGGAGGACGACATGGGTAAAAGGCGCCCAGGAGTTGAAATCTGTGGTGGCAAACCCGGTAGTGGTCATAATGGAAACCACTTGAAAGGTGCCCAGCCTCAATGCATCCAGCCAGGATTCGCTTTCTTCGAAAACTATCAGGTGCCAGGTGATCAATAGAGACGCTACCACTAGAATAAGGTAAAAGGTGCCCGTTTCAGTGCTTTCACGGACACTTTTCCAATTACCCTTGAGGAAGTGGAGCATGACTATAAAACTGGTTCCTCCAAGGGCCATGAAAAGGACGATCATCCACTCGAGGAGAGGATTTTGAAAAAATTCAACGCTGGCGCTCTTGGTACTGAAACCGCCGGTGGCCAGAGTTGTAAACATGTGGCATACAGCATCATACCATTTTAGCCCGCAAAACCGAAAAGTTACCGCGCAGGCTACAGACAGGCCCGCATAGAGGCCCAGGATTCGCAAAACACCGGTTTGCACCCGGCTGGAGTCGAGGTCCGTAGATTGGGCTGAAGATTCACCCGAGTAGAGGATTTTTGCGCCTGCTCCGAGGAAACCCAAAATGGCCACAAAAAACACTACTACTCCCAAACCTCCGATCCACTGGCTGATGCTGCGCCAGAATAGCAGGCTGTGCGGCATTTTCTCCAAATCACTGAAAACAGAGGCTCCGGTGGTAGTCAAACCGGAGGCCGATTCGAAAAAAGCATCCGCCAGCGAACAACCCGGAATAATAAGAAAATATGGGAGCGAACCGACCAGGCTGGCTAAAACCCAGCCCAGCCCGATCACGCTTAGGGCCTCCTTGCGGAACATTTTCAAATCGCCTTGACGACCTAAATAGGAAAAACCGATGGCCGTGGAAAAAGCGATGACGAAACTTATTCCGAAACCAGCCAAAGCTCCTTGCTCCGTGCTCAAGGAGCGATAGGGGTAACCAACTCCCAGACTAGCCAGAAACGCAATTGCCTCGATTAGTAAAATGGTTCCGAGGAGTCTGAATATTATGGGGTAATTCATTTAATAAATACTGGAAAGAGACTCTCCTCTCAAATCCCTTCCAAAAGTGGCGGTTTGTCAGTCCTCCGAAATAAGGCCGAGCAATTCCTTGATGTTGCCCTCCTTGGTGATGAGGACGATCCGGTCGCCCCCTAGAATGATATCGTTCGCTCCCGGCACTTTGGCCTGAAATTTATGTAGGAGGGCGACAATGACACATCCTTTGGGTAATGGAATATTGCGTAGCGGCTGGCCCGCGAATCGATTATTGTGGCCTAACTGTATCTCCAGGACTTTGCCGACTCCATCCGGCAATGTGGCCAGCTCCAGCATAGGATCGGTGGACAGGTAGCGCAGCACCTCGCGGGCCGTGGTCACGCGCGGGGAAACCATCATCTCAACCCCCAGCGAACTTTTCAACCCGTCCAGAACATCTTCGTAATCGGTCTTGTTGATGACCAGTTGCACATGCGCGGCACCAAGTTTCGATGCCTGCAGTCCGGTCATAATGTTATCTTCGTCGTCTTTGGTTGAAGCCACGAAATACTCGGCGCTGCCAATCTGTTCTTCCTCCAGCAGCCGCAGGGAGGTGGCATCGCCATTGATCACCGTGACATGGGAAAATTTTTCCGCCAGGTTTCGGCAAATGGCGCTATCTTTCTCAATGATGCGGATTTTATAGCGTGGATTGGTCAACAATCTCGCCAAGGCCACGGCCGTCTCTCCACCCCCGAACAGGGCAACCCGCACTGGCACGGCTTTGCTCTCCGGGTCGAATTTCTTTTTTATTTTCGTGAGTACATCGGGGGGGCCGAAAAGAGTGACCCTGTCGCCTGCCTCCAGGATTGTCTCGGCGGTCGGAACCTCGATTTTCTGGCGGCGGTTGATATATCCAATGCGCACATCTTCCATTCGCAGATCGCTCAGCTTGAAGCCGATAAGGCGTGAGCGCTGGGTAACGGTAACCTGTTGTGCTTCGATTTGTCCGCGGGCAAAATACTCCACCGCTACACGGCCTGGGTTGCGGATCGATTTAGCCAGTTCCACTGCGCACAATCCTTCCGGGTTGATCATATGGTCGATACCGAAATGCAATTGGTAGTTGACGAACGAGTTGTCCGAATAGGTTTGATCGTGTACCCGGGTGATGGTGACCTGCGCCCCCAACACCTTGGCCAATGAAGAGGCCACCAGGTTGGTCCTGTCCTCACTCGTCATGGCCAGGAAAAAGTGACATTCCCGGACACCCGCTTTAACCAGCGTCTCGGCTGAGCTGCCATTCCCGGTTAACACCTTTACATCGATCAACTCATCCACCCGCTGGGCGGTGGCTTCATTCGATTCGATGACCGTGACATCGTGAGCTTTGCCGCTCAATAGCCCGCAAAGGTAGCTGCCCACCTCTCCGGCTCCCACAATTACAATTTTCATTTTATCTATAAAAAAAGAAGAAGAACATTACTGCCCGGCACTCCAATGACCTTTTGATGGTTGGTGTATGTGCAATGACTTGCAATACTCGAGGAGCCGGGACGCTAACCGGTATCCGCCGGCACGGTTTTAGAACGCATTCGTTCACTTATTACAGGATTATTCCAGTCTCCATGTTAGTGGATGAGCGGCGTATGAAAAGCATATTTTTTCGGGTCAAATTTCCATTGCGGCCCTCTTTCAGGAACTTTAACTTCGGCCCTTTCATTGCCGGAACAATCAAAGATATGTCCAAAATCAATCCTGCCAAACTGGTCCTTGTCGCCATGTATGAACCTTCCGATGAAGAATTTGGAGAATTGGGTGTATTTCTCAAGGACGGAAATTTCAAACTCGTTCAGGCGGACACCGCTGGACTTTCGGGCCGCCTTTATGAGGGGGAAGACGGGTTGCTGGCGATCCAAGCCGGGGTGGGCAACCCCAACACCGCAGTATCCATCATGGCCTTGGGTCTGGCCGGAGGCTACGATTTGAGCAAAGCCTACTGGCTCATTTCCGGCATCGCCGGGGGCAATCCCCGCAACTGTCCTCTGGGCAGTGTGGTCTGGACCGATTGGGCCGTTGACGGCGACCTGGCCTTTGAAATTTCCCCCGAAGACAAACCCGAAGACTGGTCCACCGGAATCCTGCCCATTGGCGCCAAGGAACCCTACGGGCCTCACTCCGTGGACGATGCTTCCTTCGGGCAGCGTTACGAAGTCAGCCGGTTGAACCCGGACCTCTGTCAGTGGGCATATAACCTGACCAAAGAAATTCCCCTCCTCGATAGTGACGAAATGAAAGCGGAACGCATGGCCTACACCGGCTTTCCCGGTATCCAGGGCCCTCCCCAAGTCTTGTGCGGAGGCAACCTGACAACAGGCCGCTATTGGCATAGCCGGAAAATGACGGAATGGGCCGAGCGCTGGGTCGATTATTGGACCGAAGGGGAGGGAACCTTTTACACCTCCGCCATGGAAGATACCGGAACCCTCCATGCTCTCCGCCACCTCTCCCGCATGGGCCTTGTCGATAACGACCGCGTCCTCCTGCTTCGCACGGCCAGTAACTTCACATTCCCGCCTCCCGGAAGAACGGTTATCGAAAATCTCTTCGGCGAAGCCCAGGGCGACGCCCACTACCCCGCCTACATTCCCTCCCTCGAAAACGCCCGAACAACCGCCACCACCATCATCAACGAAATCCTCTCCAATTGGCCGGCCTACTGGGAAAATATTCCAACCCCAGGTTAACTGGCCATACACCTACAGAATTGTCTGTCCTGCAAAATTGAATCGGCGATTGAAAGAAAATGTTTTGGAGGTTATATTTAGCAACCAATGTTTTATCGACCTTCACTTTCCCGAAAGTGGATATTCTTTTTTTGCGGTTTCATATTCGGGTCTATCGGGTCTGGAGATTCTGCACCTGATTACTCTAGATTCCAGGTTTTAGCAAAACAAGGCAATATACAGGCTCAGGTTAAGCTTGGGGTCATGTATGCCGAAGGAAAAGGAGTTCCACAAAACTACTCCAAGGCAATCAAGTGGTTCAAAAAAGCTGCAATAAGAGGTGATTCAGATGCCCAATATAGTCTTGGATATATTTATTTTAACGGACAGGGAATCGACCAGGATCTTGAAAAGTCAATTTCGTGGTTTAAGAAGGCTGCTGAACAAGCAAATTCTAGTGCGCAGAACTATCTTGGGATAATTTTCTTAAATGGATTTGGTGTGGAACAAAATGAGTTTGAAGCATTTAACTGGTTTAAGTTAGCGGCTGAAAATGGAAATGCCAATGGCCAATACAATGTGGGATGGATGGTATCTAATGGCAGAGTGACGAAAACCGATCCGGGAAAGGCTCTTAAATGGTATCTTATGGCTGCCGCTCAGGGTGAGTACAGATCATTGAATTGGATTCATCAAAAGGCTAAGAGTGGGAATTCAGAGGCACAATTCAATCTTGGCTTGCTTTATGATATTGGGTTAGGAGTTTCTGAAAACGATTCTCTAGCTTTTAAATGGTATCGGAAATCTGCTGAACAAGGAAACAAACAAGCGATAATGAGAACTAGGGATATTTCGGGAGGAAAACCTGACGATACTTTAGGTTTTGATCCACAAGTAATTTCTTCTGTCCCGCCATTATACCCTAAGGCTTTGCGATTCCTTGAAATCGAAGGCTGGGTAAAATGTGTCATTATAATCGATGAATATGGTGATGTATTTCATGCTTCTGTATTGGAATCCAGCCATGTCGATTTTGAAAAACCTGCTTTAAAAGCCGTTCGTAAGTGGAAATTCAAACCCGCAACCATAGATGGAATACCCGTAAAGGTGCGAAGAATACAGCCCGTAAATTTCAAATTGCTGCCGAAAAGTTGAAAGTTTTTTAGCAACTAATTTATTTGATTAAGTATATCTCCAGTCATTGACCCTTTTCTTCTGGTCGGAATAATTCCTTTTTTTGCGAAAAGGTAAGATAGATCTCATCACGAAAACTTGATCAACCAATCATTGACAGCTTTTAAATGACAGTAGAGTCGGCGAATGTGGCGCGGTTTCTTCCGCAGATGGCGCGGAGGGTTCCGGATCAATGTGCGGTTAAAGTGCCTCTCGGGCTAAAGGGAGATCGCATCGAGTATCTGGAGCGCTCGTTCGCCGAGATGGACGCCGATTGCGACACCGTTGCCCGGTTTTTCCAAGAGAAAGGGATTGTCCGGGATACGCACGTGCTGCTCATGGTCAAACCCGGACTAGACCTTATTTTGACTGTTTTTGCCCTTTTTAAAATCGGGGCCGTGCCGGTGGTCATCGATCCGGGCATGGGTTTGAAGTCGTTTCTCAACTGCGTCCGCCGCTCAAAGCCGGAAGCCCTGGTTGGAATCCCTCTGGCGCTTGGGATCAGCCGGATATTTCGAGCGCCGTTCAAGACGGTCCGCATTCGTATTAAAGCGGGAGCCAATAGCTTCTTAAACTTGGAGGAAAGGTATAATGACTCCGGTGAAGAATTTCCCATGGCGGTTGCCAATTCCGGAGACCTTGCCGCCGTCCTCTTTACCTCGGGTTCGACCGGACCCCCCAAGGGTGTTTGCTACGAACACGGGATGTTCGACGCTCAGGTGCGTTTGATTCGTGATCAATACCATATCGAGCCGGGTGAAGTCGACCTGCCCATGCTGCCGATTTTTGCCCTGTTCAATCCCGCCTTGGGAATGACTACCGTGGTACCGGAAATGAATCCCAGCAAGCCGGCCAAGGTCGATCCCGCCAAAATCGTTCAGGCGATCAAACAAAATACGGTGACCACGAGTTTCGGTTCGCCGGTGCTTTGGGAAAAGATCGGCCGATATTGCGCGGAAAGGGAAATTCAGTTGCCTTCGATGCGGAGGGTTCTCATTGCGGGCGCACCAGTTTCGCCCGATTTGGTGCGTCTCTTGCAGCCGGTTCTTCCGAGAGCGGTTGTCCACACTCCTTATGGGGCCACCGAATGCTTGCCAGTCACTTCACACAACGGCCCTGATATTCTGGAGAAAACCTGGCAGTTGACCGAGGAGGGAAGGGGGACCTGCGTTGGGCGTCCCGTACCCGAAGTAGAAGTAAAAATTATCCGTATCTCCGAAGAAGTTTTTTCTGAATTTGATCCTGCACTGGAAGTCGGAGAAGGGGAGATTGGGGAAATTATCGTCAAAGGCCCGGTAGTGACAAAGAGCTATGACCAGTTGGATAATGAAACCGCCAAGGCCAAGATATACCAAAATGGCGAAGTCTGGCATCGCATGGGTGATCTCGGTTATTTCGATTCCGAGGGACTGCTCTGGTTTTGTGGACGAAAGGCGGAGCGTGTCGTCACAGCCAAGGGCACATTATTTACCGATTGCTGCGAGGCGATTTTTAATCGCCACCCGGATGTTTTCCGGTCAGCGCTAATTGGAATTGGCAGCCCTGAAAACCAAACCCCGGCAATCGTGTTCGAGCCGGAAAAGAGAATGTACCCTAAAAGTGCGAGTGACCGAGAGAAAATTATCTTAGAGCTACGCGAGCTGGGTGCGAAAAATTCCGTTACTCGAGATATTCAAACTTTTTTCATTGCCCGAAAATTCCCCGTCGATGTGAGGCATAATGCCAAAATCCACCGCCTCACTCTGGCCAAAAAATTTCAGACACACCCATGAAGACCCTTGTTACAGGCGGTGGCGGCTTCCTCGGCCGCTATATTGTCAAAAGACTTCTCGATCGGGGTTGTGAGGTGGCCATCCTGGGTCGATCCTCCCAGCCGGATATGGAGGACAAGGGCGTGCGGTTGTTCCAGGGCGATCTTGGAGATGTAGAATTGGTCGACGCGGCCTGCAGGGGCCGGGACGCGGTTTTTCATGTCGCCGCCAAGGCCGGAATCTGGGGCAGCCTGAAAAGTTTTTACCAGCCCAATATCGTCGGGACTCACAACGTTATTTCCGCCTGTCAGCGGCATGGAGTGAGACGCCTGGTTTATACCAGCACCCCGAGCGTCGTTTTTAACCGGCAATCGTTTCAAAATGCCGATGAATCCATCCCCTACGGCCATGACTGGCTCTGCCATTACGCCCAGACAAAATCAATGGCGGAGAGAGAAGTCCTCTTTTCCCATCAACCGAAGGGTCTGCGGACAGTCGCCCTGCGTCCGCACTTGATCTGGGGCGTCGGCGATCCCCATTTGCTTCCTCGTGTCATCAACCGGGCCCGGTCGGGGCGTCTTCGCATCATCGGGGATGGGCAAAACCGGGTGGACATTACCCATGTTGAAAATGCTGCCGAAGCACATCTGCTTGCCCTCGACGCGCTCGAAAAGGGAATGACCGGCGGCAAGGCCTACTTTATTTCCCAGGGAGAGCCGGTTCGCCTCTGGGATTGGATTAATGAAATGTTGCAAGGTCTTTCCATACCGCCAGTGGTCAAAAAAATCAGCCTGAAAAAGGCCTATGCAGTGGGGGCTTGCCTTGAGGGTATCTATAAAATTCTCAACCTCAAATGTGAGCCTCCGATGACCCGATTCGTCGCGCTTGAATTAGCCAAAGATCACTATTTCGACATCAGCGCGGCCCGAAGGGATTTGGGATACGAACCGAAAGTCTCCACTCCTCAGGGAATGGCAGAATATCTGGAGCATTTCAAATCCTCTGACCGGAAACCGGATCTGGATTAAGTGGATCGCTGGCGGACCGCTTCAAAAAGAGTGACGGCTGCGGCCACATTCACATTGAGGGAATCCGAGTGGCCGGCCATTGGTATTTTCAGACGATGGGTCGCTTTGTTTAACCAAAAATCGCTCAAGCCATCCTTTTCACTCCCAGCCACGATGGCAACTGCTGCTTTCAGGTCAGCCCTCCAGTATTCCTCGATTGCCGCCGGAGAGGTAGCCAGAATCTGAATCCCTTTTTCCTTCAACCAGGCGAAGGCGGACTCGTTGTCGCAGACGACTACTGGAAACCCGAAAAGCGCTCCCTGAGAATTGCGGATTACATTGGGATTGAAAATGTCGGCCACCGGGTCGGTGACAATAAGGGCATCCGCTCCGGCTGCTTCAGCCGTCCGGATCATGCTGCCCAGGTTTCCCGGTTTTTCCACCCTTTCCACCACCAGCAGCAAAGCGGTTGTGGCAATTTTAATATCTTCCAGACTATTCTCCCATTGTGGGACCACCGCCAGCAGGCCGTCCGGATTATCCCGGTGTGAACATTTTGCAAAAGCCGCTGGCGAAAGCTGGCAGACCTCGATCCCTTTCGAAGAGACCGTTTCGATGATACTTCGAGCCTCTCCGGTTTTAAAATTTTCCGAGCTGAAATACAGAGTTTGCAAAGCTATTCCTTGATCGAGCGCTCGAGAAATCTCCCGGAATCCTTCGACCAGAAATACCCCTTGCCGGCGGCGGTTGCGGGGATGACGCAAACGCACGAGATTTTTCACACGCGGGTTTTGCGGGCTCTCGATGAATTCTGTGTTCACGGTGCAATTGAAATGTTAATCCGGGCCATGCTGAAGTTTGCCTGGCTTTTCATAAATGCGTCAACTCAGCGCACACTTGCAGGAATCTTCCCGGCTTTCTTTCGCCTGGTTGTTTTCTTCTTCTCCTTTCTTGCTGTTCTCGTGGGAGATGGAGAGCGTTGCGCGGGCTCATTCACATATTGCATAGACTTCCGTTGACTCTCTCGTTTGGCATATTCGTGCAGGAGCCGCCGGATAATTCTCTGGTAGCTGCTCTTATGTTTCTTGGCCACAGATTTAAAAAATGCGACACTGTAACTGGTCAATGGTATCGTGATCTTCTCGGTCTGATCCTCAATAATAACCTCGATAATGGAGGGCAGACCCCCTTCGTTGACGTGCCTGATTTTTGTTAGATCCCAATATTCACTGACATCTTCGCCCCGGTCTACTTTGGCATCGAACTCTTCTGTCGTGATTGTTTTAACTTTTGTTTTGGTCGGCATAAATATTCCTTTCTAATTTGCTTGATGGACGGGCGGAAAAGATTCGAATGCTTTGGTCGCGATAGGTAATAAAAACAGTGTAAAGTTTCCCGGCAGTCATTCCAATTATGCCGTGGCGAGATTCACCTTTTATTTTCTTTGCCACTACCTCTACAGAGTTAAGATCCTCCCATACTGTTGTTGCTGTTTCAAAATCTATGCCGTGCTTTTCCAAATTTAACTTGGATTTGGCCGCATCCCATTCAAAACTCCTTGCCATCTAATTGTTACCATATTTTTATATGGCTATTTTGCAATATATATTGTATTTTATCATCGTCAATATCAACTTTTACTTTATTCAAGCGGTATTGTAATTTCCAAAATTATTAATGAGACAGCCAAGAGACTTTGTTGATGAACCTTTTACCTACCACCAGGAGGTGGTTTTGGAAATTTCAGCGCTGACCAACCTGGGTTCAGGCCTGGGGCGGGTGGATGGTTGGGTGGTGATGGTCCCTTATTCCCTTCCCGGTGAAAAGGTGCGCGTGCGGGTCTGGCGGAATAAAAAAAATTACTCAGAAGCTGATTTGCTCGAAGTGACTGAGCCTTCCAAGGATCGAGTGGAGCCGGTTTGTTCCCTATTTGGGGAATGTGGCGGCTGTCAGTACCAGCATCTCGATTATGCGGCCCAGTTGCGTTGGAAGACGCATCAAGTGGAAGAACTGCTGGAAAAAATCGGGGAAATTGAGAATCCAACTGTGCAGCCGACGCATCCTTCTTCCCGGCAATATGGTTACCGGTCCAAGATCACACCTCATTTTCAGAAAAAACGTGAGGGCAAGCCCATGAACATCGGTTTTTTGAGGGCAAGCTCCCGCAGCATCGTCGATGTGCCGCAATGCCCGATTGCCACCGATGCGATTAATGAGGCACTTCCGGCCGAACGCGAGTCGGTGCTGTCCGGACGGCGGAAATTCCGCAAAGGAGCCACCTTATTGCTGCGGGATGCTTACGAGGGGGTTGCCACCGATCCCAAGGCGATCATATCGCAAAAAGTGGGCCAGCTTCTTTTCCAGGTCCGGGCCGGGGAGTTCTTTCAGAATAATCCCTTCATCCTGCCGGAAATGGTCGATTGCGTGATCAGCGAAGCCCGTGGCGACGGTATTCGTTATCTGGTGGATGCCTATTGTGGGGTGGGAGTGTTCTGTCTCTCCGCCAGCTCGTATTTTGAAAAGTTGGCCGGTGTGGAAATCAACGCCGAAGCCGTCAACCTGGCCAACGCCAATGCCGTCCTCAACAAGGTTGAAAACTGTCAATTCACCATCGGCAACGCCGAGTCGTTATTTTCTGCCCTTTCGTTTGAACCCGGGGCCACTTCGGTGATCATCGACCCGCCACGGAAAGGCTGTGGCAACCATTTTCTGGAAATCCTGGCCGCTTACGGACCCCAAAAAATCGTTTATGTCTCTTGCGACCCGGCCACCCAAGCCCGCGACCTGAAATTACTGGCAAATCTAAGCTACAAATTGAAAAAAATCCAACCCTTCGATCTCTTCCCCCAAACCCGCCACATAGAAACCGTCGCCACTTTGGAGAAAGGGTAATTGCTGGGTAAGCCCATTTATTTATTCATTCTAAAGTTGGGTTACAAGGATCATTGCTATAAAAATTAGGAGCGTTATTCCAATAAATTTCCAAAAACGTTTTTTCTTATAATTTGTGCTAATCTGAAAAAACTCCATAACGTTATTTTTGAAATAGTAAGCTACAAGGAGAGAGTGAAAAATTACTCTTCCAATATGCTTGATGTAGTACTTTGTCGTATCAATCACTTGGTCGTGGTTCTGAGCAACGATATCCATAATCGTGAAAATCGCATTAACGTTCCTGAGAACTGAATACGAAAGGTAAAGACTCCCGAGCCACCATCCCAATTTCCTTCCAAGCCACATTCCGATACCAGCGGCGAATGCCCATACGCTCAGTATGGCAAAGTTCAATAAAGTTGCTAATGAAGATAATCCATGGCTTTCGAATACTTTCTCAAGCTCACCCGAAAAAATGACTTGGACTACAATAATACCAATCCCTCCAAATATGGAAAGTATTGCGAGTATTGTTATTCCAATGGGTCGTTTTTTCATTCAAGTTTTCTCCTAATGTCTAGTTTTACATGGACCATGGAGGCGTAATCAGTGTTTGCCTTATAAAGTTTGTTAAACAAAGAGGTTGGGCAAGGTTAAATGGTTGTTTCGGGGACGATAGCCTGGTCGATTTGTCATCACCGTCGATTGTTCCATTCTGCGGAGGCGTAGAGGTGGCGGGTGGTTGTGTCTTTTTCGGGGGAGAAGATGGGCCAGGATTTTTCTGTTGGATCGGTGTCGGTAAGTTGAGAGAGTTCGCGGGTGAAGATTTTTTTGAATTTGAGGGGTAATTCTTTGGGGGTTTGGGAGATGGAGCCTTGCAGGAGGAGGCCGTGGTGGTTGCGTTTGAGGGCGGCTCCAGCGATTTTGTTTTTTGTTTTGGTGTCAATGACGTCAAAGGGTTCGGCTTTTTCAAAACAGACCGATGGACGGGAGGGTTTTCCTTTTCGGGAGCATGGAGCAAGCACGGCCTGGAAACCGCCTTTGGTGAGGGCGTTGGCCAGGGCCTGGTGGACCGTATTGTAAACTTGGGTGGCTTCCATTTGAGAAAATGAGTGATTGGGTGGAAATATGATGCTGTAGGTCCAGTCCTCACGATGGTCCACGATCCCTCCACCGGTAGGGCGTCGGCAAATCTGTGGATTAGGAACGGTAATCTGATCGCAAGCCCAATCGTATCGTTGGCTATAGCCGAAAGTAAAGGCGGGCTGCGGAATCCATCCGTAATGGCGAAATCGTACGGCCTCCGGTTCCAGATAATCTTCCAGCAGGAGAAGATCTTCGGCCATGTTGTCGAAGGCGCTGGCTGACCGGTCGGGCAGGATATGCATTTGACGGTTCAAGACGGAAGATATTGCCATTGCCCGGATTTAGAGCAAGTTTTGAAGTTTTAAAGATGATTTCATACAGCGATTTGGCCCGGAAGGCCGTCCTCACCAAACCGGTCTATTATCCAGGAAAACCGATTGAAATGGTGGCCCTGGAATGCGGTCTGGACCCAGATACGATCCTTAAACTGGCCTCCAATGAAAACCCATTGGGATCTTCTCCATTGGGACTTAAGGCGGCTGGCGAAGCCCTCCGGGGAGTTTCTCTTTATCCGGAAAACAGCGCCTATTTTTTGCGGGAAAGACTGGCTGAGGTTCGTGGAGTCAATCCGGACCAACTGGTGATCGGGCATGGATCGAGTGAAATTATTCACCTGTTGTGCTCCGCCTTCGTCGAGCCGGGAATCGATGTGGTCATGGGGGAGCATGCATTTATTGCCTACAAACTGGCCGTTTTGCTACAGGAGGGAAATTGCCTGGAGGCGCCTCTGGTCGATTTTCGCCACGATCTAGATGCCATGCGGGCCGCCATAACTCCGCAAACCCGACTCGTTTTTCTACCTTCGCCCAACAATCCCACCGGCACCGATAACTCGGAGTCGGAAATCGTGGAATTTGCCCGGAGTCTCCCGGACCATGTTATTTTTTGTCTGGATGAGGCCTATGCGGAGTACCTTGACGATCCCCCCGACCTGCGCCCCCTGATCGAGGAGGGTCTGAAAATTATTTGCACCCGCACGTTCTCGAAAATTTACGGATTGGCCGGGCTGCGTATCGGTTATGGTTATTGCCATGCCGATCTGGTGGACTTGCTCAACCGGGTCCGCCCGGCCTTTAATGTGAATTCAGTGGCCCTGGCGGCGGCCTTGGGAGCGCTGGAGGATGAGGCCTTTGTGGAAATGTCCAAAGCAACCAATGCCGCCGGACTGACCCTTTTATCAAAGGGATTCGCGGAGCTTGGGTTGGAATATGTGTCCAGTGCGGGAAACTTTATCCTTGTCCGATTCGAGAATTCTGACAAAGTATATAGCTATCTCCATGACAGAGGAATTATTGTTCGGCCCCTCAAAGGCTATGGCCTTCCCAACCATCTGAGAATAACCGTGGGCACAGAAAATCAGAACCGGAGCTTACTCAATGCTCTGGCCGAGTTTTTTGGGAAATAACACGATGCAGCTTAATTTCCCGGCACTTTCGTGAATCCTGAACAGGTCGATATACTCCTGCGTCTTTTCGGCGCAATTGGGTTGCTTATTGTGAACGCCCTCCTGGCCGCGGGCGGGTTCAGCATCATCAAATTAAGGTTAAGCCATTTTGACCCGGAGTATTTGGAGGAGCTTAAACGCAGAAAACTGCCGGAGGCGTTGCTGGAGGACGCTGACCGGACTCTTCTGATAGTTCGGTTCGGGAATCTTTTCTGTGCCTTGGGATATGCCCTGCTCTCATTTCCTCTATCGTTTGTTTTTCTACAGGAAATTGGCATGCCTGAAGCATGGCCTACCGGAATTTTGGCCTTTTTGCTGATAATTATTGTATATTATTTATTGAGCGATCTGTTGCCTCGGGGTTTGGCCGTGGCATCTCCCATCAAAGTGTTGCAGGCCACTTCTTTGGTAGTCCGGCTGGCAGGTCTGGTCGGTTACCTCATCGTAAGGCCATTAAAACGATTCTCAGAGTTTACATTAAAACGATTCGGAGTGGAGCCGGAATCGGAGTGGGAAGCTTTTGATATTGATGAGCAACTCGATGCCTTGAAAGAAAAACCGGAGGTTTCCCAGGTTCTTCTAAAAGTGATTAAAAACGCCTTGCAAATGCGGGAAGTTAAAGCGCAGGACATCCTCCTGCCGCGCAATCAGGTGAAATATTTTGACATCAATGAAGAAAATGCCGCCAACCTGGCATTGGCCGAAGAGACCGAACACACCCGCTTCCCCCTTTGTGACGGTGATCTGGACAATTGCCTGGGGCTCATCCACATCAAGGATATTTTTCATTCCAAAGAAAATCCCGACTCCATCGACTTGCGCAAAATCAAGCGTGAAATGATACGAGTGGGTGAAAACGATCCTCTGGAAAAAGTTCTCAGCAAACTCCTTTTGCGGAAAACTCATATGGCTCTGGTAACGGACGAATTCGGCGGGGCCAACGGAGTTATAACGTTGGAATTGATCCTCGAACAGCTTGTGGGTGAGATCCAGGATGAATTCGATGCTGAGGAAGAACTCATCAAATTGCTGGGACCGAACGAATATGCGGTCTCCGGCTTGGCCTCAATCCGGGATATGGAGGAGACACTGGAGGTTCCCATCGAGAATAAGAATGAAGTGGCCTCATTTGGAGGATTGATTACGGCTGAACTAGGCCGAATTCCCGACAGTGGGGAAACTCTGGAACTGGAACAACTGGAGGTGACGATAACCGAGGTGGACGAAACCCGAGTTATCGCTGCCCGCATCAAGGTCCGGCAACCTTCTGAAGTGGAAGAGCTAGATCAGTAGCCGTAAACCGGCCCATGGATAATCCGACTCGGCGTGTAACGAAAATTGCCTTTTTGTTTTCGGAAGCGCGCGGGTTGTCAACACCATGCTTGAAGAATCCGTCGATTATCCCGCGGATTAATTCTGGCCGCGCAGTCTTTCGTTTTATCATTCCAAAAATAAAAAAGCAGAAAAGCCGGCGTTAACCGGCTTTTCCAACCAAACTCGAATGCTTTTTTATGTTAAATATGTTTTTTACAGGAGCAAGGAGTTTTGGCTATTAAATTGATCGGTCGGGCTGCAAAAACTTAAGCGAAATTGTGTAAAAATCGAAATGTGGTGGACCCCGGATTCACCTGAACCCTGGAGTGGTACCAGTGATCCCGGTGATCGCGGATCCATTCCAATAAAGCCCGATCATAGCCGATATCGTAGCCGGCTTTCTTTGATTCCATTCCTTTGTAACGGCGGATTTCTTCTTTTTCCGCCAGGCACAATTGCAGGAACTTGGATTTCTCGAATCCACAATATTTGGGATCTGATTTCATTGTTTTGAATACCAATTAAAGTCGGCATTAGTCTTCGTAGTATTAGAATTTTTCTTTATTAATATTTTCCGCCCTCGTTGCGGGGATTTTGGATTGCCTCGTTTGGCGTCGCCTGCGATGTTCCGGGCATGGCAAAAAAACCGCAAGCTACCTGGGGCGGCCGGTTTTCGGAGAAACCCTCTGATTTGATGATCCGTTTCAGCGAGTCCGTTTCCTTCGACCGGAGGTTGGCTCCTTTTGATGTGCTCGGGAGTAAGGCTCACGCTTCCATGCTTTGCCATGTCGGTTTACTCACGGTTGAAGAGCGCGACGATATCCATTTGGGTTTGGACGGCATATTGAAGGAGATCGAGAGTGGTCAGTTTCAGTGGGATGAAAGTCTGGAAGACGTTCACATGAATATTGAGCAGGCTCTTAGCGGCAAGACGCAGGCTGCTTCCAAATTGCATACTGGGCGTAGCCGCAACGACCAGGTGGCCACGGATATGCGCCTGTTCTTTAAAGCGGCCTGCACTGAACTCGGTGAAGGGTTAAAAAACCTCCTCACCGGTCTGGTTGACAAGGCAGAGGCCCATTGCGAGATTATCATCCCCGGTTACACCCACCTTCGCAGGGCGCAACCGGTACCCCTGGCCCACCATTGGCTTGCTTATGTGGAAATGTTCTCTCGAGACATCGGACGTTTTGAAACAATTGCCGCGCATGCCAATTTTTGCCCCTTGGGTTCCGGCGCCCTGGCTGGGAGCACTTTGCCCCTGGACCGTGAATTCACCGCAAAGGAGCTTGGATTTGTTGATCACGAGGGTCGCCCGCAAATGACCCGCAACAGTCTCGATGCTGTGGCAGATCGTGACCTTTTCCTCGAATTTGCAACGGCCTGTGCCATCTGCGGAACTCACTTTTCGCGTGTGGCGGAGGATCTCATACTGTGGAGTACGGAAGAATTCGGTTTCCTCGAATTGCCAGAAGCATTCACCACCGGTTCCAGCCTCATGCCGCAAAAAAAGAATCCCGATTCGCTGGAACTGATCCGGGGCAAGGCAGCTCGCCTGCAAGGGCACACACAAACACTATTCACCCTCATGAAAGGGCTGCCGATGACTTATAATCGCGACCTGCAGGAAGATAAGTTGCCCGTTTTCGATGCTTTTGACCAGACCTTGATCTCAGTCCGGGTTCTTGGTGGAGTTGTCTCGGGAATTACGGTCAATGAGGCCACCTGCAAAGCTACCTCCGCTGACCCTCAGATGCTAGCCACCGATCTCGTCGATTATTTGGTGAATCGTCAGGTACCCTTTCGCGAAGCCCACCATGTGGTTGGTAAACTCGTTGCCATGGCCGAACAAGCTGGCTTGCCCCTGAAAGAACTTACTTTTGCCCAGGCGAGTGAAGCGCACCCAAAAATCGGGCAAGATTGGTACAAAGTCTTCAATCTCGAGACGGCCATGAAAAA